>NZ_JBIVUT010000006.1:0-330994 GCF_044757365.1 Streptomyces sp. NPDC091289
AACCGGTGGACCAGGGCGCTCCCGAGCCGGAGCCGGCGGCCGTCTGAGCCCCCCGGCCCCGGCGTACGGGGCGGGGGCCCCCCCCCGCGGGGGGGGCCCCCCCCCCCCGCCCGCGGCCCCCCCGGGCCCCCCCCCCCCCCCCCCCCCCCCCCCCCCCCGGGGCGCGGCCCCGGACCCCGCTCCTCAATCGCCGGAGAGGCTTGATTTCTGGAGGCACGCATGGACTTTCGTACGCGGGCACGCACCTGGCTGCGAAGCCACCTCACCGACACCCCCGCCCCCGACCCCCGCGCGTGGGAACGCGAGTTGGGGAAGGCCGGCTGGATCGGGATCGGCTGGCCCGGCAAGGACGGCGAGAGCTACGGCAACCGCCGCGCCACCCTCACCGAACAGGTCGTCTGGGCCGAGGAGTACGCCCGCTCCGGAGCACCCGCCCGGATGGGCCACATCGGGGAGAACCTCCTCGCCCCGACCCTGATCACCTACGGCACCGAGGAGCAGAAGAACCGCCATCTGCCCCCCGTCGCACGCGGGGAGACCCTCTGGTGCCAGGGGTACAGCGAACCGGGCGCGGGCTCCGACCTCGCCGGGGTGCGGACCGCCGCCGTACCGGACGGGGCCGGCGGGTACACCGTGACCGGGCAGAAGATCTGGACCTCGCTGGCCCTGGACGCCGACTGGTGCTTCGTCCTCGCCCGCACCGACCCCGGCTCCACCCGCCACCACGGGCTCTCCTTCCTCCTCGTGGAGATGGACCAGCCGGGCAGGATCGAGGTCCGGCCGATCCGGCAGCTGACGGGGACCAGCGAGTTCAACGAGGTGTTCCTCGACGGGGCGCGGGCCACCGAGGTCGTCGGCGGCGAGGGCAACGGCTGGCAGGTCGCCATGGGCCTCCTCGCCCTGGAGCGCGGGGTCTCCACCCTCGCCCAGCAGATCGGGTTCGCCCAGGAGCTGGACCGGGTGGTCGCCGCCGCCGTGGCGAGCGGGGCCGCCGAGGACCCGGACATCAGGGCCCGGCTCGTCCGTCAGTGGGCCGAGCTGGACACCATGCGCCGGCACGCCCTGCGCACCCTCGGCTCCACCGGCGACCCGGGCGCGCCCAGTGTGGCGAAGCTGCTGTGGGGCGGCTGGCACCAGCGGCTCGGCGAACTGGCCGTACAGGTGGCAGGGGAGGCCGGGGCCGTCGGGCCGGAGCCCTGGTCGGCGGAGCGGCCCTACGAACTCAACCCCGCACAGCACCTGTTCCTCTTCAGCCGGGCCGACACCATCTACGGCGGCTCCGACGAGATCCAGCGGAACATCATCGCCGAGCGGGTGCTCGGCCTACCGAGGGAGCCCAGATGAGAGGCGTCGTCTTCGACGGCACACGGACCGAGGTCGTCGACGACCTGGAGATACGCGACCCGGGCCCCGGGGAGGTGCTGGTGGCGGTCGCCGCCGCCGGACTCTGCCACAGCGATCTGTCGGTGGTCGACGGCACGATCCCCTTCCCGGTCCCCGTCGTGCTCGGCCACGAGGGCGCGGGCGTGGTGGAAGCGGTCGGGCCGGGCGTCGTCCACGTACGGCCCGGTGATCATGTCGCGCTGTCCACCCTCGCCAACTGCGGGGCCTGCGCCCAGTGCGACCGGGGCAGGCCGACCATGTGCCGCAAGGCGATCGGGCGTCCGGGCCGGCCGTTCTCGCGGGGCGGGAAGCCGCTGTTCCAGTTCGCCTCCAACTCCGCTTTCGCGGAACGTACGGTGGTGCGCGCCGTCCAGGCCGTCAAGATCCCGGCCGATCTGCCCCTCACCTCCGCCGCCCTGATCGGCTGCGGGGTGCTCACCGGCGTCGGGGCGGTCCTCAACCGGGCCAAGGTCGACCGGGGCGACAGCGTCGTGGTCATCGGCACCGGCGGCATCGGCCTCAACGTGCTCCAGGGGGCCCGGCTGGCCGGTGCGCTCACCGTCGTCGCCGTCGACAGCAACCCGGCGAAGGAGGCGGTGGCCCGGCAGTTCGGCGCCACGCACTTCCTGACGAGCACCGAAGGGGTGCGGGACATCCTCCCCGACGGGGCCGACCACGCCTTCGAGTGCGTCGGCCGCACCGAGCTGATCCGCCAGGCGATCGACCTGCTCGACCGGCACGGCCAGGCGATCCTGCTCGGCGTACCGGCGGCGAGCGCCGAGGCGTCGTTCCTGGTCTCCTCGATGTACCTGGACAAGTCGATCCTCGGCTGCCGCTACGGGTCCTCGCGGCCGCAGCGGGACATCGCCCTGTACGCGGACCTCTACCGGGAGGGCCGGCTCCTGCTGGACGAGCTGGTGACGGAGACGTACCCGGTGGAGGACTTCGCCAAGGCGGCCGACGACGCGCACCACGGGCGGGTGGCCCGGGGGGTGCTGGTCTTCTGAGCCTTCCGGGTCGGTCGCCGGGGCACGACGGGGCCTCGGCGGCAGTCCTCAGTTCGCCGAGCCGGGTGGTCAATGGCTGACGTGATACCTTCTAACGAAACTTTGAGTAGGTAGCTTGAGGTCGGCGGGGAAGGCGGCGGACCATGGCGGAGAAGATCACGAAGGCCGGTGCGACGACCCCGCGCGAGCGCTACCGCGCCCAGGTGCGCACGGAGATCAAGGAACACGCCTGGAAGCAGATCGCCGAGGCGGGCGCCTCCGCGCTCTCCCTCAACGCGATCGCCAAGCAGATGGGCGTGAGCGGTCCCGCGCTCTACCGCTACTTCGCCGGCCGTGACGAGCTGATCACCGAGCTGATCCGGGACGCGTACCGCAGCCTCGCCGACGCCGTCCGCGCGGCCGCCGCCGACGGTGCGGACCTGGCCGGACTCGCGCACGTCCTGCGCGACTGGGCCCTGGCGGATCCCCACCGGTACTTCCTCATCTACGGCACCCCCGTCCCCGGCTACCACGCGCCCGAGGAGATCACCGGCATCTCGCAGGAGATCATGGCCGACCTGCTGACCGCCTGCGCGGCCCTCGAACCGGACGCGCCCGCCACTCCGTTCGCCGCCCACCTGGAGGACCACCGCGACTGGGCCGGCGGCCACCCGGCTCCGCCCGCGACCCTCCACCGGGCCCTCACGTTCTGGACCCGGCTGCACGGGGTGCTGTCCCTGGAGCTGGCCGGTCACTTCACCGGCATGGCCTTCGACCCCTCCCTGTTCTTCCGGGCCGAACTGGACGACCTGGTGGCGCGGCGGGGCTGAGGCCTGAGCCCCGAAGCCTCAGGAAACGGTGTCCGCCGAGGACCGGAACGTACGCCGGTAGACCGTCGGCGGAACCCCCAGGGCCGCCTGGAGGTGCTGGCGCAGCGAGGTCGCCGTGCCGAAGCCCGCGTCCCGGGCCACCTGGTCGATCGACAGGTCCGTCGACTCCAGCAGCTGCCGGGCCCGTTCCACCCGCTGCTGGGTGAGCCACTGGCCGGGGCTGATCCCGACCTCCTCGCGGAAGCGGCGCGTGAACGTCCGTACGCTCATCGCCTCCTGCTCCGCCATGTCCCGCAGCAGGATCGGCCGCTCCAGCCGGGCCAGTGCCCAGGCCCGGGCGGCGGTCGTGGTCGCGAACTGCGGTTCGGGGACGGGCCGGTGGATGTACTGCGCCTGCCCGCCGTCCCGGTGCGGGGGCACGACCGTGCGGCGGGCGATCTCGTTGGCCACGGCCGTCCCGTGGTCGCGCCGCACGAGGTGCAGGCAGAGGTCGATCCCGGCGGCGACCCCGGCGGAGGTGAGGACGTCGCCGTCGTCGATGAACAGGACGTCCGGGTCGACGCGGACCTGCGGGAAGGTCCGCTGGAAGTGGTCGGCGGACGACCAGTGCGTGGTGGCGGGGCGGCCGTCGAGATATCCGGCCGCCGCCAGGACGTAGCTGCCGGTGCAGATGGAGACCATCCGGGTGCCGGGCCGGACGAGGGCGAGCGCGGCGGCCAGCTCCTCGGTGAGCCGGCCCTCCTCGAAGACCGGGCCCAGCTCGTAGGAGGCGGGGACGACCACCGTGTCGGCGGTGGCGAGGGCCTCCGGGCCGTGCTCCACGAGGATCGAGAAGTCCGCGTCGGTCCGGACGGGTCCCGGCGGGCGGATGGAGCAGGTCACTACGTCGTAGAGCTTTCGGCCGCCCTCGCCGCCCGAGTCCGTGCCGATGGAGCGGCCGAAGATCCGCTGCGGAATACCCAGTTCGAAGGGGAGCAGCCCGTCGAGGGCCAGAACGACGACGCGGTGCGGCACGGCGGCCTCCTCGAAGATCACAGGAAATTCCTGTAGTGGTATAGACCACGAGCTGGTACAGGTTAGCGACGTGATGGAGAAGCCGACAGAGCCCGCGTCCATTCCCGACGCGGACCGTGACACCCGAACGTCCCCGCCGCCGCTGCCTCCGGGCCCGCTCCCGCCCCTGCCGTCGCCCGGTCTCTCCGGCCCCGGTCCCGCAGGGCTCTGGAACCGTAACTTCCGCTACTTCTTCGTGGCCCGTACGGTCGCGCTCTTCGGCGACGGCATGATCCCGGTGGCCCTGACCGCCGGGCTGCTGGGCGCGGGACGGCCCGCCTCGTCGGTCGGCTTCGCGCTCGCCGCCTGGATGGGGCCGCTGGCGGTGTTCGTCCTGTTCGGCGGGGTGCTCGCCGACCGGTTCACCCCGCGCCGCATGATGATCATCGCCGACGCGCTGCGGCTGATCGGCGCCTCCGTGCTGGCCGTGACCTTCGCGACCGGCAACCCGCCGCTGTGGGCGGTGTACGTCCTCAGCTCGGTGGCCGGCGTCGGCGCGGCGCTCTTCCAGCCCGGGGTCGCCTCGACCGTGCCGCGCGTCTCCACCGACGTCCAGCGCGCCAACGCCGTCCTGCGGGTCGCCGAGGCGCTGATGACCATGGCCGGGCCCGCCTTCGCCGGGGCGCTCGTCGGCCTCGCCAGCGCCGGGGCCGTCTACGCGGCGAACGCGGCGACCTTCGCGGTCTCCGGCGCCTGCCTCTTCCTGATGCGGCTGGCCCCGGCCCCGCACGACGACGCGGTACGCGGCACGTTCGCCGCCGAACTGGTCGGCGGGTGGCGGGAGTTCCGGGCCCGGTCCTGGCTGTGGGGGGTGATCGCGGTCTGGACGGTGTACGGCTTCGCCGTCCTCGGCCCGATGCTCCCGCTGACCGCCGTCCTGGTCACCGAGGCGCACGGCTCGGGGGCGTACGGGATGCTGATGGCGGTGAACGGGGCGGGCAGCGTCGTCGGCGGCCTCCTCGCCCTGCGGCTGCGCCCGTCGCACCCGCTGGCGGCCGGGGCGGTGGCGCTGCCGCTGGTGGCGGTGAGCCTGGTGGTGTTGGCGCTCGGGATGCCGGTGCCGGTGCTGGCGGCGGGACAGCTGCTGGCCGGCGGATCGGCCGCGTTCTGGCTGGTGATGTGGTCCACGACGGTCCAGACGCATGTCCCGCCGGAAGCCCTGAACCGGCTGCACGCTTACGATGTGGCGGGCTCGCTCCTGATGGTCGCGGCGGGCCGCGCCCTGGCGGGCCCGGTGGCCGAGGCGGTCGGGGCGCCGGAGCTGCTGGTGGCGGCGGCCGTGATCAACATAGGGGTGGTGGCGGTGCTGTTGGTGGCCCGGCCGATCCGGCAGCTCCAGCGGATCGGGAGCGTATGAGGACCCCGGCCCGGCCCGCGGGACCCGTTGGCGATTCCACGGTCCGGCCGTACGCGGTCCGTGCGTTCGCGGTGCGTGCGGTCGCGGCGGGGGCGGCCGTCGTCACCGTCGCCGCGGGGCTCGCCGTGCGCGCCGGGGCGGACGGCGCCTTCGCCAAGTACGCGGGGAGCGCGCTCTACACGGTGCTGCTCTGCGCCCTCGTCGCCTTCTGCGCGCCCCGCGCGCGGCCGGCCGCGGTGGCCGCCACGGCGCTGGCGGTGAGCTGGGCGGTGGAGTTCGCGCAGCTCACCGGCGTACCGGCGGAGCTGTCGGCGCACAGCACGGCGGCCCGGCTGGTGCTCGGCTCGACCTTCAACGCACCGGACCTGCTCTGGTACGCGGTGGGCGCGGCGGCGGCCTGGGCCGTCCAGGTGGGGGCCACCCGGCCCCGCCGCTGACCCAACCGGCCCGCTGACCCGCCCGGTCCCCTGACCCGCCCGGTCCGCCGGTCGACGGCGAAGCTGCGCGCGGGGCTCCGGTCCTCCGGTCCTCCGAACGCCGCCGGTCTTCCGTGCTTCGGGCGGTGGCCCGATCTCTGCGAACCATGTCCTTCAGGCCACTCGTAGCGAAAGCCGCAGGCCAAGAAGCTGGTCCACGTGACCGAGACCATCGAAAGCGCCGCCCGGGACGACGACCGGCGGCCGCCCCGCGAGGCGCCCGGCCGTCGACGCCCGCGTATCCACCGGGCGTGGATCGTCGCCGCCGTCACCTTCGTGACGATCATCGGCGGCGCGGCGTTCAACTCCCTGCCCGGACTGCTCATCGACCCGCTCCACACCGAATTCGGCTGGTCGCGGGGCGAGATCGGGCTCGCGGTCTCCATCGACATGGCGCTGTACGGGCTGACCGCGCCGTTCGCCGCCGCGCTCATGGACCGCTTCGGCATCCGGCGGGTCGTGGCGATCGCGCTCACCATGGTGGCGGCCGGGGCGGTCGCCAGTGTCTGGATGACCGCCTCCTGGCAGCTGATGATCTATTGGGGCCTGCTGGTCGGCCTCGGCACCGGGTCGATGGCGATGGCGTTCGCCGCGACCGTCACCAACCGCTGGTTCGTGGCCCGCCGGGGCCTGGTCACCGGCATCCTCACCGCGGCGGGGGCCTCCGGGCAGCTCGTCTTCCTCCCGCTCTGCGCGTGGATCGTCGACGCACACGGCTGGCGGCCCGCCTCGGTCACCGTCGCCCTGGCCGCCCTCGTCGTCGTCCCGTTCGTCTGGCTGCTGATGCGCGACCACCCGGCCGATGTGGGGCTCGCCCCGTACGGCGGGGACTTCGTGCCCAAGCCCGCGCCGGCCCGGGGTGCCGCGCGCCGGACGGTGCGGGTGCTGTTCGACGCGGCCCGCACCGGCCCGTTCTGGCTGCTCGCGGGCACCTTCGCGATCTGCGGGGCCTCCACCAACGGCCTGATCCGCACCCACTTCGTCCCCTCCGCCCACGATCACGGCATGCCGATCACGGCGGCGGCCTCACTGCTCGCGGTGATCGGGGTCTTCGACGTCGTCGGCACGATCTTCTCTGGCTGGCTCACCGACCGCTTCGACGCCCGCCGACTGCTCGCCGTCTACTACGCGCTGCGCGGGATCTCCCTGCTGTTCCTGCCGATGCTGATGGCGCCCGAGGTGCAGCCGCCGATGATCTTCTTCATCGTGTTCTACGGTCTCGACTGGGTCGCCACGGTCCCGCCGACGCTGGCGCTCTGCCGGGAGCAGTACGGCGATGACAGCGCGATCGTCTTCGGCTGGGTGCTGGCCTCGCACCAGGTGGGCGCGGCCGTGGTGGCGTTCCTCGGCGGGGTCGCGCGGGACGTCTTCGGCAGCTACGACGTGGTCTGGTACGCGTCGGGGGCGCTGTGCGCGGTGGCGGCGCTGATGTCGTTGGTGATCCGGCGGCGGCGCGCCGCTAGTTGAGGGTCTCGGCAGCCTTGGTCATCGGCCCTCCAGCGTCACCGGTGTTGATGGTTCCAGCCGGTTCGAACAGCAGGACGGCTGTCTCTTCATCCGCCACGGGGCAGTGTTCGACACCCCGGGGAACCACGAACAACTCACCGGGTCCCAGTACCACATCGTCATCCCTGAGCTGGATGGTGAGCCGCCCGCTGATGACCAGGAACAGTTCATCGGTGTGCTCGTGGCTGTGCCAGACGAACTCCCCCTTCAGCTTCGCCAGCTTGACCTCGTAGTGGGTGAGGTCTGCCACCTTCTTCTGTGTCCACAACTCGCTGAACTGCGCAAGCTTGTCGGCGAGGTTGACGGCGACAGGAAACGTGGACATACGGCGTTCCTTCCTCAGGGCCGGTAGTTCAGGAAGCTTCTGCCTCCCGCTGTCCGGCTGGTGGTACGAGCCTGCCGTCCTCGGACTGTGCTGGTCTTGTACGTTCCTGGCATGACCGCAGAACGCCCCCGCTCGACCATCAGCGCCTGGCGGCCGTCGGTTCCGGGGATCGCGGAGGTCTTCCACGCGCACTTCACCGACCACGCGTATCCGGCCCACACCCACGACACGTGGGACCTGATGATCCTCGATGACGGTGCGGTCGACTTCGCGCTCGACCGCCGCCGCCATGGAGCGACCGGCGCGGCCGGCGTCCTCCTGCTGCCTCCGGGCGTCCCCCACGACGGCCGGACGGTCACCGCCGCAGGCTTCCGCAAGCGCGTTCTCTACCTCGATGACTCCGTACTTCCACAGCGATTGGCCGGCGCTGCGGTGGACGGCCCGGTCCTCGATGATGAACTGCTGCGCCACCGGATCCACCAGCTGCACGTTTCCCTCGGCCGAACGGGAGAAGAGTTCGAAGCCGAGTCCCGCCTCTCCTTCATCCGTGAACGCCTCCACGTTCACCTCGACGCGCTTCAGTCCCTCGCGGCAGGCCGCGAGGCGAACCGACTGGCGGCCGGATTGCGCGAACTACTGGACTCCCGGATATCCGCCGGTATATCCCTGCACGAGGCCGCCGCCACTCTGCACGCCCACCCCACCCACCTGATCCGCTGCTTCAAGCAGACCTACGGCCTGCCACCGCACACCTACCTCACCGGCAAACGCATCGACCGGGCACGCAAGCTCCTGCTCCAAGGCCTCCGACCGGCCCAGGTCGCCACAACCGTCGGATTCCACGATCAGGCCCACCTGAATCGGCACTTCACGCGTCATGTGGGCACCACGCCCGGACGCTACGCGGAAACTCGCCAACTCCGGAGAGATGCGCCCTGAGGCCGTACCGGACGCACCCGACCCGGTCGGCCGGCCCAGGAGCCCCCGACGCGATCTCCGACCCGGCGAACCGTCCCGGTCACTGCGTCAGTGGCTGAACCGGCCGAACGCCCCCCGGTGGAAGAGAAGGGGTTCGCCCTCCGCCACCGCCCCCAGGGCCTCCACCCGGCCGACCACGATGAGATGGTCGCCGCCGGTGTGGACGGCGTGGATACGGCAGTCGATCCAGGCGGGTACGGAGTCCAGCAGCGGTGACCCGGTCGCCGGGGCGTCCTCGTGGGCCACGCCCGCGAACTTGTCGGCCCCGCTCACCGCGAACCCCCGGCACAGCGCGCCCTGTCCGGCCCCCAGGATGTTCACGCAGAACACCCCGGCGCGGGCGATGCGCGGCCAGGTCGTCGACGTACGGGCGACCATGAAGGACACCAGCGGCGGGTCCAGCGAGAGCGAGGCGAAGGACTGGCAGGCGAAGCCCGTCGGGCCGTCCGCGTCGCGTGCGGTGATCACGGTGACGCCGCTGGCGAAGTGCCCCAGCACGCGCCGAAATTCACCCGGGGCGACGGGCGGCCGTTCGTCGTCCCGGACGGCCCTCAGGTCCGGCCGGGGCAGCGCCTCGGGCGGACCTGAGGGAGCCGCCGGTGCGGCGGTCGTGGCGGCGCCGACGGACCTGAGGTACCGGACGGCGGTGGCGGCCATGCCTGCGTGTCCCATCACCCTTCCATTAGAACTGACGACTCGTCAGATGTGAACCCGTGCGGACGGTCAGGTGCCGGAGCGCCGGGCGTAGTGGCGTTGCGCCTTCGCGCGGTTGCCGCAGCCCGCCATGGAGCACCAGCGGCGCGTGCCGTTCTTGGACACGTCGTGGAAGTGCAGGACGCAGGCGTCGTTCGCGCAGGAGCGGATGCGGTCGGGCCGGTCCACGGCCAGGCGCAGCCAGTTCTCCGCCGCGTACCAGGCGGGCAGCCAGGACGGCTCGTCCACCTCCACCACGGACTCCGGCGCCCCGTCGGGCCCCAGTGCGCGGCGGATGCGCCCGTGGCGGAGGACCTCGTTCAGCCGGGCGGCCTGCTCGGGGGTGGCCGGATCGCGGAGGACGGCCGTGGTGGCCAGGGCGTCGAGGGCGGTGCGGGCCAGGAGTAGCCGGTCCAGCGTGGCGCGGTCGGCGGTGGGGACGGCGGCGGGGGCGGGGTCGGGGCCGAGGTGTTCGCGTACCGGGGGGCTGTCCAGCCAGACGGCCAGGCCGGTCACGGAGTCCAGCAGGTCGTGCGGGCCGTCCCCGTCGATCCAGCGGGTGTTGAGCAGGTCGATGGCGAGCGGCTCGCCGGTCAGCGGCCGGGGGTCGGCGCCGGAGGGGTGGGGCACGGCTGGGCTCCTTCCGTCACGCGGGGGAGGCGGGCGGGGGCGGCTGTTCTGTCGAGCATAACCAGCCAAACGAAGATCACCGGTTGACGCTGCCTCTTCTAACCCCCAAACTCGATAACAACGGTTACGAGAGTTTCCCTCGCGGCCCTGACCGAAGGAACGGGATCGACCATGAGCAAGGCGAAGAACCTCCAGACCGGCCACGTCGGCCTCAACGTCACCGACCTGGAGCGCTCGGCCGCCTTCTACCGCGAGGTCTTCGACTTCGAGGTGCTGGCCGAAGGGAAGGACGCCGATCGCCGCTGGGCTTTCCTGGGGCGCGACTCCCGGCTCGTGGTGACCCTGTGGCAGCAGAGCGAGGGCGCGTTCGCGACGGCCCTCCCCGGTCTCCACCACCTCTCGTTCCAAGTGGACTCCGTCGAGGAGGTCCGGGCCACCGAAGAGGTCCTGCGCGGGCTGGGCGCGGAGTTCGCCCACGAGGGCGTCGTACCGCACGGCGAGAGCGGCACCTCGGGCGGCATCTTCTTCACCGACCCCGACGGCATCCGCCTGGAGGTCTACGCGCCCTCCGGGGCGGACCCGGCGGACGCACCGACCGCAGGTGCTCCCACCTGCGGCTTCTTCTAGGACCAGCAGAAGGGCAAGGTGCAGGAAATGAGCGGATATCACCGGGGTGAGGTCGCCGTGCAGGAGCGGGCGGGGCTCGCGCGACGGGCGGCGAGCGCGCAGCGGGCCATCCGCTCCGACATCCCCGAGGTGGCGGCGGACTTCCTCGGCCGGCAGCCCTTCCTGGTGGTCGGCGGCGCGGACGAGCGGGGGCGGATCTGGGCGACCCAGCTCACCGGCGAACCGGGATTCCTGAGCGTCCCCACGCCGGACAGCCTGGTCGTCAGGGCCCTGCCGCCGCCCGACGACCCCCTGGCCGGTCTGCTGTCCGGCGCCGGCACGGAGGAGGCCGACCCCGCCCGGATCGGCATGATCGCCATCGAACCGGCCACCCGTCGCCGGATGCGGATGAACGGCCGGGCGGTCCGTAACGGGGACGGACTCCGCGTCGACCTCGACGAGGCCGTCGCCAACTGCCCCAAGTACATCCAGGTGCGCGAACACCGCACGGTCGCTCCGGGCGAGGAGGGCGGGCAGCGGCACACGGTCACGGACGGCGACGCGCTGAGCCCCGCGCAGCAGGAGGCGCTGCGGGCCGCCGACACCTTCTTCGTCGCCACCGCCTCCGACCGGGGCGACGCCGACGCCTCGCACCGGGGCGGCAACCCGGGCTTCGTCCAGGTGCTCACGCCCCGGCTGCTGCGCTGGCCCGACTACGCGGGCAACGGCATGTTCCTGACCCTGGGCAACCTCGAACTCAACCCGGCCGCCGGTCTCCTCGTCCCCGGCTGGGACACCGGGACCTCCCTCCATCTGACCGGCTTCGCCCGCACGGTCTGGGACGTGGAGGAGGTGGCTCGGGTGCCGGGGGCGGAACGCCTCGTGGAGTTCGAGGTCACCGCCGTACGGGAGGTCGTGGCGGCCTCCCCGCTGCGCTGGTCGGAACCCGAATTCCACCGCTTCAACCCGCCGGTGGCGGGCTGATCCCCGGTGCTCCGGCTCAGTACCCCCCGGGAGGTCTGGCTCGGTACCCACGGTGCCCCGGCTCAGTAGCCCCGGTACTCCGGCGACCGGCGCCCGACGAAGGACGCCACGCCCTCGTTGGCGTCGCGCGTGGTCATGTTGATCTCCTGGGCCGCCGCCTCCGCCGCGAACGCCGTGGCCCGGTCGCCGTCCAGGGAGGCGTTCACCAGCTGCTTGGTCAGGGCGAGGGCCCGGGTGGGTCCGTCGGCCAGCCGGCCGGCCCACTCCTTGGCCAGCGCCTCCAACTCGCCTGCCGGGACCGCCCGGTTGACCAGGCCCAGCCGCTCCGCGTCCGCCGCCGTGAGGGCGTCGCCGAAGAACATCAGCTCCTTGGCGCGCTGCGGGCCCACCAGCCGGGGCAGCAGATACGCGCCGCCGCCGTCCGGGACGAGCCCCCGGCGTACGAAGACCTCGATGAACTTCGCCGTGTCGGCCGCCAGGACCAGATCGCAGGCGAACGCCAGATGCGCGCCGATGCCGGCCGCCGTCCCGTTGACGGCGGCGATCACCGGCTTCTCGCAGTCGAGCACGGCGGCGATGAGGCGTTGCGCGCCGAGCCGGATGGTCCGGGCGACGTCCCCGGGGACCCGTTCGCGGGTGGGGGCCGGGGTGCCGCGCAGATCCGCGCCCGCGCAGAAGCCCCGGCCGGTGGCGGTGAGCACGACGGCCCGTACGCCGGGGTCGGCGGAGGCCTCGGTCAGCAGGGCGATGATCCGCTCCCGCTGGTCCCAGGTGACGGCGTTCATGGCCTCGGGCCGGTTGAGGGTGATCCATGAGACGCCGCCGTCGAGCGCGTGCAGAACGGTCGCGTGCGGAACGGTCGCGTGCGGAACGGTCGCGTGTGGAACGGCCGCTTCCTGGGCGGCGGCCCCTGCCCGGTCCTGGGGGACGGCCCCTGCCCGGTCCTGAGGAGCGGCCTCCGCCCCGTCCTGGGGAGCGGCCCCTGCCGCCTCCCCGCTCACCGGCACACCGCCAGCGCGTCCAGGGCCACCGCACCCTGCCCCCGGCCCAGCACCACCAGCGGGTTGATGTCCAGCTCGGTCAGGTCGTCGCCCAGCTCCAGGGCCATGCGCTGCACCCGCAGCACCACTTCGACGAGGGCGTCCACATCGACGGGCGGCCCGCCGCGCACCCCCTCCAGCAGGGCCCGGCCGCGCAGCTCGCCGAGCATGTCCCGGGCCTGCTGCTCGCCGAACGGCGGCACCCGGACCGCCGCGTCGTGCAGCACCTCCACCAGCACTCCGCCGAGGCCCACCGTGACGGTCGGGCCGAAGAGGGCGTCGTGGGTGACCCCGACCATCATCTCCACGCCCCGGTCGATCATCTGGCAGACCAGGATGCCGTCCAGGTCCACCGCTTCGTACCGGGCGATGTCGGTCAGCTCGCGGTAGGCGTCCCGGACCTGGCTGGCCGAGGTGAGGCCGACCTTCACCAGGCCCAGCTCCGTCTTGTGGGTGAGCCGGGGGCCGGACGCCTTCATCACCACCGGGTAGCCGACCGGACCCGCCGCCCGGACCGCGGCCGCCGCGCTGGTCACCAGCTGCTCGCGCGGCACCCGGATCCCGTACGCGCGCAGGAGCTGCTTCGCCGCGTGCTCGCTGAGCTGCTGCCCCGGCCGCAGCAGGCCCTGCGCCTTGCGGAAGGAGGGCGACGGGGTGCGGGGGGCGTCCTCGAAGGGGGAGCGGTAGCGGTCGGTGAAGCGGTGGTGGTCCAGGTAGGCCTTCACGGCGGTGACGCAGTTGCCGAACGTACGGAAGGTGGCGAGCCGGGAGGAGCCCAGCAGTGTGGTGCGGTAGGCCTCCTCGGTGCCGACGGGGGAGCCCCAGATCACGCAGACCAGCTTGTCGGTGGCTTCCGCCGCGTCCGCCAGGTCCTGGGCAAGCCGGTCGCTCATCGGGGGGAAGGGGCCGGTGATCGGGCAGATCAGCACTCCGACGGACGGGTCCGCGAGGATCGCGTCGATGATCTTCCGGCCGCGCCAGTCGCCGACCGGGTGGCCACCGTTGTCGATGGGGTTGGCGACGTTGAGGTACTCCGGTATCCAGGTGTGCAGTTCGGCCTGCTTCTCCGGCGACAGGGCGGGCAGGGCGAGTCCCGCCGCCGTCGCCAGGTCCGCGAAGTGCGCGCCGGTGCCGCCGGAGATGGAGTAGACGGCCACCCCCTCGGCCTGCGGCGGGCGGGCGCGGGCCAGCAGGGCGGCGGTGTCCTGGAGCTCGTCCAGGCCGTTCACCCGGATCACCCCGAACTGCCGCATCGCCGCGTCCACCACCTGGTCCGCCCCGGTCAGCTTGCCGGTGTGCGAGGCGGCGGTACGGGCCCCGGCCTCCGTGCGGCCCACCTTCACGGCGACGACGGGGACCTTGGCGCGGGCGGCCCGGTCGGCGGCGAGCAGGAAGGAACGGCCGTCCTTGAGCCCCTCCACGTAACAGGCGATAGCCCCGACCTCGGGGAGCTGCGCGAAGTACGCGAGGAAGTCGGCGGTCTCCAGATCGGCCTCGTTGCCCGTGGGGGCCCAGTGCGAGAGCCGGATGCCCAGCTCCTGGAGGGCGTGGAGCGGGCGGCCCTGGTGCCCGGACTGGGTGATCAGGGCGATGGCGGGCCCTTCCAGGTCCTCCTGGAACTTCTCGAAGGCGTTCAGGTTGGTGTTCGGTCCGAGGAGCCGCAGTCCGGAGCGTTCCACGGCCGCCGCCAGTCGGGCCTGGGCGGCCGCGCCCGCCTCCCCGGTCTCGGCGAACCCGGAGGCGAAGGCGACGGCGAAGGGCACCTTGGCCTCGCCCAGCTCCTCGATCACCGGGAGCGGGTCCGCGACGAGGAGGACCGCGAGGTCGACCGGCTCGGGGATCTCGGCGACCGAGGGGAAGCAGGCGTGGCCGAACACGGTCCGCCGGGTCGGGTGCACCGGGTGGAGCCGGGCCCCGACCCGTTCGGCCCAGGCGATGAGCTGCCGGGTGATGCCGGTGTTCGGGCGGCCCTCGGCGTCCGATGCGCCGACGACGGCCACCGATCGGGGCCGGAAGAAGCGGTCCAGGTCGGGCACGGTCAGGTGCAGCGGTCGCCCGCTGACGTCGAGGCCGCCCCGGGCCGAGGCCGTCGGCAGGCTGACGACGGCGGCGTGCGGCTCCTCGCCGCAGGCCACCACCCGGGCGCGGAAGTCGGTGGTGAGGGTGCCGTGAGTCGATCCAAGCATCGTTCCGCCCACTCCTGCTCGATGGCCCGCCGGTGAACGGGCGGGGCCGGCCGGTTAGCTGACACCCTGTCAGGTTACTGAACTGACGCTGCGTCAGGAATGGGTGTGCAGGCAAAGGCTCGCGCGATCGCCCGGCGATCGCAGGGGACCGCCCGGCGATCGCCGGGTGATCACCGGTCGGCGGTGCGGGCGGTCGTGCGGGGGGAACCTCTCGTGGTCACGGAGAGGCATTCCGTGGCGTAGGGTGGTGTTTACCGACGCGGGGTGGAGCAGCTCGGTAGCTCGCTGGGCTCATAACCCAGAGGTCGCAGGTTCAAATCCTGTCCCCGCTACTGAAGAACACGACCGAGGCCCGGATCCGCAAGGATCCGGGCCTCGGTCGTTCACCGTCCCCCTGGCTGATGCCGGACGCTCGGACATCCCTCCCGGACGCTGAGCCATGGGCGCGGGCCGCCCCGCCGGGTGAGGCTGGTGCCATGACGCAGACAGATACGACCTCCTCCGCGCAGGGCCCCGTACTCGTGACCGGCGGCACCGGAAAGACCGGCCGCCGGGTGGTGGCCCGCCTCCATGAGCTGGGGGTGGAGACCCGGGCGGCCTCACGGTCCGGCGACACCCCGTTCGACTGGACGGACCCCACCACCTGGGCGGCCGCCCTGGACGGGGCCGCCGCCGTCTACATCACCCCGCTCGACGCCTCGCCCTCCCCGACGCCCGCCTTCGTCGAACAGGCCGTCGCGAGCGGGGTGCGGCGGCTGGTGCTGCTCTCGGCCCGGGGCACGAACGAGCCCGGCTACTTCGGACCCGGTTACGAGGACGGCGGGCCGCACGGCGAGGGCGAGCGGGCCGTCCGCGCCTCCGGGGTGACCTGGACGATCCTGCGGCCGGGCTGGTTCGCCCAGAACTTCAGCGAGGGCGTCTTCCTCGACGGCGTACGCGACGGCGAACTGGCGCTGCCCACCGGGGACGGGCGGGCCGCGTTCGTCGACGCCGACGACATCGCGGACGTGGCCGTCGCCGCGCTCACCGAGGACGGCCACGCGGGCCAGGAGTACGGGCTCTCGGGCCCGCGCGCGCTCGGCATCGCCGATGTCCTGGACGAGATCGCGAAGGAGACCGGGAAGCGCGCCGCGTACGTCCCCGTCGAGACGGCCGTGTTCCGGGCCGGGCTCGTCGCCCAGGGCTTCCCGGACGAGGAGGCCGGCCTCTGGACCGACGCGCTGAAGCCGATCACCACGAGCCGGGAGGCGCCCGTCCTGGACGGGGTGCGCCGGGCGCTCGGCCGGGAGCCGCGCGACTTCGCCGACTTCGTCCGGGACGCGGCGGCGAAGGGCGTGTGGGGCTGAGCGGGGGGTGTAGGGCTGAGCGGGGCGTACGGGGCTGACGGGGAGAGGGCGGGGCTGGACGGGGAGAGGGCAGCCGTGGGTTCCCGGGTCCTCGGCCCCCGGTCCTCGGCCCCCCGGTCCTCGGCCCCCCGGCCCCCCGGCCCTCGGCCCCCCGGGGCCCCCTCCCGAGGCCCGGACGCGTCTCACCCCGCCGGGGCCGCCGCCTCCACCCCGCCGAGTGCCGACGCCTCCCGCCGGAACGCGCTCGGGCTCTCCCCGCGCAGCCGCTTGAACGCCGCGCTGAAACCGAACGCGTCCGCGTAGCCGACCCGCCGGGCCACGGCCGCCACGGTCAGCTCCGGGCTGGTCAGCAGGTCCGCCGCCAGGGTCATCCGCCACTCGGTGAGGTAGGCCACCGGGCCGTCCCCGACGAGCTCCGTGAACCGCTTCGCCAGCGTCGTCCGGGACACCCCCGCCCGGCTCGCCAGCTCCGCCGTCGTCCAGGGGTGCGCCGGGTCCTCGTGCATCGCCCGCAGGGCCGGCCCCGCCACCTCGTCGCCGAGCGCCCCGTACCACCCCGGCGGATCCGCCTCGGGCCGGTCGAACCAGTCCCGCAGCGTGCACACCAGCATCCAGTCCAGCAGCCGGTCGAGCACGATCTGGTCGCCCGGCCGCCCGCCGCCGAGCTGCGTCTCCAGGTAGTCGCGCATCGGTGCGCAGTCCACCTCGTCGGGCACCACCAGGGCCGGCGGAAGCGCCCGCAGGAGCCGCTGGGGAACCTGCGCCTGTACGTCATAGGTGGCGGCCAACAGCACGGTGGGGTTGTCGAGTTCGGGTCCGCGCTCCGGCGGGGTCCCGGTGTCCCGGACCTGGCCCCAGTGCACCTCCCGTACGCCGCGGGCCCGCCCCGCCCCCGTCCCCGTACCGTCGGCCGGGTCGTCGGTGAAGACGAACGGGGCCGGACCCCGCACGATCGCCGCCTCGCCGACCTCCACCCGCAGTGGCTCGCCGCCCTCCGGCACGAGCCACCCCGCACCCCGCAACGGCAGGCACAGGGTCAGATACGCCCCGTCCGTGAACCGCAGCGACCACGGCGCCCTCAGCACCGAATGGCCGAACACCGCGCCCCTGCCCCGCACGCCCCGCAACAGCTCGTCGAACACGTCCATGCCGTCCAGCCTAGGCAGAGTCGCGGGCGCGCCGGACGATCACCTATGGACGACGGACGGTTGCCCATGGGCCGGAAGGGGCCGCCGCGATGGACTGGGCCCATGACGACGAAGAGCACGCACCGCACCCCGTCCGGCATCCTCGTCCTCGGGGCGACCGGCAAGACCGGCCGCCGGGTCGTGTCCCGGCTGCGCGCGGCCGGCACGGCCGCGGTCCGGCCGGCCTCCCGCTCCGGCGAGGTCCGCTTCGACTGGACCCTCCCCGACACCTGGGGGCCCGCCCTCGCCGGGGCCGACGCCCTCTACCTGGTCGCCCCCGACGACCCGTCCCCCGTCAAGGAGTTCGTGACCCGCGCCGAGGCGTCCGGGGTCCGCCGCTTCGTGGTCCTCTCCGGCCACGGCATCGAGAAGGCGGGCGAGGACTTCGGCCAGGGCATGGCGGCGGCGGAGGACGCGGTCCGGGAGTCCGGGGCCGAGTGGACCCTCCTGCGCCCCAACAACTTCTTCCAGAACTTCGACGAGGACCTGTGGCGGGCCCCGCTCCGCGCGGGCCGCCTCGGCCTGCCGATCGGGGACATGCCCGAACCCTTCGTCGACGCCGACGACGTGGCGGCGGTCGCGGTGGCCGTCCTCACCGAGGACGGCCACGCGGGTCGCACCTACGAACTGTCCGGCCCCCGCGCCCTCACCTTCGCCGAGGCCACGGAGACCATCGCCCGCGCGGCGGGCCGCCCCATCCGCTACGAGGAGCTGACCCCGGAGGCGTACCGCGCCGAACTCCTCGCCCAGGACTGGCCGGAGACCGCCGCCGACTCCCTGGGCGCGATGTTCGCCCTGCACCGCGCGGGCCACTCGGCCGAGGTGACCGACGGCGTCCGCCAGGTGCTCGGCCGGGAGGCGGCGGACCTGGAACCGTGGGCGCGCCGCATCGCGGCCACGGGGGTCTGGGCGCAGTCCCTCTAGCCGAGCTGGCCCACCTGGTAGCCCCCGGCCGGCTGCTGGAGCATCACGTTCAGCCGGTTGAAGGTGTTGATGATGGCGATCAGGGAGACCAGGGCGAGGAGCTGCTCCTCGTCGTAGTGCTTGGCGGCGTTCGCCCAGACGTCGTCCGGGACCCCGCCCGCCGCGTCCGCGATGCGGGTGCCCTGCTCCGTCAGCTCCAGTGCGGCGCGCTCGGCGTCGGTGAAGACGGTGGCGTCCCGCCAGGCGGCGATCAGGTTGAGCCGCAGCGAGGTCTCACCGGCCGCGATGGCTTCCTTGGTGTGCATGTCCAGGCAGAAGCCGCAGCCGTTGATCTGGCTCGCGCGGATCTTCACCAGCTCCTGCGTCACCGCGGGCAGACCGGTCTCCTCGACGACCTTGTTCGCCGCGACCAGGTGCTTGACGAGCTTGCCCGCGAGCGGGTTGGCGTAGGCGTTGAGTCGGGCGTTCATGGTGTGCTCCTCTGCTGTCGTCAGTGGCTACACACACCGGACGGAACCGGCCCCGGAGGATGTGACATCCGGGAGCGTGACGGGCGTCACCCGCGCACCCGGATGTCGCATCCCCCGGGGCGGGGGCGGGGCCGGTGCCCGCACGCTTCAGCGGTGGCTCAGGACGTTGACCACCCGGCCGTTGGGATCGCGGACGAAGAACCTCCGTACGCCCCACTCCTCGTCCTGGAGCGGATGGACGATCTCCGCCCCGCTCTCCCGCACCGCCGCGTAGGCCGCGTCCACGTCGTCCACCTCGACGCTCATGTCGGGGACCACCGGGGCCGTCAGGTCGTGGGTCATGAAGCTGACCTGCTCCCGGGGGCGGGACGGCGAGGCGACGGTGGTGATCCAGCCGAGGTTCATGACCTCCTCGAAGCCGAGCAGGCCGTAGAACTCCCGGCTCTCCTCCACCGCCTGGACACGGATGTTGGGCACGACACGGCGAACGGTCATCATCGACTCCCCGGGAGAAGGTCCTCCACCAGGCTGACCCGGCCGTCGCCGACGTGGAGGGGGCTCGGCGTCCGGTCCTCGTGCGCACGGTAGTGGCCGAGCCACACCGTGCCGTCGTCCTGCCGGTGGGTGTCGTGGACGCGCTCGGCGAGCCAGCGGAGCAGAGCGCCGACCTCCTCCGCCTCGTCCGGGTGGATCTCGGTCCGGGAGGTCAGGGCCCAGCCCCCGCCGGCCAGACCGTCACGGGCGGCCAGCGCCGAGCAGAGCGCGCCCGCCGTCCGCCACGCCGGTCCGACGCCGGCCAGCAGGGGGCGGGGCTCGTTCTCGATCCGCGGTACCCCGTCGTCGTCGACCACCACGCACGGGAACTCGGTCACGACGGTGAGGTGTCCGGGCCGCGGTCCGAGTCCCAGATGCCAGCGCAGCTCGGCCAGTTGCTGTTCCGACAGCTCCTCGCGCAGGTCGACCGTCACGGTCAGTTCGTAGACATCGCTCATGGAGCGCACCCTATTTCGCACCCTGCTGAGGAGCTCCGACAGTCCGCCCCGTCAGGCCGCCCGTACGGTGGCCGCCGCGTCGCGGAGCAGCCCGGGGGCCAGACGGCGGTGGACGGCGGACAACGGGGTCCACACGGCACGGGCCAACCGGTGGTCGTAGCGCAGGAACGTGCCCAGCGACACGCGCCCGTCGGCCGCCCGGACGACGAGGTTGCCGGTCAGGAACCACGATGCCGCTTCGAGCCGGATCCAGTCCTCGCCGCGTTCGGCGATCCGCCATCCGGCCACGGTGTCGGGCGACCGCCCCCGGCTGAGCCGGAGTCCGAGGAATCCCCGCCAGATCAGCCGCTCCGCGGGACTGGGGACGTCGCCGAACAGGGCGCGCGCCCACAGCTCGGCTGTCGTGTCCGCGCTTGCGTCCGTGGAGAGGGTGAACACGTCGGCGTAGTCGATGCGCGGCAGTGAGCTGAGAGCACGGGTGGACTCGGGGATCTCGTGCGTCCCCACGGCCCGGCCGACGGCAGTCGCGCCGCCGCCCTCCCCACCCGGTCGGCCGCGGTCCCGCCACGCCTGTTCCCTCTGCCGTACGAGCGCCGGGAAGACGATGAGGCGTCGGAACGGCGCGATGGCGGCCATGTACAGCCGCCCGCGCAGACCGTTGGGCTTCACGAGGACCGCCATGCGCAGCTCGTATCCACCGCTTCCGACCGGCGCCCACCCCAGGTGGATGACCGCGTGGACGGACGTGGTCGCCCGCTCGAGGGCACACTCGTCGTCGAGCTCGTACAGGGAGGCGAGCGGGGCGAGCCCGGCGTCGGAGCGGCCGGGGGCCTCGCGGAGGTCGCGCGGCAGGCAGCCGCGCAGCGACGGGGCGGGATCCCCGGCGCCCGTCAGGGGCTTGTCCCACCCCAGGAGGGCGCCGATCCTCCGGCGCACCGCGAACAGGAACCGGGACGGCAGGGGGTCCTTCGCGGGTCCGGCGGACGCCTGCATCGCGGCGAGCAGCGCGGGGAAGTCGTCCGGCCCGGCACCGGGCGTGCGCACGGCCCACACGTCCTCGACCCGGAAGTCGCCGGTGAGTTCGTGGATGCGCCAGGGGCGCTCGGTGTGGACGTGGTCGGGCAGTCGGGTCATCAGGGGTACCCACCTTCTGTACGGCACCGTATACACGTAGGATAGCCGCTTCTATACGGTGCCGTACAGAAGGTGGGAGAATTCGGGTGGCAAGCGCCAGGACGCCCCGCGCGGCGTGGATCGACGCCGGACTGCGCGCGCTCGCGGCCGGGGGGCCGGACGCCGTGCGGATCGAGGTGCTGGCAAGGTCGCTCGGCGTGACCAAGGGCGGCTTCTACGGCTATTTCGCCGACCGCCGCGCGCTGCTGGAGGAGATGCTCGACGCCTGGGAGCGCGATGTCACCGACGCCATCATCGAGAGCGTCCGTGCCGAAGGCGGCGACGCGCGGGCTCGCCTGCGCCATCTGTTCCGCATCGCGGGAAGCCGGGAAGGCGTGACCGCCGAGATGAGCACGGAGCTGGCGATCCGGGAGTGGTCGCGGCGCGATCCCGCTGTCGCGCATCGGCTGCGGCGCGTCGACCGCCGGAGGATGGACTATCTGCGGGAGCTGTTCCGGGAGTTCTGCCACGACGAGGACGAGGTGGAAGTCCGCTGCACCATCGTGACGTCGGTATGGATGGCGGCCCACTTCATCGCTTTCGACCACGGGGGGCGGACGCACGACGAAGTCGAGGGCATGGTGTTGCGGCGCGTGCTCGACCAGGACGACGGCGGCCCGGGCGGGGCGGCGCAGCCCTGAGGGTCTGGCCCGGGCGGCCCCGTTCAGCCGCGCGCCGAGCGGCCGGCGCCGGTCCGTGCCACCCTCTTGGCGATCTTCTCGGCGTCCAGGGCCAGTTCGCGGAGCATCCCGCTGATCGGGTTGGTGAAGCCGGTGAAGTAGAGCCCCGGGGCCCCCTTCGGCGAGCGGCCGCCGTGGGTGACCGGGCGGCCCTGTCCGTCCAGGACGTCCAGGTGGCCGAGCAGCGGCTCCAGGGCGCGGTCGTAGCCGGTGGCCGTGATGACGGCGTCCGGGGTGAGGCGGGTGCCGTCGGCCAGGACCACCGTGTCCTTGTCGAAGGAGGCGACCGTCGCCACCGGGGTGACCCGGCCGGCCTTCACCGCCGCCACCAGGCCGACGTCCTGGACCGGGATCGCGCCCTTCTTCGTGCGGGAGTAGAGGCCCGTCGTGGGCCGGGGGAGGCCATGGCCGGTGAGGTCGGGGGAGGCGACGCGGCTCAGCACACCGCTCGCCCGGTCGACGAGCCACACCGGCACGTGGCGGACCAGGATGCCCGCCGCCTGCGCGGGTACGCCCGCCGTCGAGCGGCGCACGATGTGCGGGGCGGTGCGTACCGCGATCCGTACCCGGGAGGCCCCGCCCTCCGCCAGGTCCGCCGCGATCTCCGCGCCCGTGTTGCCGATGCCGACGACCAGGACGTCCCGGTCCGCGTACGGGGCCGGGTTGCGGTATCCCGCCGCGTGCACCAGCTCGCCCGTGAACGTCTCGCTCCCCGGCCACCGGGGGACGCGCGGGGTGTGGTTGAAGCCGGTGGCGACGACGACCGCGCGGCCCCGCAGGACCCGCCCGCCCGTCGCGGTGAGCTGCCAGTCGCCGGAGCCGTCGGGGGCCGGGTCGATCCGTGTCACCTCGACGCCGGTCACCACTTCGAGCCCGTGGTGCTCGGTGTACTTCTCCAGATACCGCACGACGTCGTCCCGGCCCACCCAACGCCCGAACCTGCGCGGCATCTTCAGCCCCGGCAGCGCCGACCAGCGGCGGGTCGTGTGCAGACGCAGCCGGTCGTAGTGGCCGCGCCAGGACGCGCCGACCCGGTCCGACTTCTCCAGGACCACCGCCCGTACACCCCGGGCACGCAGCGCGGCAGCGGCGGCGAGGCCTCCGGGGCCGCCGCCGATGACGTAGACGGGACGGTCGTCCGTACGGTCGGTGAGGGCGACGGCGTCGTGATGGTGACTGGCTGCGGTGGACGGGCTGTTGGGCATGGTTCGGAGCGTAATCGCCCACTCTGTTGATGGGTCTCGGTCAAGAGGGAAAACGATTGCGAATTGATCACGGGGTCCGTGATGTCCTGCTCGGGCGCCTTTCGTGCCACCTTGCTCCATCTAAGGTAAGGCTAACCTTGCTTGGATTGATGGTGGAGTGACCTCCGGGGGCAGTCGCGCGGTGCCGTGCCGCGCGCCCACCCGATGGTCGAAGGGGTGGGACGTACATGAACGGCAGACAGTTGGCCCGGACAGCGACCGGTCGCGGGGGATGGGGATCCGGAGGGCTCCGGGCCCGGTTCAAGGGCGTGGCGGTGCTCGCCGCCGGGCTTCTCGCGCTCACCGCGTGCGGCGGCGGGGGCGAGGGCGGGGGCGACGCGGACACCAAGGGCGGTGACAAGGCGGCCGCCACCAGGACCGTGAAGCACGACGCCGGGACCACCGAGAAGGTGCCCGCCCAGCCGAAGCGGATCGTCTCGGTCAGCGTCACCATGACCGGCCACCTGCTCGCGCTCGACGCCCCGGTCGTCGCCTCCCAGGCCACCCCGCCCTCGGTCATCACCGACAAGCAGGGCTTCTTCAGCCAGTGGTCCGAGGCCGCCGCGAAGAACAGCGTCAAGGTCGCCTATCAGGGCTTCGAGCCCGACGTGGAGAAGGTCCTCGCGCTGAAGCCCGACCTGATCGTGGGCGCCTCCTCCGGCGCGGAGAACGCCGAGAAGTTCTACGACAAGCTCTCCGCCGTCGCCCCCACCCTCCTCTACCGCCACGACGACGTCTCCTGGCAGGACCTGACGGCCCGCCTCGGCAAGGACCTCGGCCTGGAGAAGCGCGCGGGCGAGGTCGTCGCCGCGCACGACAAGCGGGTCGGCGAGGTCAAGGCCGCCATCACCGTGCCGAAGCAGTCCGCCGCGCTCGTCCGCGACAACCAGTCCGCGATGACCGTCTTCACCGCCGAGTCCGCCCAGGGCCGGCTGCTCACCTCGCTCGGCTTCACCGTTCTGGAGCCGCCGGCCGGCAAGGGCCAGACGCAGGGCGGGCGTTCGGACTTCGCGGAGTTCAGCCAGGAGAAGGTCGCCGACACCGCGAAGGACAGCTCGCTCCTCTTCGTCAGCCACACCCCCGAGGAGATCACCGCCGCCACCGCGCGCCCGGTCTGGAAGGACCTGGCCGCCGTCGAGGACAAGCGCGTGTACGACCTCGGCCTGGACACCTTCCGGCTGGACTACTACAGCGCGGGCAACCTGATCGACAAGATCGAGAAGGCCTTCGGCTGACGGTGGTCCCCAGGAAATCCGCCGCCCGCGCGCGGTACGCCGCCGGGCTCACGGCGGGGCTGCTCCTCCTGGCCCTCGCCGTGGCCGGCGGCCTCGCCGTGGGCGCGCAGCCCGTGCCCCCGGCCGAGGTGCTCGCCGCACTGCTCGACCCCGACGCCCCGCACGCCTCGATCGTCCGGGAGGTCCGGGTGCCGCGCACGCTGCTCGCTGTCACCGCCGGGGCGGCGCTCGGCCTCGCCGGGGCGGTGATGCAGGGGCTGACCCGTAACCCCCTGGCCGACCCCGGCATCCTCGGCGTCAACACCGGGGCCGCCTGCGCCGTGGTCGCCGCGACCGTCCTGCTCGGTACGCGCTCACTGCACGCCGTCGTCTGGTGGGCGCTGCTCGGGGCGGCGGCCGCGGTGGTGGTCGTGTATCTGCTCGGCGGCCGGGGAGCGGGGCGCGGCACCCCCGAAGGGCTCGTGCTCGCGGGAGTGGCCGTCACCGCCGTGCTCGGCGCGGTCGTCAGCGGGCTCGGGGTGCTGGACGCGGACGCGTACGGGACCCTGCGCATCTGGTCCGTCGGCACCCTCTCCGGCCGCGAACTCCCGGTGCTGTGGGAGGTGTCGCCGTTCCTCCTGGTCGGCGCGGTCCTCGCCCTCACCGTCGCGCCCGCGCTCAACGCCTTCGCCCTCGGCGACGAGGCGGGCCGCGCGCTGGGCGTCGCCCCCGGACGCGTACGCCTGCTCGGGACGCTCGCCACGGTGCTGCTGAGCGGCGCGGCGACCGCCGCGATCGGCCCGGTCGGCTTCATCGGCCTGGTCGCCCCGCACGTGGCCCGCCTGCTGACCGGCCCCGACCACCGCCGCCTGATGCCGTACGCGGTCCTCATCGGGGCCGGACTGCTGCTCGTCGCGGACATCGTGGGCCGGGTGATCGCGCGCCCCGCCGAGATCCAGGTGGGCATCGTGACGGCGTTCGTGGGCGCGCCCGTACTGATCTGGCTGATCGGCCGCAACAGGCGCTCCGCGACGCGGAAGACGAGGGAGACGCGGAAGACGGGGAAGGCGCGGGAGGCGCGGAAGGCGGTGGCGGCGGCATGAGCGCTCCCGCCGAGCCCATGGCCGTACGGGGCCGGGGCCCCGCCCATCGCACCCTCCGGCTCACCCCCGGCCGCCTCTCCCTCCGCATCCGCCCCCGCCCCCTGACCATCACGCTCCTCCTGACCCTCCTCGCGGCGGGCAGCGGGGCGCTCGCGCTCACCCGGGACGGCCTCGTACCGCCGGCCGAAGTGCTGGGCGCACTCTTCGGCGCGGGCTCGGAGCAGGCCGCGTTCGTCGTCCTGGAGCTGCGGCTGCCCCGGGTGGCCCTCGGCCTCGTCGTCGGCGCGGCACTGGGCGCGGCCGGGGCGCTGTTCCAGCAGCTCTCCCGCAACCCGCTCGGCAGCCCGGACATCGTGGGCTTCAACTCCGGTGCGGCGACCGGTGCGTTGCTGGTCCTGCTGCACGGCGACCCGGCGTACGTGGCGGCCGGCGCGGCGGCCGGCGGACTGGCCGCGGCGGTCGTCGTCCAACTCCTCGCCCGGCGCGGCTCGTTCCGGGGCAACCGGCTGATCCTCGCCGGGATCGCGGTCGGCTCGCTGCTCGCCTCGGTCAACGCGTACCTGCTCACCCGGGCCGCCCTCGACCACGCGCAGTCCGCCCAGCTCTGGCTGATCGGCAGCCTCGGGTCCGCCGAACGCCACCAGGTCCTGCCCGCCCTGCTCTGCCTGGGGGGCCTCCTGCTGGCCGCGCTCCCGGTCGTCCGCCGCCTGGACCTGCTGGAGATGGGCGACGCGGCGGCGGGGGGCCTGGGCGTCGACGCGGGCCGCACCCGCGTCCTCGTGCTCCTGATCGCGGTCGGGCTCAGCGCGGTGGCGGTGTCGGCGGCCGGCCCGATCGTGTTCGTGGCGCTCTGCGCACCGCAGTTGGCCCGCCGGCTCAGTCGCGGTACGGGAACGGGGCTGCTGCCCGCCGCCGCGATGGGGGCCCTGCTGCTCTCCGCCTCCGACCTGGTCGCCGTCTCCCTGCCGACGGCGGGCCCGCTCCCCGTGGGTGTGGTCACGGGAGCGCTGGGTGGCGTCTATCTGGCGTGGCTGCTGGGACGCGGGCGGCGGCGCTGAGGACTGCGCAGACCTCTTGCGCGGTCGGCCTCCATCCGGTGAACTGACGTACCGTCAGGAAATGTGGAGTGGAGGGCCGATGCAGACGATCTGGCTCAGCGGTGCGGAATGGCTCGCCGTCCTGCGCATAGGCCTTGGCCTGTGGTGGCTGGAGAGCTGGCGGCACAAGGACAAGAAGGGCTGGTTCGAGCGGGGCACGGGCATCGCCTGGGCGGCGGACGTCGCGGGCAAGCATCGTTGGGGCGTGGTGCGCACGGGCTTCCGGCGGATCGTCGAACCCCGTCCGAAGGTGATGGCGTACGTCGTCGTCTACGCCGAACTGGCCCTGGGGCTCGGCCTGGTGACCGGCTTCCTGACCCCGGTCGCCCTCGTCGCGGGCCTCCTCCTCAACCTCCTCTACCTGGTCCTGATGATCCACGACTGGGCCGAGCAGGGGCAGAACGCGATGATGGCGCTGATCTCGCTGGTGGCCCTGTTCGCCATGGCCTGGCAGACGTGGTCGCTGGACGCGGCGTTCGGGCTGTTCCTGTGAGCCCGGGGACGCCTCCGGGGCGCGCGGCGGGGCCGCGCTTCGATCTGCCCGAGCCGGATGCCTTCACCCGCCCCTACTGGGATGCGGCGGGGGAGGGGCGGCTGTTGATCCGTCGCTGCGCCGGGTGCGGCCGGGCGCATCACTATCCGCGGGAGTTCTGCCCGTACTGCTGGAGCGAGGACGTCGGGTGGGAGCGCGCGAGCGGGGAGGCGACCCTCTACACGTGGTCCGTCGTCCACCGCAACGACCTGCCGCCTTTCGGCGGGCGCGTCCCGTACGTCGCCGCCGTCGTCGACCTCGCCGAGGGGCCCCGGATGATGACGGAGATCGTGGAGTGCGCGCCCGCCGACCTCCGCATCGGGATGGGGCTGACGGTCACGTTCCGGGGCGCGGAGGAGGGCGGGGGCGGGGAGGGCGGCGAGGCCGTGGCGGTCTTCCGGCCCGGATCCTGACCGGCCTGGCGGACCTCGGCCGCTGGATCTCGGTGATCGGCCGGCCGTGCCCGGAAGCCGCCTGTGTGCGGCCGGTGCCTGTGGAAGGGTGGCCGGAGCCACGATTCAGGGGTGCGAGGGGGCGGCGTGCGGCGGTCGGGGGAGATCACGGGCTGGGCGTTCCTGGCGGAAGCGGACGGCGTCCGGCACGCCGGTCTCGCGGTGGGACAGGCGGGGCTCGGGCCGTTCACCGGTGCCGGGGCGGGCGGAAGCCTGGCCACCCTGGCGCAGGTGCGGGGGCTGCCCACGCTCACCTCCCTGGACGCGTTGCCGTTCGGAGGGCCCGTGGACGCCCGGTGGTGCGTCCACCGGGACGCGGAGGGCATCGTCTCCGTCTTCGGCCCCGGCGGCCTGGAGCTGGCCTACGACCTCGACCTGGATCTGCCGCCCGGCTGGCTGGAGTCGGTGGCCGGCACGGGGTCGCTGGTCCTGGTGGTGTCCCATGTGCTGCCGTCCTCCGACGACATGGCCGCCGTGCTGACGTACGAGACACAGCAGGGGATGGTCTGCGCCGGCCGGGTGCGGTTCGGGCCGCCCGGCGACGAGGCCGCCGGGCCGCCCACGTTCACCTACGTCCTCGACCCGGTGTCCGTCCTGCTGGAACTGGTGCTCCACGTACGGGACCGGGTGCTGTCGCTCGACGTGGCCAAGCGGCGGGCGCGTGAGCTGGAACGGGTGCGGCGGAGCCTGGAGGAGGCCCACGAGCTGTCCGCCGGGGCGCTGCTGGACCTGCTGGTCGCGGAGGGGGCCCGGAGCCGGGGCGGAGCGGCCGATCTCCTGTACCTCTACTGGCGGTTGGTGGCCGAGGTCGCCGAGGAGTGCGGGGCGGAGCCCGTCTGGCGGGATGCGGCGCTGCGTACGGTCGAGAGCGCGGCCCCGGTCCTCGCGGAGCGGTGCGAGCGCCCGGTGTTCGAGGACGCCGACGAGCTGGCCGGCCGCCTGATCGAGCGGCTGGAGGGCGCCCCGGGCCTGGCGGCGGCGCTCCTGGCGGCCGCCCGGCTGCGGCTGGCGGCCCGGGGGCCGGAGGACCTGGGCGGCGACGCCTACGCCGGGGAGGAAGGGACGGTACGGGCCGCCCAGCTCACCGCGGACCTGTACCGGTCGCCGCTGTACCGGCCGTGGTTCGGCGGAGCGTGGCCGTTGCGGTTCGATCAGCAGCTGCGCGACGAGGCAGGGCGACTGCTGGCACGGGCCGCCGAGTCGGACGAACGCGAGAGCGGTCCCGGCAGTGCGCTGCGCCCCAGGATCCTGGCCGCGCTGGCGCAGGTGGTCGCGGAAGAGGACGGTGGCGTGGACCGGGCGACCGCGCGGGCCGCGTTCGACGCCCTGCTCGCCGTACGTGCCGCCGCCCCGCCGGATCTGCTGCTCTTCCTCCTCCGGTCGGTGGACGACGCGCCCGCCGGCTTCGCCGACGTGGTGCGCGAGAACGTGTTCGGCTCGGACGTGCCCGCCTTCCTCTCCGCATATGGCGCCGCCGTCGCCGCCCGGACCGTGGACCAGGGGATCAACCTCGCCCGGGAACGCGCCGACCGGCCGCTCCTGCGCGCGGCGCTGGACTGGGCCGACCGCTCTCCCCTGGCCCAGGGCGGCCCCGCGCACCGCCGCCAACGGGCGGAGGCCCGGCTGCACGCCCTGCCCGACGACCCCACCGACTGCCCCGGCCCCGGCCCACTCCCGGAGTCCTTTCCGGCCGACTGGACCCCGGCGCAGCGCTCCGCCGCTCTGCTGCACACGGCCGCCCACGCCCGCGACCGGCGGCAGCCCGCGCTGGGCGCCGCCCTCCTGCGGCAGGCGGGACCGGGAGGCAGTGCGGGGATCAGACTGCTGACGGCGGACCTCTACCGCCTGGCCGTGGAGCAGGGCGAGCCGGTGGCGGGCAGAGTCCCGTTCCCGTGGGGCCACTCCACGTACGCGGCACTCTCCTACGCCTCGCTGAACCAGCAGGATCTGGCCCAGGCATGCCTGCTGCCCGTCCTCCAGGAGATACCGAGGCTCAGCGGCGAGGACCTCAGGAACGCCGTGTACGCGCTCATCGTCGACCTCCCGAACTTCGACACCAGCGGCGCCCCCGCGCTCGGCGAAGTACTGCGCGACCTCGTCCACGCCGCCGTATGGCAACTGACCGTCGAGATCGAGTCGATGCCGGTGGCGCTGATGCTCGGACTCCACCAGGCGGGCAAGGGGCCGGAGGCGGGCGCGTGGCGCCGGATCGACGGCGCGATCACCCGGCCCGCGCACATCGAGAACTACATCGGGAAACTCCGCGCGCTGGAGAGCCCCACCGCTGTCGGCGGTGGGACGGCGAACCTGCTCGACGTGCTGGACGGGGACCACCGCCCCGGCGACGACGGTGAAGGCGATGGCGAAGGCGGCGACGGCGGCGACGACCGCGAGGAGTTCGCCCGTAACCTGCGCCGCCGCATCTCCTCGTTCATCGACGACGAACTGCGCAGCCGCTCGGCGGCGTTCGTGGACGACGAACACCTATGGGCCCGGACCGGAGAACTGCTCGACGACCGTACGGTCCTCCTCACCTGGTTCCTGCCCACCGCGGTGAACGGCGCGGCCGTCCTGCTCGCCGTCACCCGCGAGGGCAGCGCGATCACCGTGCAGCTCGGCGACCCCGAAGACGGCGGACCGGAGGGCGCCGAGGCGTACGCCGACCGGCATCCCGTCGCCGACCTGGTCGAGGCGGTCCGGACGGAGGTCGAACGCGACCCGCTCTTCGGCGAGGTGACCCCGGAGGGGCGCAGGCTGCTGACGGGCCACGAACTGCCGCTCCCCGACGGCGACCAGCTCGCCGCGTGGCGCGCCCGGGGCAAGGACCGTCTCCTGCTCTGGCCGCACGGCGCACTGCACTACCTGCCGGTCGCGCTCCGCGCCGCGGGCGGCCGCATGATCGCCGACGACTGGACCGTCGTCACGGTCGCCGGGCTCGAAGCGCTTCTCCCCGCCGCCGGCCGCGTACGCCCCCGCCGCACGGCGGTCCTCGCCTCCGGGTCCGGTGGCGTCCCCTACGGTCTGCCCGCCGAACCCGCGCTGGAGGAGCACGCCCGGACGGTCGCCGCCGCGGTCGGTGCGCACGCGCTGACCGGTCCGGCCGCCACCCGCGCCGGACTGCTCGCCGAACTCGCCACCGCCGACGTGGTCCACCTCGCCGTCCACGGCACGATGGACCAGGACGCACCCTGGCTGCACTGCCTCTACTTCACGCCCGACGATGACGACGACGGCCGGGTCCTCGCCCACGACTTCCTCGAACTCGACCTGAGCGGCGTACGCCTGGTCACGCTCGCCGCGTGCGAGTCGGCGCTGGGCCGGTTCGACCGGGCGGACAACGTACGCGGCGTCCCGGCCGCCCTGATCACCGCCGGCGTACAGGCCGTCGTCGGCTGCCTGTGGGCCGTCCGCCCCGAACCGGCCACCTACTTCTTCCAGCACCTGCACCGGCAGGCCGACCTCGCCGACGACCCCGAGCAGGCCTTCCGCGCAGCACAGACCGCCACCCGGGCCCGGTACCCCCAATACCGTGACTGGGGAGCGTTCGTCTACCTACTGGGCCGGAGCAAGGGAGCCACCGTATGACCGAGGTCCAGCTGCACGACGTCGCCCTCGTGCCGGAGCGCACGCTCGGCGCCCCGGCGGACGACGGACTGCTCCGCGGCCGGCTGAGCTTCGGCTGGGACCTGCTGCCCGCCGGCCACGCGAGCGCCCCCGCCGACTGGCTCGCGCACGTCGAGGCCACCCCCGGGCGCGTGTACCGGCAGCTGCTGCTGGTGTGTTCCTTCCGCCCGGAGACCCCGCAGACGCCGGGCGCGTTCCGGCACGCCTCCGTGGCCGTCGCCCTCACCACCCCCGACCCCGCCGTACGGCCGGTCGCCCGGCTCATCGACCCGGGTGTACGCACCCGCCCGGCGGCGTCCGGCCCCGGCACCGGACTCAGCTTCACGGTCAGCACCGGCATCGTGGACGTGGGCGTCGAGCGGCAGCCGGAGGCGGGCCCCGGCCGGGAGGAGTGGATCGTACGCGGCCACGGGGCGTCCCAGCCGGACCCGCAGTGGGAGTTCCGACGCCTGCGCCGCGTACCGCTGGCCGGCGATCACCCGGTGGCGGCCCTGGTGGAGCTCGTCCCCGGTGCGGTGAACACGGCGGATGTGATGGTCGCGGCCGAGCTGGAGCACCGCAGCTGGGGCATCCGCCGGTACCGGGCCCGCCTGGGCCCCACGTCCCAAGGCATCACGCTGACCCCGTGACCCGTGACCCGTGCCCCGTGACCCGTGAACCGTGAGCCCTCCCGGCTTCCGGTGCTCACTCCTCCGCCGCGGCAGGGGCCAACTGCGCCAGCACCAGCCCGTGCAGCAGCTCCGGATCCACGAACTCGTCCTCCTCCGGCGCCCCGCACCGCCAGCTCAGCGGGTAGGTGTTGCCCTCCGGGGCGGGGATGCCCACCCACTCGTCGCGCGTGGCCGGCCCGAAGCACTTCACGCCCGGCGGCCAGTCGTACCCCTCGCTCGCGCCCGGCGGAATCAGGAAGTACGTCCACCGCGCCCCCGCCATCTCCCGCACCACCGGACCGGGCTCGCCCTCCGTCAGGGCGGCCAGATGCTGGAGCACGGCCTCGCCCCGGATGCCCCGGAGCCGGATGGCGTCGAAGTGGATACCGGTGAGATGGAGTTGGTGCCCGGCGATGGGTACCCATTCGGGGAGTTTCTTGCTCGTCATGGCTACGAGCATTCCGCCGACTGCGTAGCGTGACCAGCAGGACACGGTCCACATCGACGTGATGTGGGGAGGGTGGTGATGGCTGTGGGGACGAGTGGTGAACTGACGCACGGACGGCGGCTCGTGGGAGAGCTGATCCGTATCCACCGGGTACGGGCCGGGCTCACGCAGAAGGCGGCGGCGGACCAGCTGCTGATCTCGGAGTCCCTGATGGGCGCGGTCGAGCGGGCGGAGCGCATTCCCTCGCGCGACTTACTGGCGGACGCCGAGCGGGCGTTCGGGGCGGACGGGGCACTGGAGGCGTGCTGCGAGCTGGTGGACGAGGAGAAGTACCCCGCGAAGATCCTGGACTGGGTTCGGCTGGAACGGCTTGCGCGCGTCATCAGCGCGTACGAAACGATGGTGATTCCGGGCCTGCTCCAGACCGAGGCGTACGCGCGGGCGTTGTACGAGGCGCGCGTACCGGCGTACACGGAGCAGGAAATCGTCCGGCACGTCGAAGCCCGGATGGAACGCAGTGCGGTGCTGGCCCGGAAGACGCCGCCACGGGTGGGGTACGTCATCGAGGAGGCGATCCTGGATCGCCCTATCGGCGGCGAGGCGGTGCTCAAGGAGCAGCTTCGGCACCTCCTGGAGTGCATGCGCACGATGAACCACCTGACGCTTCAGGTGATGCCGACCCGCCGCCACACGCACGCCGGCCTGAACGGCCCGATGAAGCTGATGGCCACGGAGGAAGGCCGTCCCCTCGTGTACCAGGAAGGGCAAGGGGGCGCTACGTTGATCTCCAAGCCCGAACGGGTCAGTGACCTTTTCGACCTCTTCGGCACCCTGCGTGCGCAGGCGCTCAACCCCTGGGAGTCTGCCGAGTTCATCGAGAAGAAGGTGGCAGAACTGTGAAGACCGGGCCCGGACTGACCTGGTTCAAGTCCAGTTACAGCAACAACGAGGGTGGCGAGTGCCTCGAGGTCGCCTACGACTGGCACAAGTCCAGCTACAGCAACAACGAAGGCGAAGCCTGCGTGGAGGTCGCCACCTGCCCCCACACCGTCCACGTCCGCGACTCCAAGCTCACCGACGGCCCCACCTTCGCCGTCGCCCCGGCCGCCTGGACCGCGTTCCTGGACCACGCCACCGTCAGCGGGGCCGTAACCCCAGGGTGAGGCGGGCCGGGAGCAGCGTCGTCCGGACGTCCGGGAGCGGGTCCATGTGCTCCACGGTGAAGCGGAACCGGGCCACGAGGGTGGACAGGACCGTCGCCAGCTCCAGGTCGGCCAGCGCCTTGCCGACGCACCAGCGGCTGCCGATCCCGTACGGGAGGTACTCCCCGGCAGCCGGCTGGAGCGAGGCCCAGCGGTGTGGGCGGAACGCCATGGGGTCGGTGAACACCGGTGCGGTGCGGTGCATGACGTACGGCGAGATCATGACCGCCGCACCCGCCGGTACGCTCCACCCGCCGCAGGTCTGCTCACCGTTGGCCGTGCGCAGGATCAGCCAGTTGGGCGGCCACAGGCGCAGCGACTCGGCGATCGTCCAGCGCAGGATGTCCGGGGTGTCGGCACCGCTGCCCGGCTTCACGGCGGCTGCGCACTCCTCGGCGACGTCGGGCTCGCGGGCCAGCGCCACCAGCGCCCAGGTGACGGCGGCGGCCGGGACCCGGTAGGAGGCCAGGCCGTTGGAGACCAGCATGCGCACGGTTGCCTCGCCGTCCAGCCCGGCGGCGGCCAGTGAGTCGACGAGGCCGCCCTCGCCCGGCCCGTCGAGTACCCGCCGCAGCTCCGCCTCCAGGTTCTTCTGCGCGCTGACCGAGCGGCGGTAGCGGGGCAGGAAGCGGCGGACGGCGGGCGGGAAGTGGAACGGGCTGCTGATGAGCGGGGTCAGCGCGTTCAGCAGGTCGCCGGTGCGCGGGGCGGCGGCTCCGGCGTCGCGGGTGCCGAAGCAGAAGCGGGCGAAGGAGCGGGCGGAGAGCTGCTCCAGATCGGCGACGGGGTCGGTCACGGAGGGGCGGGCCCGCCACCGGTCGCACAGCCGCTCGGTCTCCTCCGCCAGCCAGGTCCGGTGGGCCTCCAGTGCCAGGGGCGACATGCCCTTCTGCGTGGCACGCCTGCCCCGCATCCACGCCTCGGTGGCCGGGTCGCCCCGCACTCCGCTGACCTCGTCGCGCCGGATGTTGCCGGTGACGAGGAAGTCGGTGTTGGTGCGGCGGAGTACGTCGTGGACGGCGGCCGGGTCGTTCACCAGGACGGTGCCCTCGGTCAGCTCCACCACCGGGCCGTGCCGTTCGACCGAGGCCAGGAGATGGCCGAGTCGGTCCTTCTCGTACTGCTCCATCAGCCCGGCCTGGGTCGCGCCCGTACGGACCGGGGGCCGGGGCAGGGTCTGTTCGGTCAACGTGACACCCCTGGGTCGGAGAACGGCCCGGCCCCGACAGGCGGGGCCGGGCCGTCCAGCAAGCTGACGTACTACCGGTGTTACGGGATCCAGGGGTAGGCCCCGGCGGCTCCCTTGGTCGTGAAGCCGAGCTTGCTCGCAGCCTTGTACAGCATGCGCCTGGCCATCGGACACCTCCTCCGTCATGGGGAACAGTGACGGAGTCAGACATAGCCCAAGGGGGCTGTTGATAAACGGAGTTGCGGGAGAAGTTTCAGTAATTCGCCGTTACGGAAGGAAACTTGACGGGATAACGTGGCTGGGCGAAACGACTGGACCCGCCCGGACCCACCAGGGGGAATTGTTGTGACGGACCCGGCCGCGGTCGATCTCCTCCGCATCGATCCGGACTTCGGTTCCGATCCGTATCCCGCCTACGCCGTGCTGCGGGCCAGGGGGCCCGTCCACGAGATCCGGGTGGGCGAGAAGGACCGATTCTGGCTCGTCGTCGGCCATGACGCCTGCCGTGAAGCGCTCACCGACCCCCGGCTCAGCCGGGACTGGCCGCGTAACGGCCATCTGGCCACCGGCCTCGAAGCCCCGCCCGCCACCGACGGGCCCGGCAATGCCCACATGCTGCTGAGCGACCCGCCGGACCACACCCGACTGCGGCGGCTGGCCGCCCGCGCGTTCACCCCGCGCCGTGTCGCCGCTCTCGCCCCGCGCATCCAGGACGTCACCGACGGGCTGGTGACCGCCATGCTCGCAGCCGAGGGCCGCCGGGCCGATCTCGTGGACGCGCTGGCCTACCCGCTGCGGATGACCGTCATCGGCGAACTGCTCGGCATTCCGGACCTGGACCGGGACGCCTTTCGGCGGTGGTCCGACGAGATCACCGCACCCACCGGCGCGGAGGCGGCGCGGGCGGCCCAGGCGGAGGCGGTGCCGTACCTCGGCGGGCTGATCGCCGCCAAGCGCGCGGCACCGGCGGACGACCTGCTCAGCGACCTGATCCATACGGTCGACGAGGGCGGGGACCGGATGAGCGAGGACGAGCTGCTCTCGATGGCGCTCCTGCTGCTCCTGGCCGGGCACGAGTCCACGGTGAACTTCCTCTGCAAGGGCGTCCGCGCGCTCTTCGCCCACCCCGACCAGTTCGCCCTCCTCCGCAGCGACCTGGACGGCCTTGTGGAGGGCGCGGTGGAGGAGATGCTGCGCTACGACGCCCCGGTGGAGACCGCACCGCCGCGCGTGGCCGTGGAGCCGGTGGAGATCGGCGGCCGGGCCGTCCCCGCGGGCGCCGTGGTCCTGATCGCCCTGGGGGACGCGGGCCGGGACCCGGCCCGCTTCGCCGCACCGGACCGCTTCGACATCCGCCGCACGGCGACCGGGGACCGGGGGCACCTGGCGTTCGGCCACGGTGTCCACCACTGCCTGGGCGCTCCGCTCGCGCGCCTCGAAGGCCGCATCGTCTTCCGCACCCTCCTCGCCCGCTGCCCGACGCTCGGCCCGGACGGGAGGCCGGGGGGCCGGTTCTCGGGGCTCTTCGCCCAGGGGGAACGGAAGGTTCCGGTCCGCTGGTGAGGTGCCGTACGTCCGCTCCGAGGGTTCACAACCCCGGCGCGCCCCACACCGGGAACCACCGCGACAGGTCCTTCTCCACCCGGAGGTCGTCGCCGAGCGCGCCCCGCACCTGGAGCTCCAGTTGGTTGTCCCGCTTCTCGGCGTCGCCGGGGAGCGGGGCGAACGGGTAGAACGTGCCGCGCTTGTAGAGGTAGACGAGCGCCAGGGACCGGCCGTCGGCGCCCTCCCCGTCCCGGAAGCCGATCAGCGAGCAGAGCAGGTGCGGGCCGAAGCCGCCGTCCTGGAGCAGGGTGTTCACCGCGTGCAGGTCGTTGACCAGGCCCGCCGTGTCGTCCGCCGGGTGGGTGGCCAGCAGCCAGGTGTAGCCGTACGCGTCCCGGCTGAACTCCACGGGGATGCCGCCGCGCTCCGTGTCCGCGTCCAGCAGCTCCCGTACGTCCTCCTGGAGGCGCGCGAAACCGCCGCCCTCCACGCCCGCGAAGCAGACCGAGCCCCGGCCGGTCGGGGTGAAGCCGGTGGCGGCCTGGAGGGTGAGGGCGGCCGAAGGGACGGCGAAGAGCTGGTCGAGGTCGGGGCGGACGGGTTTGCTGCGGCCGAGGATGGCGTCGAGCAGGCCCACGGAAACAGCTCCTTAGCGGGACAGGTCGGTGGAGATGCGGGACAGCTGGTCCAGACGCTGTTCCAGCGTCGGGTGCGAGGAGAACAGCCGGCCCAGGCTCTCCTTCGCGGAGAACGCGGGCATGAAGTAGAACGCGTTGTACGGCTCCGCCTTCCGCAGGTCCTCCGTCGGGATGCGGGCCATCTGCCCGCTGACCTTCGTCAGGGCCGAGGCGAGCGCGGAGGGCCGGCCGGTGAGCAGGGCGGCGGCCCGGTCCGCGGAGAGCTCGCGGTAGCGGGAGAGCAGCCGGGTGAGGAGGAAACTGATCGCGTACACGACCGCGCTGATCAGCGGGATGAGGAGGAGCAGGATGCCCGCCGGGTCGTTGCCCGGCCGGCTGCGGGCGAAGCCGCCCCACAGGGCGATGCGGGTGATGATGCCCGCCAGCACTCCGAGGAACGAGGCGATCGTCATGACGGCGACGTCCCGGTGCGCGACGTGCGACATCTCGTGGGCGAGGACGCCCTCCAGCTCCTCCGGCTCCAGTCTGCGCAGCAGACCCGTCGTCGCGCAGACCAGGGCCGTCTTCTCGCTGCGGCCGGTGGCGAACGCGTTCGGTACGTCGCTCTCGGCGATGGCCACCTTGGGCTTCGGCATGTCCGCCAGCGCGCAGATCCGGTCGATGGTGCCGTGCAGCTCGGGGGCCTGCTCGGGGGTGACCTCGCGGGCCCCCATGCCGTACGCGGCGATGCGGTCGCTGAACCAGAACTGGGCGATGAACAGACCGCCCGTGATGATCAGGATGATCGGCCAGGAGCCCCGCAGGGCCGCGAGGAGCACGCCCACGAAGACGACGTAGAGCAGGCCGATCAGGAACATGGTGGTGACCATGCGGCCGGTCAGCCCCCGGTCCGGGGCGTAGCGCGAACGGGCTCGTGGCATCGGTGCCTCCCAACAGCTCACCTCTCACCTGACTCCCATAGTGCCCCTTTACGGTGAGAAGCGGATAAAGATGCTGTCTGCACCGGTCAGGGCCGGGGCCGCGCCGGTCAGGGCCAGAGCAGCTCGCGGGTCCAGTCGCCGCGCTCGGGGCGTCGGTAGCGCAGCCGGATGTGGCGTCGCCGGGCGTCGCCCTGGAAGAACTCGACCTCGGTCGGCTCGACCACGTACCGGGTCCAGGTCGGGGCCTCCGTGTCCGGTTCCGCCCGGGCCCGCTCCCAGGCCGCGTCCGCCGCCCGGTGCAGCTCCGCCACCGAGTCCACGACCTCGCTCTGGGTCCCGGTCAGGGCTGCGGCCAGGGCCCCCGTGGAGCGGGCGTGCAGGTCGGCGTGGCTCTCGGCGGGCGTGCAGCGGACGACCGGGCCCCGGACCCGTACCTGTCGCCCCTGCGCGGGCCAGTAGAAGCCGAGCGCGGCGTACGCGTGGGCGGCGAGCTGGTGGCCCTTGGCGCTGATGGCGTGCGAGGCGAAGTGGAAGCCCCGCTCGTCCGCGTCGTGCAGGAGCAGGGTGCGTACGTCGGGGACGCCGTCGGTGCCGGCCGTGGCCAGCGACATCGCGTGCGGCTCCGGCTGTCCCGCCGCCACGGCCTCGGCGAACCAGGTGTGGAAGAGGGGGAGGGGCGCGGGCGGGGCGGTCGCCGGGTCGAAGGGCGGCAGCTCGGTGTCCCAGACGCGCTGGGCGTGCAGGAGGTCGGGGAAGGGGCGGGTGGTGTGGTCGCTCATGGTGGCCATTGGACCGCATGGGCCTGCCCCCTGTCCGCCGTAGCGCGGTGAGACACACGGAGCTACGCTGGTCCCATGAAGACCATCACGCAGCGGGAGTTCCGTAACAAGTCCGCCGAGGTCATGGACGCGGTCGAGGGCGGCGAGACCTTCCACATCACCCGGAACGGCATAGAGGTCGCCGAACTGCGCCCCCTCAGCCGCAAGAGGCAGCTCGGCGCCGAGGAGCTCGTGGCCCGGCACCGGCGGCTGCCCCGGGTGGACGGCGCGCTGCTGCGCCGCGAGGCGGACGAGTTCTTCGGCGCGGAGGACCGGGTGGGCGACGACGATGTCTGGGAGCGCAACGGTGGCTGAGCGACACCGCGCGGGAGTGCTCGACACCTGTACGTACATCGACCTCGATGTGCTGGAGCCGGAGCGGCTGCCCGTACTGCCCGCCCTCACGGCCCTTTCGCTGGCCGAACTCCAGCAGGGGGTGGCCATGGCGAAGGACCCGCTGGTGCGGGCCGCGCGGATGGAGAAGCTGGGTGCGGCGGTGGCCGACTTCGAACCGCTCCCCTTCGACGCGGATGCCGCCGCACGTTACGGAACCCTCGTCGCTCTCGTTCTCGCGGCGCGTCGCGACCCTCGGCCGCGACGCCTGGACCTGATGATCGCGGCCATCGCGTCGGTCCGGGATCTGCCGCTCTACACGCGGAACGCCGATGACTTCAAGGGGCTGGAGAGTGCGGTCACCGTCGTCGGGCTGTGAGGCAGGAGGGGGGTGGCCTTCTCACCCCCGCCCCAGCACCACCGTCCCCGACGAGCAGAACCAGCCGCCCGTCCCCGACGCCACCGCCAGCTCCGGGAGGCGGCCCCCGGCCTTGCGCACCTGGCGCTCGCCGGCCTCGCCGCGCAGTTGCCGTACCGCCTCCACCAGCAGGAACAGCCCGCGCATCCCGGGGTGGCAGGCGGACAGGCCGCCGCCGTCCGTGTTCACCGGGAGCTCGCCGCGCAGCCCGGTGCGGCCCTTCTCGACGAACGCGCCGCCCTCGCCCTTCGCGCAGAAGCCCAGGTCCTCCAGCGTCACCAGCGTCATGTACGTGAACGCGTCGTAGATCTCGGCCAGGTCGATGTCGGCGGGCCGCACCCCGGCCCGTTCGAAGGCCAGGCGGCCGGAGACGGAGGCGGGGGAGACCGTGAAGTCCTCCCACTCGGACATCGTGGAGTGCGAGACGTGCTCCCCGGTCCCCAGGATCCACACCGGGTCCTTCGCCGTGTCGGGGACGTACTCCTCGGCGGCCAGCAGCACCGCGCACCCCCCGTCGCTGCGGATACAGCAGTGCAGCTTGGTGAACGGGTCCGCGATCATCGGGCCCGAGAGGACGTCGTCGACCGTGATCGGGTCCCGGAACATCGCCTCCGGGTTCGCCGCCGCGTTCGCCCGCGCCGTCACCGCCACCTCGGCGAGCTGCTCCAGTGTCGTGCCGTACTCATGCATGTGGCGGCGGGCGGCCATCGCGTACTTGGCGATCAGCGAGTGCCCGTACGGCACCTCGAACTGCAGCGGTCCGCGCGCCCCGAACGACAGGTTCGACGTGCGGCGGCCCGCCTTGACGTCGGCCCGGGCCGTCGACCCGTAGACGAGGAGGACGGCCTCGGCGCGGCCCGCCGCGATGGCGTCGGCCGCGTGGGCGGCCATCACCTCCCAGGTGGAGCCGCCCACCGCCGTGGAGTCGACCCAGGTGGGCCGCAGCCCCAGATACTCGGCGACCTCCACCGGGGCGAGCGTCCCGAGACCCGCGGAGGCGAAACCGTCGACGACCGAGCGGTCGAGGCCGGAGTCGGCGAGCGCACGGCGGGCGGCCTGGGCGTGCAGCGCGTACGGAGTGGCGTCGTCGACGCGACCGCAGTCCGCGAGCGATACGCCGACGACGGCGACCTTGCGCGGACGGCGCGAGACGGCAGGGGCGGCGGAGGCCGAAGCGAGCGTCATGAATCTGACGGTACATCAGATGGCGGCCTCCGTAACCGGGTGCGCTCAACGGCTTCCCTCCCCCGTACGTGTGCGCAACCCTGGGAATTCCCGTACCCCGCACCTAATATGACGGCTCGTCAGATCAGGGGCCGCCGGTCCCTGGGTGGAAGGAGCCCGCAGATGGACGCCGCCTTCACCGCGGAACAGCACGAGATCCGCCGCACCCTGCGCGAACTGCTCGCCCGGAGCGCGGGACCCGGCGCGATCCCCGCCGCCGTGTCCACCGCCGAGGGCTACGACCCGGTCCTGTGGCGCAGACTCGCCGGGGACCTCGGGCTGCCGGGCCTCGCGGTCGCGGAGGAGTACGGCGGGGCCGGCTGCACGGCCACCGAGCTGGCCCTCGCCTGCGAGGAGACCGGGCGCGCGCTGCTCCCCTCGCCGCTGCTCGCCACCGCCGCCCTCGCCGCACCCCTGATCGCCGCCCTCGGCACCCCGGACCAGCGGGCCGCCCTGCTGCCTCGGATCGCCGACGGCACCCTGACCGCGGCCCTCGCCGTCCCCGGCGGCTCGCTCGCCACGGCCCTCGGCCTCACCGGCGACAACCGCGACGGCACGTGGGCGGGCGGCGGCCGGGCCGGCGGCATCCAGGCCCACGGGTCCGGGTCCGGAGGCGGTGAGGGCGGCGGGCGGCGGCTCTACGGGGAGGCCGACCGGGTCCTGGACGGGCACAGCGCGGGCCTGCTCCTGGTCGCCGCCCACGCCGGGGGCTATCCGCGCAGCCGTACGCTCCTGTTCCTGGTGGACGCCGGCACGGGCTCCGACGTGGGTTCAGGCACGGGCTCCGACGTGGGCACCGGCTCCGGCACCGGCTCCGGCTCCGGCGTGGGCTCCGGCGTGGGCTCCGGCGTGGGCTCCGGCGCGGCGGGGCTGGTGCGCACCCGGCTCACCGCCCTCGACGAGACCCGCCCGCTCGCCCGCGTCGAACTGCGCGACACCCCGGCCGTACTCCTCGGCGCGGACGACACCGTCGACGCGGCCGACGCGCTCGCCGCCGCCGGGCGCACGGCCGCCGCGATCCTCGCCGCCGAGGCGGTCGGGACGGCGGCGAGCGCCCTGGAGCGGACCGTGGAATATGTGAAGGAGCGCAAACAGTTCGGCAGGGCCGTCGGCTCGTTCCAGGCCGTCAAGCACCGCCTAGCCGACCTGTACGTACGGGTCGAGGCGGCCCGCTCCGCCGCGTACCACGCCGCCCGGGAGCCGGAGGCCGGGCCGCTCGCGCTCGCCCAGGCCCTGGAGGCGGCCCGGATCACCACCGGGGAGGCCGTCCAGCTGCACGGCGGCATCGGCTTCACCTGGGAGCACGAGGCGCACCGCTACCTCAAGCGGGCGGCGGGCGACGAGCTGCTCTTCGGCCCGGTCCACCGGCTGCGCGACCACGCGGCGCGGCGGGCCGGCCTCTTCGGGCCCGACCGGATGCCGCTCGCCGCAGCGCCCGGGGCGGGCGTCCGATGACGCGGGGTGCGCGCCTCGTCCAGAAGGTCTCCTCGACCCGTGCCTTCGCGCGGACGGCCCCGCACGTGGTCCCGGCCCTGGACCGGGCCGTGCACCGGCTCACCCGGGGAAAGGTGCTGCTCAGCGCCCGGATGCTGCCGGGGCTCGTCCTCACGGTGCCCGGGGCGCGCACGGGCCGGCCGAGGACCACACCGCTGGCCTGTATGCCGGAGGGGGAGGCGGAGAGCGCCTGGATCCTGGTCGGCAGCAACTTCGGCCGTACGGGGCATCCGGCCTGGACCGCGAACCTGCTGGCCCGCCCGGACGAGGCCGTCGTCAACTGGCGCGGCCGGGACATCCCGGTGCGCGCGACCCTGCTGGAGGGCGAGGAGCGGGCCCGGGTGTGGGAGGCCGCGCTCGCGTTCTGGCCGCCGTACGCCGCGTACCAGCGACGGATCGAGCGTCAGATCCGGCTGTTCCGGCTGGAACGCCGGTAGCGGCTCGGCTCGGCTTGGCTCGCTCGCCGGGGGCCGCTTCCCGTGCGTGGGGGGCCGGTCCTGCGGGAACGCCGACGGCGGACCACCCGCAGGGGTGCGTGGGTGGTCCGCCGTCGGTGAGACAGGACGTGGGGCGTCCGGGCGAGCGGGTGCCCGCCCGGCGGCGAGGGGCGTCCGGGGCCGGTGGGCCTCCCGCGCCCGTCGGCCTACTTCGTCGGCTTCTTGCCGGTGATGCCGAGGTGCACCAACAGGGCGAGGTTGGGCCGCAGTTCGGCCTGCTTCACACCCCAGGTGGTGAAGCCCTTCTGGTGCGAGGCGACCGCCGCCAGCATCGCCACCAGGGAGCCCGCCATCGCCGCAGGGCTGACGTCCTTGTCGACCTTGCCCTTGCTCTGGAGCTCCTTCACGGAATCCGTGAGGGAGTTGGTGACCGAGTTCAGGATCTTCATGCGGATCTTGTAGAACCGCTTGTCCCCCTCGGCCGCGCCGAGGTCGATCACGCGGAGGATCGCGTCGTTGTGCCGCCAGAAGTCGAGGAATCCCTCGACGAGTTGCTCGGAGGTCGCCCAGCCGGCCTTGCCGACCCAGGAGCGCCCGGCGACCAGTTCGGTCAGTCCGGCGCCCTCCTTGGCGACTTCCTCGGCGATTTCGAGGACGGCGCCCTCCACATCGGGGAAGTACTGGTAGAAAGTCGCGGGTGAAGTCCCGGCCTTCCGGGCGACGTCGATGACTTTGACGTCCCGGTACGGCGAGGAGCTGAGCATCTCGCTGAGGCAGTCGAGCAGCTTCTGCCGCGTCGCCTGACCGCGTCGGCCGGCCACGCGGCCGTCGACGGTGCGTACTTGTCCTGTCATGCCGTCAGCTTACCGAGGGGTGATGGGAGCGCGATTCGGCCGACTGCAAATGGGGAACGCCGCAGGACCTGCGGGGTGCGCGGGGCCGGGAGCGGCGGTTTTCGGCCGCAGTGCGCGAGGCCTTCTGAGCTGGGGGCGTCGCCCGGCGTAAATGTTATCAACAGCCTGTGGACAACTTCGGTGGACAACTTTCGTCCACATGGTGGGCGCACCCTTCATCAATCGGTCAAAGGTTCTCTTTAGGTGCACACCTGCCGCGCTTCGGGGCGCGCGGGGCCGGGGGCGACGTTACGTTGACTGTGACGGGCGTCACTGCTACGGAAGGACCCGGTCCCATGGCCGCATTCGCGCATTCCGCGCCGTGCTGGGCGGACGTGCAGCTCTCCGACCTCGAAGCGGGCAAGCGCTTCTACGGCGGGCTCTTCGGCTGGACCTTCCGGGCGGGCGACGGCATGCCCTTCGCGGACGCGCTCAGCGACGGCCGGCTGGTCGCCGCGCTCGCCGCCAAGAAGGACGGCCGGATGCCCACGGCCTGGGGCGTCTACTTCGCCACCGACGACATCCGGGCCACCGTCGCCGCGATCCGCGAGCACGGCGGCCAGATCATCACCGACCCGGTACGGGCGGGGCGCGCCGGGATCGTGGCCGAGGCGGCCGACCCCGGGGGTGCGGTCTTCGGGCTCTGGCAGGCGGAGGAGCGCACGGGCTTCGAGAAGCAGAACGACCCCGCCTCCTTCTGCTGGACCGAGGTCTACACCCGGCAGCCGGACCGGGTGGATCCCTTCTACGAGAAGGTCTTCGGCTTCCACGGCACCGACCTGGAGGAGGCGGGCCACGATGTCTCCGGCGATGCCGAGGCGCTCGTCGATTTCCGGATGTGGTCCCCCGAGGGCGCCGAACCGGGCCCGGACACCGCCGTCGGCGGCCGCAGCGTCATCACGGACGCGTTCCCCGCCGAGATGCCGAGCTACTTCCTCGTCTACTTCGCCGTCGCCGACTGCGACGCCGCCGCCGAACTCGCCGTACAGCTCGGCGGCCGGGTGGCCCAGCCGCCCTTCGACATCCCCTCCGGCCGGATGGCCGTCCTGCACGACGACCAGGGGGCCGCCTTCGCCGTACTGCAGCCCAGCGAGCTGCTTCCGTAACCCGGTGTGGGCGGATACCGCCCGAAGTGGGGTGAGACACCCCCATCCGCCCCCGGGTTCGCAACCGACGCCCGGGCCAGGAAGAATCGGGGTGCGTACCGCCAGGTGATGCCCAGTGGTGAGACCCTGCACAGGGTGCCCTGCGCGGAGCTGGATACGGCAGAGCTGGATACGACCGGGCGGAAATTCGCGGACTTCGTCGCCGAGGTCCGTTTACGGGGAGGTGGCAGGCAAGTGGTGGAGCAGCTGACGCAGCACGACCCGAGACGGATCGGCCCGTTCGAGGTGCTGGGACGGCTCGGGGCCGGCGGCATGGGGCTGGTCTATCTCGCGCGCTCGGCGTCCGGCCGGCGGGTGGCGATCAAGACGGTGCGGACCGAGCTCGCCGAGGACCAGCTCTTCCGGGTCCGTTTCACGCGCGAGGTCGAGGCCGCCCGCGCGGTCAGCGGGTTCTACACCGCCGCCGTGGTCGACGCCGACCCGCGCGCCGCCGTGCCCTGGCTCGCCACCGCGTACGTACCGGCGCCCTCGCTCGAAGAGATAGTGAACGAGTGCGGTCCCATGCCGACCCAGGCCGTGCGCTGGCTGGCCGCCGGTATCGCCGAGGCCCTCCAGTCCATCCACGGCGCGGGTCTCGTCCACCGCGACCTGAAACCCTCCAACGTCCTCGTCGTCGAGGACGGCCCCCGGGTGATCGACTTCGGCATCGCGTCCGGCGTCTCCAACACCCGGCTGACCATGACGAACGTCGCCGTCGGCACGCCCGCGTACATGTCGCCCGAGCAGGCCCGGGACTCCCGCAGCGTCACCGGGGCCAGCGACATCTTCTCGCTCGGCTCCACGCTCGTCTTCGCCGCCACCGGGCATGCCCCCTTCCACGGGGCCAACCCGGTCGAGACGGTGTTCATGCTGCTGCGCGAGGGCCCCGACACCGAGGGTCTGCCGGACGACCTGCGGCCGCTGATCGAGTCCTGCATGCAGATGGACGCCACCCGGCGGCCCAGCCCCGCCGACCTCCAGGCGCAGCTCGCCCCGCACCTTTTCGCCTCCGGCAGCGACGACAGCGGTACGGCCTCGGCCTGGCTGCCGTCCGCGGCCACCGCGATGATCGAGCGGCGCAGAGGCGGCGGGCGCACCGCCCCGCCCGCCCCCGCGGTGCCTCCGCCGCCCCCGCGGCAGCCCCCGAGGTCCCCGGAGCGGGACACCGCCTGGCGCAGCGGGGCGGATCTGCGCTCGCCCTCCCCGCTGGCCTCGCCCTCACCGATGTCCGGCGGTTCCGCCCCCGCCCCCTCGCCCGCCCCCTCGGCGGGCCCTTCGGCGGCTCCCGACAGCGGGCCCGTCCATCTCCCCGGCGCCAAGGTGCCGATCGGTCCCGGACCGCGTGCGGGGGAGGGGCGCGGGGCGGCCGCCGCGCACCCGGCCGCCGCGACCGGCTGGGTCCGCCCGCCCGCCGGCGTGAACGGTTCGCCGGCGGCCACGGCTCCCACCGCCCCCGTCCCGGCCCCGGCCGCCGCCCCGGACGGCGCGGCCCCGGCCCCCGACCGCTGGCGGCCCTGGCGCTTCCGCATGTCCAACGATGTGTGGGGCACGCCCGTCGTCTCCGGCGATCTGCTGTACGTGACGTCCTTCGAGGTCCACGCGCTGGACGTGGGCAACGGGCGGCGCCAGTTCAAGACCCGGGACGTGGCCTGGGCGATGGCCGTCGAGGGCGGCAGGATCCACGCCTCGGACGGCCCCTCGCTGTACGCGCTGGACGCCACGACCGGCGCCGAGCAGTGGCGGCTGTCGACCGACGCCTGGGTGTACGCCCTCAAGGCCGACCGGGGCACGGTCCTGACCGCGACCCGGGGCGGCGGCGTCCAGGGCTGGGAGGCCTCCAACGGCGAGAAGCTGTGGGAAATCACCGGTGCGCAGAGCGACTTCGAGACGGCGGAGGCCGGTCCGGTCATCCACGACGGCACGGTGTACGTCTGGCAGGACGCCCGGCTGCGCGCACTGGACGCCCGTACGGGCCTCGAGCGCTGGTCGTACCCCATCGGCGACGCGGCCTCCTGCGGCGGCGTCCCGGTCCGTGTGACACCCGCCCCCGACGGCTACGTCTACATCGCGGCGGGCACGAGGGTGCTGGCGGTGGAGACCGGCTCCGGCCGGGTGCGCTGGCACTTCGAGTCCCCGGCGGTCTTCCTCTCCCCGCCCGCGTTCGCGCCGGGCCCGGCGGTGACCGGAGGCGGGGTGTATCTCGCGGACTACCTCGGCACGGTGTACGCGCTGGACGCGACGACCGGCAAGGACCGCTGGCGGATCGCCACGGAGGCCCGCTCCTCGATCGAACCGGTGCTGGTCGCGGTGGGCAACGTCCACGTGGGCAGCGGCAGTGCGCTGTACACCCTGGACGCGGTCACCGGCACCCCGAAGTGGCGCTTCGCGGCGGGCGGCGACGTGGTGGGCTCCCCGGTCGTCGCGGACGGCCGGGTCCACTTCGGCTCGGCGGACCATGTGCTCTACACGCTGGACGCGGCGGGGGGCCAGCTCCGCTGGAAGCTCGCGACGGGCGGCGAGATCACGGGGTCGCCGGTGGCGCAGGCGGGCGTGGTGTACGCCTGCAGCAAGGACCGCTGCGTATACGCCCTGGACGCGCTGAAGGGCACGGGCACGGGGAACAGGGCGAGGGCCTGAGCCCTGGTCCCGGCCCGAAAAGATGTCCTCAATCGCCGGACGGTCTCAAAAGATGCCCTCAATCGCCGGGCAGGCTGGATGTGCCGGCCCGCCCGGCGGAATCCCAGCCCGTCCGGCGCTTGAGGACGGAACCCTCGACGCGGTGGCCGTCAACCCTGCGGAGGCGGTGGCGGCGGCCGGTGCGGCGGATGTACCGGGTCCCGGGGGTCGTCCTCCGGATGCGGGGCCTGCGGATAGGACCGCGTACGAGGGTCACGGGGGTCGGGCCCCGTGTACGGGTCCACCTCCGGCTCCGGCCACGGCGACTGCTGCACCGACATCCCCGGCTCCTGCGTAGGCGGCCACGTGTCCACCTGATCCGCCGCCGGCGCGGCATACGGCTCCACAGGCTCCCGCTCACGCCCCCGCCCCCGCTTCCACTCCTCCCGCCGGCTCCGCCGGCCCCTCATCAGCAACGCCCCGATCAGGATCAGCAACCCGCCCGCCAGCGCGTTCGCCACCCCCACCTGCAGCCCCGCCCCGTCCCCGCCCACCACCAGCGAGCCCGACGCCTGCCCCTGGCGGACCATCCACAGGATCGTGAAGGCCAGCACCACCAGACCCGCGAGGGCGACCACGAGCCGTGAGCGGAGCACCACGCCCACGACCACCAGCAGCGTCGCGGCCAGGAACGGCAGCAGGATCGAGACCAGCACCCCCGACTCCGTGGCGGTGATCCCCTCGAAGAGGTCCCGCACCCGGTAGTCGCGCCCGACCCGCCCGTCGTACCACTCACGGAACGGGCTCAGCACGGCGGAGGCCGCCCCGGCCAGGGCGACGAGGGAGCCGAGGAGGTTGCGGATCATCGTCGGCCTCCAGGGCGTCGTGCGGCGCATACGCGGGCATCCCCCGCTGCCGACGCTACGCCGGGACGATCACCCCCGCCACGCAGACCATGACGGGACCGTGACAGGGTCATGACTTGGACATGGGGTCGCGCACGGCATGCTGAGAGTGACAACGCGACGCACGCCATCGGCGCGACGTACCGGCAACGAAACTCAAGGGGGGCTGCATCCATGATGCGGCGACAGATGAAGCTCGCGGCGGTCCTGGTCGTGGTGGTGCTCGCGCTCACCGGATTCTCCACCTCCACCAGCGGCGGCAAGAGCGGCAAGAGCAAGAGCGGCAAGAGCAGCAGCTCGGGCGGCGGCTGCTCCAGCTCGAAGAAGAGCAACAACGGCTACCGGGACCACGACTACGACGACGACTACGGCGACAACTCCTCGTCCTCCGGCTCGTCCGGCTCCTACGGAACCCCGACGCCCACCGCGTCCGACGCCCCCGCCGTCCGGGTGATCCGCTGTGCCGTGCCGCGCAAGGGCAAGCGCAAGGCGGTCACCTCGTCGCTGGTCGAGCTGCGGGCGAAGGAGCCGGGCTCGCAGGCGTACGAGATCGACGTGCGGTTCGTCGACGGCCTGGGCAACACCGTGGACACCGCCGAAACCACCGTGAACCTCGACGGCGGCGAGGCCCGCACCCTCACCGTGCGGATGGAGAGCCCCGGCAAGGTGTCCCGGGTCAAGCGCTGCGAAGTGACCGCCGAGGCGATCTGACCGGTTCACCGCACCGGCCGCAGAACCGGTACCCGTTCACCGCACCGGTACCGGTTCACCGCACCCGGGGCTTCCCGCCCCCACCCCGCCCCTCGAACAGCTCCGCCTGCCGTTCCGGCGGCAGATTGCCCAGGGCGATCAGCGCCGGGGCCTGGGCCATCGCCTGGGTCCTGGCCGCCTCCTTCGCGGACCACACCGCCCGGACCGTGCCCTGCACCGCCTCCGTCGGGTACCCGGCGATCACCGCCGCCGACCGCAGCGCCGCCGCCACCGCGCCGCCCGGCTCCGTCACCTCGCTGACCAGCCCCACCGCGTACGCCCGCTCGGCACTCACCCGCTCCGCCGTGCCCATCAGGGACATCCGGGCGACCTCCCCGAACGGCATGCGCTGGGCCATCGCGATGGCCTCGTACGCCGAGACCATCCCGTACGTCGTGTGCGGGTCGAAGAACGTCGCCTCCCGGGACGCCACGACGAACTCCGCCTCGCCCAGCAGATAGAACGCCCCGCCGCAGGCCATCCCCTCCACGGCCGCGACCACCGGCTTCCACAGGTCGTTCGCCTTGGGCCCGATCCGCAGGAGGGGGTCGTCGATGGCGTACGGGGAGGGAGGCTGCGGGACCTCGACCCCCCGGTCGATCCCCGTACAGAAGGCACGCGTCCCTGCCCCGGTGAGGACGACGGCCCGCACCGACGCGTCGAACCGTAACTCCCGCCACAGCGACGCCAGTTCCTCGGCCGTCTCCAGGTCGATCGCGTTGAGCTTCGCCGGCCGGTCCAGGGTGACGAGCGCGACCCCGGTCTCCGTGTCCCGCTCGGTGCGCAGGGCCATCGCTCACCGCTCCAGGAGCCAGCGGACGAGCGGGAAACCGTCAGGTCCCACAGGGCAGAAGGCCACCCGCACCGGAGCCCCGATCCGCAGCCGCGCCGGGTCCACCGAGTTCAGCGGCGCGTCCGGGGAGGCCACGACGTTCCCGGCCAGCCGGATCTGCGGGGCCTCCGCCAGCTCCACCAACACCGCGTTGTACGGAGCCTGTTCGGCGTAGGCGGGGAGCAGGGGCGGGTGCGGGACGACGTACGACCAGAGCCGGCCGCGCCCGCTCATCTCCCGCCAGTCGCTCGCGAAGGACCCGCAGCGCGGGCAGCAGGGCCGGGGCGGGAAGCGCAGTTCGCCGCAGGCGGGGGAGGCGCAGGCCTGGACGCGCAGTTCGCCGCGGGCGGCGTACTCCCAGAAGGGCGCGCCGTCCTCGTCGACGACGGGAAGCAGCAGGGAATCGTTCACGGCCATCTCCTCAACTCCTCAGTTCCGCAGCAGTACGGCCGACGTCGGTACGCCCTCGCCGGCGGTGACCAGGCAGGTGGCGGCGTCGGGCACCTGGGCGGTGGAGGTGCCGCGCAGTTGCTTCACACCCTCGGTGATGAGGTTGAAGCCATGGACGTACGCCTCGCTCAGCCCGCCGCCGCCGGTGTTGATCGGCAGCCGCCCACCGCTCTCCAGCGCCCCGCCCTCGGTGAACGCGCCGCCCTCGCCGCGCCCGCAGAAGCCGTACCCCTCCAGGGAGAGCGGGACGAGCGGGGTGAACGCGTCGTAGATCTGCGCCACATCGACGTCGTCCGGTCCGAAGTCGGCCTGTTTCCACAGGTGTCGGGCGGCCGTCCAGGCGGGTCCGGTGAGCGGGTCGTCGTTCCAGTAGTTGACCATCCCATGGTGCTGGGCGGGCAGGCCCTGGGCGACGGAGTGGAGGTAGACGGGCTTCCGCCGGCAGTCGCGGGCGCGTTCGGCGGAGACGATGACACAGGCCAACGCGCCGTCCGTCTCCAGGCAGTTGTCGAAGAGGCAGAGGGGTTCGCTGATCCAGCGGGAGTCCATGTACATCTCGCGGGTCAGCGGGCGTTCGTACATGATCGCGTCCGGGTTCTGGTTGGCCCGGTTGCGGCAGGCGAGCGCCACGTTGAAGAGATGGTCGCGGGTGGCCCCGTACTCGTGCATGTAGCGCCGGGCGAGCATGCCGATCTCGTCGGCGGGCCGCAGCAGTCCGTAGGGCCGGGTCCACTGGGCGGGCGTGGGGAGTTGAACGGCGGTGTTCTTCCACGGCCGGGGTCCGGATCCGCGTTTGCGGGACCGCCAGGCGACGCCGACGCTCGCCTGCCCGGTGGCGACGGCGGAGGCGAGATGGGCGAGGGTGGCGCAGGAGCCTCCGCCCCCGTACCCCACCTTGCTGAAGAAGGTGACGTCCCCGGCCCCGACCGCCTTGGCGACCTCGACCTCGTCGGTCTCCTCCATGGTGTACGAGGCGAAGCCGTCGACTTCCGAGGGTGCGATGCCCGCGTCGTCGAGGGCGGCCAGGATCGCCCGGCAGGCGAGCGTCTTCTCGGACTCCGGGAGCCGTTTCGCGAACGCCGTCTGCCCGATCCCGGCTATCGCCGTCGCGTCCTTGAGCGTTGCCATCCGCTGACCTCCCGCACCGTCGCGCCTGCTGACAGCGGCAGAGGCTACCGCTAATCTGACGGATAGTCAGCTAGTGCGGCACGGCAGGAGGGCGCGTGATGCGAGGCGACGAGGAATGGTGCAGCATCCCGGAGCTGGTGCGGACGGCGGCGCGGCGCCGCGGCTCCGCCGAGGCGGTGGCGGACGGCCGGTCCCGGATCTCGTACGCCGAGCTCGGCGACCGGGTGGAGCGGGCGGCGGCCGCGTGCATCGCCTCCGGGGTCGAGCCGGGGGACCGGGTCGCGATCTGGGCCCCGAACACCCTGGACTGGATCGTCTCCGCGCTCGGGGCGGTGACGGCCGGCGGGGTGCTGGTCCCGCTGAACACCCGCTTCAAGGGCACGGAGGCGGCGTACATCCTGCGCCGCAGCCGGGTCAGACTGCTCTTCGTCACCGGTACGTTCCTGGGCACCTCGTACGTGGCGTCGCTGCGGCGGGCGGAGGTGAAGCTGCCGGACCTGGAACGGGTGGTGGTGCTCGCGGACACGGCCCCGGAGGACTACACGAGCTGGCCGGACTTCCTGGCGTCGGGGGAGAGCGTCCCGGCGTCCGCCGTACGGGAACGGGCGGCGGCCGTCGCCCCCTCGGACCCCTCCGACATCATCTACACCTCGGGCACCACGGGTGCTCCCAAGGGTGCGGTGATCACCCACGCCCAGACGCTGCGCGCGTACGCGATCTGGAGCGACCTGGCGGGCCTGCGCGAGGGTGACCGCTATCTGATCGTGAACCCGTTCTTCCACACCTTCGGCTACAAGGCGGGGATCATCGCCTGCCTGATGCGGGGGGCCACGATGGTGCCGCAGCCGGTGTTCAACGTGGACACGGTGCTGGCGAACATCGCGGCGGAACGGATCTCGGTCCTGCCCGGCCCGCCCACGCTCCACCAGTCCCTGCTGGACCACCCGGCCCGGGACGCGCACGACCTCTCGGCCCTCCGCCTGGTGGTGACCGGTGCGGCGGTGGTCCCCCTCCAGCTGGTGGAGCGCCTGCGCAGCGAACTCCACATCGCGACGGTCCTCACGGCGTACGGCCTCTCCGAGGCGAGCGGCATCGTCACGATGTGCCGCCGGGGCGACGCTCCGGAGGTCGTGGCCACCACGTCCGGCCGGGCGATCCCCGGCACCGAGATCCGGGTCCTGGCCGAACCGGGCGCTCCGGGCGAAGTGCAGGTCCGCGGCTTCAACGTGATGAGCGGCTACTTCGAGGACCCGGACACGACGGCCGCCACGATGACGGAGGACGGCTGGCTCCGCACCGGCGACGTGGGCGTCCTGGACGCGGCGGGCAACCTGCGGATCACGGACCGGATCAAGGACATGTTCATCGTGGGCGGCTTCAACGCCTACCCGGCCGAGATAGAGCAGCTCCTCGGCCTCCACCCGGACGTGGCCGACGTCGCGGTCATCGGCGTCCCGGACCCGAGGCTGGGCGAGGTCGGCAAGGCCTACGCGGTCCGCCGCCGGGGCGCGACGCTCACCGCGGACGACCTGATCGCCTGGTCCCGCCGCGAGATGGCGAACTTCAAGGTCCCGAGGGCGGTGGAGTTCCTCCCGGAGCTCCCGCGCAATGCGAGCGGCAAGGTGGTGAAGGGGGAGCTGCGGGGGCGGGGGTAGCGGGCTTTCGGCCGGGTTCACCGGATGGGGTGAAGAGGAGTGGGGCTTGCCCGCTTCCGGCGGTATGGTCGTAGGTATGGCAACTAAGAAGTACACGGTCACCCTGCCGGAGGAGCTGGCGGAGGAGATCCGGGCGGAGGTCGGCCCCGGCGCGTTCAGTGCGTATGTCACGCGGGCCATAGAGCGCCAGCGTGAGCATGACCGGCTGGGGGAGCTGGTGGCATGGATGCAGGAGAAGGACGGCCCGCTCACCGAGGAAGAGCAGACTGCGGCGGATGCCGAGCTGCGTGACATCGAGCGCTGGTTCGAGGAGAGGGAGTCCGGCGGGCGCGACCACGGGGCGGCTGCGGCCTGATGAAAGACATCTGTTTCGTCCTGGACTGCGAAGCGCTGTCCAGGGTCGCTCTGCGTGACCGCATGCTGACGGGTGTCCTCACGAAGGCGCACCAGTCCGGCATCCGAGTGGTGACCAGCTCCATGACGCTCGTGGAGGCTTATCACAGCAAGATCCGCATGCCGGTATGGAACTGGGCGATGGCACGGGTGGTCGTCGAACCCGTCACCAAGGACGTCGCCGACGAGGCGATCCGCCTCCTGCGAGAGGCCGGACTGCACGGCCACAAGTACGCCATCGACGCCGCGCTCGCCGCGATCGCGAACCGGCAGCCGGGCCGGACGGCGCTCTTCACGTCCGACGTGGACGACATGGGGAGGCTGTGCGGGACGAGGGTCCAGCTGCGAGGCCTGTAGCCGTCGGCGGCCCTGGACATGCGGAAGGGGCCCGAGCGTTTCCCCCGTCCCGGGCCCCTCACACATTCCCCCGTACCGCGACCGCGGCGACTCCCCCTCGGCGTCGCCGCGGTCGCTTCCCCCTTGGGGCCCCGCTCAGCGCGGGTCAGGCCCCGTCATGTGGCTGTCCGTGGGCTTGATCGTGGGCTCGCCCGTCATGTGGCTGTCCAAGGGCTTGACCGTGGGCTCGCCCGTCATGTGGCTGTCCTCGGGCTTGGCGTCGCCCGCGGTACCGGGCTGGACCTGGGGCGGCTTGATCTTCTTCGCTTCGCTCATGGGTGAACTCCGTTACTCGGTGCGGGGACTGTTGGCGAAGCCCGTCCGGCTGCTCCCCCGATTGGCTGCCGGACGGGCTATTCAGAGCCGTTCACCTTAGTGCTCGGTTCCACTGCCGAATCGTCTGCCCCCCGACGCGACGTTTCGACAGAAGCGAGACTGCACGGTGGCGATAAACGAACGATGAACGTGCAGTCAGCCCTCGCGCGGGGCTCCCGTCATGGCGAGCAGCCGGGAGACGGACTCGCTCTCGGGAGCCTTCAACTGGTCGAAGACGGAGAGTGCTTCCCGCCAGCAGACCTGTGCCCGGTCGGCCTGCCCTATGCCGTGGAGTGCCTGGCCCAGCACGGTGAGCACGTTGGCGCGCCGCCACTCGCCGCCTATATGCAGCAGCACGGTAAGTGCCTGCTCCGCCAGAGCGGCGGCCTGCGCCGGGTGCTCGGCGGTGAGCTGCACCTCGGCCAGACGGAACAGCGTCATTCCCTCCCAGAGGCGCTGGCGGCTTTCCCGGAACACGGCCAGGGCTTCGGTGAGCCGTACTTCCGCCTCCTCCGGCCGGTTCGCTCGGGCCAGAGCCAGCCCCAAGGCGTAGCGTCCGTTCGCCAGTCGCAGGGTCAGTCCCATCCGGTTGTAGAGAGCGACGCCCTCGCCCGCCAGCTTCACCGCACTGGCGGTCCGGCCCATGGCGAGATGGACGCGGGAGAGATTGCACAGGGCACTGGCCTCGCCTGCGTGGTTTCCGTCCGCGCGGAACGCGGTGCACGCCTGCCTGAGCAGCGCCTCGGCCTCCTCCTGCTGGTTGCGGTAACCGGCGACGATGCCCAGCTCGTTCGGCGCGTTGCAGTGCGTCCACACGTCGTCCACCGAAGGGGCCAGCAGCATGGCCTTGCGCGCCTCGTCCTCCGCCTGGTCGAAACGGCCGGCCATGCTGTGCACCTGCGCGAGCGTCAAACGCGCCCGGGCCTCGGCGTGGGGGTCGCCGACCTCCACCGCGGCGTCCCTCACCGTGGTGGCCGCGGACTCGAACTGGCGCGCGTTCGCCCCTGACTCGGCGAGGTCCTTCGCGGCCAGCAGCAGGTCCACCGCACGCCGTATCGAGGCGGGACCGCGATTCTGCTGGACACAGGCGAGCAGGCAACCCGCCTCCGCGTAGAGCCAGTCGAGGGCCCGGCCGTGATCGGTGAACGAGAGTCCCTGGCGCTCCGTCGCTTCCAGGTGGTCCACGGTCCGGTCCCCCGGCCGCTCCAGCGCATACACCCCCGCGGCCGTGGCCAGATAGAAGTCCAGCAGCCGCGACAGCGCCAGCTCCCGTTCCACCGGCGGCTGTTCGTCCCGCTCGGCGCACGCACGCGCGTAGAGGCGCACCAGGTCGTGGTACCGGTAGCGGCCCGGCGCGGCGGACTCCACCAGGCTCGTGTCGACCAGGGCCTCCAGGAGGTCCTCCGCCGCGTGCGGGTCCAGGTCCAGCAGGGCCGCCGCGGCGGCCAGCGAGATGTCCGGGCCGTCCGCGAGGCCCAGGAGGCGGAAGGCGCGGGCCTGGGCCGGTTCCAGTTGGCCGTAGCCGAGTTCGAACGTGGCCTTCACCGCCAGGTCGCCCGCCTGGAGCTCGTCCAGCCGGCGGCGTTCGTCGGCGAGCTTGGCAGCCAGGACCGAGACCGTCCAGGTGCGGCGGGCCGCCAGGCGGGAGGCGGCGATGCGGATCGCCAGGGGCAGGAAGCCGCACGCGGCCACCACGTCCAGGGCCGCCTCGCGCTCCGAACTGACCCGCTCCACGCCGACGATCCGGGTGAAGAGCTGGAGCGCCTCCTCCGGCGACATCACGTCCAGGTCCACCAGATGCGCCCCGGCCAGGTCCACCATCCGCACCCGGCTCGTCACCAGGGCCGCGCACCCCGGCGTACCGGGCAGCAACGGGCGGATCTGGGCGGCGTCGTGGGCGTTGTCGAGGAGGATCAGGATGCGGCGGCCGTCCAGCGTCGAGCGGTACAGCGCGGCCCGCTCGTCCAGGGTGTCCGGGATCGCCGAGTCCGCCGTGCCGAGGGCGCGCAGGAACGCCCCGAGGACGGTTTCCGGCTCCGCCGCCCTCGCTCCCGCGCCCTGGAGGTCGACGTAGAGCTGGCCGTCCGGGAAGTGCCGGCGCGCCTGGTGGGCCACGTGCACCGCCAGGGTCGTCTTGCCGACGCCGCCGATCCCGGCCACCGCGGAGACGGCCATCACCGTGCCCTCGGCGGCGGCCAGCCGGTTGCCCAGCTCGGTCACGAACGCGGACCGGCCCGTGAAGTCGGGCACCGTGGCGGGGAGCTGCGCGGGGCGCAACGGCGCGGGCGCGGGCGCCGGCTCGTCCGCCGGGCGGGCCAGCTCCTCGTCGGCGCGCAGGATCCGCTGCTGGAGCTGGGCCAGTTCGGGGCGCGGGTCGACGCCCAGCTCCTCCGCGAGGAGCCGGCGCGTGTCCGCGTACACCGCGAGCGCCTCGGCCTGCCGGCCGCTGCGGTACAGCGCCACCATCAGCAGCTCGCGCAGCCTCTCGCGCAGCGGGTGCGCCGCGGTGAGCGCGGTGAGCTCGGAGACGGCCTCCGCGTGGCAGCCGACCTCCAGGTCCAGGTCGAGCCGCGTCTCGGTGAGCTGAAGCCGCCACTCCTCCAGCCGGGTGCGCTGGTTGTCCGCGTACGGGCCGGGCACGGAGGCCAGCGCCTCGCCGTCCCACAGCCCCAGCACCTTGTTGATCAGGGTGCGCGCCTGGCACCGGTCCCCGGCCGCGCGCGCCTTCTCGGCCTCGGCCGACAGGTCCTGGGCCAGGGTGAGGTCCAGCGCACCCCGGTCGGTGCGGATCGCGTATCCGCCGGACTCGCTCACCAGGGTGTCCTGACCCAGGATCTTGCGCAGCCGGGAGGCGTACGTGCGGATCGTGGCCAGTGCCTGCGAGGGCGGGTCCTCGCCCCAGAACGCGTCGATCAGCTCGCCCGCGGTGGCCGTCCGGCCCTCGCGCAGCAGCAGCGCGGCCAGCAGCGCGCGCTGCTGGGGCGAGCCGGAGGAGAGCAGCTCCGAGCCCCGCCAGGCCCGTACGGGGCCGAGCACGGTGAACCTGAGGGCGTCCGCCGTACCCGGTTTCTCCGGAGCACGCTGCTCCGGTACGCGCACGCGTGGCCCGTTGTCACGGTCCATTGATGCCCCCTGTCCTGCTCGCCTGCCGGTCCCGCTCGTCTGCGGATCCTGCCGGTGGTGCCCGCGCCCGAATGTCCGCCCGTGCGTCGAAGTGCGGTAGGCATCCGGATGGCGCGGTACCGCTCGTATCGCGCTCAACAGTCTGCCTTGTCCCGGGCGGACTCGTCAGCAGTGGGTGACGCTCTGCACAAGCCCTCGACAACGATTCGGGAACCGTGCCCCGTGCCGCGCCCCCGCCGTGTCGCACGCCAATGCGCGCACGGTAGCTGACGGTTCGTCAGATCAGCGCTACCGTGGAACGCATGGAGACCTTCCCGAAGATCATCTCGGTGGACGACCACACGGTGGAGCCCGCTCATGTCTGGCGGGACCGGCTCCCGTCCAGGTACGCGGACTCCGGGCCGCGCGTCGTCCGCGCACCGCTGAAGGAAATGACCTTCATGGGCGGCAAGTTCGCGCCCGTGATGGGCGCGAAGGGCGACGACGGACCGGTCGGCGACTGGTGGGTGTACGAGGACCTGCACCGCCCGCTGACCCGCCTCGACACCGCCGTCGGCTACGACAGGGACGAGATCAAGCTGGAGATCATCACCTACGAACAGATGCGGCCGGGCTCCTTCTCGGTCCCGGACCGGCTCGCCGACATGGACGTCAACCACGTCCAGTCCGCCCTCTGCTTCCCGACCTTCCCGCGCTTCTGCGGACAGACGTTCACCGAAGCGAAGGACCGCGAACTGGGGCTCCTCGGCGTGCGCGCGTACAACGACTGGATGGTGGAGGAGTGGTGCGGCCCCGAGGCCCACGGCCGCCTCATCCCGCTCACCCTCGTCCCGCTGTGGGACGCGGAGCTCGCCGCCGCCGAGGTCCGGCGCAATGCCGCGCGGGGCGTGCGCGCGGTCGCGTTCTCCGAGATACCTCCGCATCTCGGGCTTCCGTCCATACATGCGGACGACTGGGATCCGTTCCTCGCGGCCTGCGACGAGACGGGCACCGTGATCGCCATGCACATCGGCTCCTCGTCGAAGATGCCGTCCACCTCCGCCGACGCCCCGCCCGCCGTCGGCTCCACCATCACCTTCGCCAACTGCTGCTTCTCGATGGTCGACTGGCTGATGAGCGGCAAGCTGGAACGCTTCCCCAACCTGAAGATCATGTACGCGGAGGGGCAGATCGGCTGGATCCCGTACATCCTGGAGCGCGCCGACGTGGTCTGGGAGGAGAACCGGGCCTGGGGCGGCGTCGCCGAGAAGGTCCACCGGCCGCCGTCCGAACTGTTCGCCGAGCATGTCTACGGCTGCTTCTTCGACGACGCCTTCGGGCTGAAGAACCTCGACGCGATCGGCGTCGGCAACGTCCTGTACGAGACGGACTACCCGCACTCCGACTCCACCTGGCCCCGCTCCCGCGAGGTCGGCGAGGAACAGATGGGCCACCTGGACCCGGACGTCGTCGACCGGATCGTCCGGGGCAACGCGATCGACCTGCTGGGGCTCACGGAGGACGGGCTCTGGGCGGGGGCGTAGAACCCGGGCATGCGTGCGTACATACGGGGAGGGGCCGCCGCCCCTCCCCGTCGTCACCGCGTCAGGCCTTCGCCACCGGCTCCTGGAGCTCCGTCACCCACGCGCTCCGGTCCGCCGGGCACTCCAGGTTGACCTCGCGGGTGTAGCCCGTGGAGCGGTAGCCGTTGGCGTCCAGCCAGCGGGCCAGGGTGTGGGCCGTCGGCAGCACGTCGTCCATCGCGCCCCGGTGCACGATCGTCGCCGCCTCGAACGGCGGCAGCTCCACCACCCGCACCCCCGTGTCCCCGACCGCGCCCACCGGGGCCGACACCGTCACCCCGGCGTGCACGACGATCCCGCCGCCGCCCCCTGGCTCGTCCTCGTACCGCGCGATCCCGGGGCCCGTGGGCCGGACGCCGGCGCCCTCCAGGAGCGGGAGCAGCCGCTCGTACAGCGGGCCGATCACCGGCCCGATGTCCTGCGGCTGGAAGCTCGCGGCCGTCCCGGTCAGCTCGGCCACCCGGACCGCCGGAACGGTCTTGATCACAACGTCGTCGGCAGGCATCTGCCCCTCGCTCTCGATCGACCGGAGCCGCGCCTCGACCCGCGCCAGCCGCGCCGACGCGGCCGCCACCGCCTCCGCCAGCTCGGCCCGGCGCAGCCGCAGCATCCCGCGCAGCTCCTCCGGACCCACCTGCTCGCCCAGGACCGCCCCCACCTGCTGAAGCGTGAAGCCGAGGTCCTTGAGCGCGATGATCCGGTTGAGCCGGGCGAGCTGGGCCGCACCGTAGAGGCGGTAGCCGGTGGCGGGGTCGGTGCGGTCCGGGCGCAGCAGTCCGATGGCGTCGTAGTGGCGCAGCATCCGGGGCGACACCCGTCCGTACCTGGCGAAGTCTCCGATAGTGAACATGATGGCTCCCACTGCACCCCTTCACACGGGGTCAAGGTCAAGTGGCGCGGATCGCCCGGCCCCGGACCGTATACAGGCAGGAGCCCCGTTCCTCCGCCGAAGCGGGGGAGCGGGGCTCCTTGGGTACTGCTGTGAACGGCCGCGATCGACCGACCCGGGCAACTAGGCCGGGGTGACGTTCTCAGCCTGCGGACCCTTGGGTCCCTGAGTGACGTCGAAGTTCACGACCTGGTTCTCCTCGAGGGAGCGGAACCCGGACGCGTTGATCGCGGAGTAGTGAACGAAGACATCCGGGCCGCCGCCGTCCTGGGCGATGAAGCCGAAGCCCTTTTCAGCGTTGAACCACTTGACGGTTCCGGTAGCCATAAGCCCTCCTTGGGCCAAAGGGTTGCCCTGCTCCAGAACCTGCAAACAAGTCTGAAAACTACAAAAGCCTGCGGGTTACATGCTCCGCAGGCTCTGTACTGCAAGGGAAACCAAACTGCAACTTGCGGGCGAGCCTAGCACGCAGTCTCTGGCGAGCGGTAGAGGGAAAGATCACTTCACCCGAATGTTTGACGGGCCTCGGACGGGCCTCGTCAGGCGTCCGGAGGGAGGGCCTCGCGGAGGCCTCCGGGAGGGGGCGCGGGCCCGGGGTGCGAGCGGGGCGCGGGGCGGGCGCGCGGGCCCCGGTGGTGCTCGGAGCCGGATGCGGGTCTAGCCTCGCGATGTGGACAATTCAACCGTCTCCCCCCGTGAAGGCGACGACGACCGTCGCAGCCGGCCCCGCGTCGGCCACATCCAGTTCCTGAACTGCCTCCCGCTGTACTGGGGCCTGGCGCGGACGGGAACCCTGCTCGACCTGGAGCTCTCCAAGGACACCCCGGAGCGGCTCAGCGAGCAGCTGATCAGGGGGGACCTGGACATCGGCCCGGTCACCCTCGTGGAGTACCTGCGCAACGCCGACGACCTGGTGGCCTTCCCCGACATCGCGGTCGGCTGCGACGGGCCCGTCATGTCCTGCGTGATCGTCTCCCAGCTCCCGCTGGAGCAGCTCGACCGGGCCCGGGTGGCGCTCGGTTCGACCTCCCGCACCTCGGTGCGGCTGGCCCAGTTGCTGCTGGCCGAGCGCTACGGGGTCGAGCCCGACTACTACACCTGCCCGCCCGACCTGGGCCTGATGATGCAGGAGGCGGACGCCGCCGTGCTGATCGGCGACGCCGCGCTGCGCGCCAATCTGCACGACGCCCCCCGGCTCGGGCTCCAGGTCCACGACCTGGGCCAGATGTGGAAGGAGTGGACGGGGCTGCCGTTCGTCTTCGCCGTCTGGGCCGCCCGCAAGGACTTCCTGGCCGCCCACCCCGAGACGGCGGCCAAGGTGCACCAGGCGTTCCTGGCCTCCCGGGACCTCTCCCTGGAGGAGGTCACCAAGGTCGCGGAGCAGGCGGCCCGCTGGGAGGCCTTCGACGCGGAGGTGCTGGAGCAGTACTTCACGACGCTCGACTTCCGCTTCGGTCCGGACCAGCTGGCCGGCGTCCGCGAGTTCGCCCGCCGCACGGGCCGGGACACCGGTTACCCGGCCGACGTCCGCGTGGAACTGCTCGGCGGCTGAGCCGAGGACCGGGAAGGGAAAGGGGGAATTCCCTTTCGCGTTCCCGGGCAGGTCCGTTTCCCTGGCAGGTCCCGTTCCCTGGCAGGTCCCGTTCCCTGGCAGGTCCCGTTCCCGGGCAGGCCCCGTTTCCCGGACAGGTCCCGTTCCCGGGCAGGGAATTGGCGGCGGGGCGTCGTAACAACACATTCGCGCCTTTCCCCGGGGCGAAATGATCCCCTCCTGACCGGAGAAGGGGGAATGGTCCGGCCGTTTCCCGGTGACCGCGCCGGTGGCGCCCCCTAGGCTTCGGTCCGGGTCCGGACCGTCCACAGGGATGACCGTCCACGGGTTCACCGTCCGCAGGGTTCACAGGGGGAGTCCATATGCAGCCGCTGGAAGCGGGCGAACCGCGCACCATCGGTGCCTACCGGCTGCTCGGCAGGCTCGGTGCGGGCGGTATGGGCCGGGTCTATCTGGGCCGCAGCGCGGGCGGGCGCACGGTCGCGGTCAAGGTCGTCCACCCCCACTTCGCCCTCGACGAGCAGTTCCGCGCCCGGTTCCGGCGCGAGGTGGAGTCCGCCCGGCGCATCGGCGCCCAGTGGACGGCCCCGGTCCTGGACGCCGACCCGGACGCCCCGGTGCCGTGGGTGGCGACCGGGTACGTCGCCGGGCCGCCGCTCTCCCAGGCGATCACCGAGCACGGCCCGCTGCCCGAACACGCGGTACGCGCCCTGGGCGCGGGTCTCGCCGAGGCCCTCGCGGTCGTCCACGGCCAGGGCATCGTCCACCGCGATGTGAAGCCCTCCAACGTGCTGCTCGCCCTCGACGGCCCTCGCCTCATCGACTTCGGCATCGCCCGGGCCCTCGGCGCCACCGTCTCCCTCACCTCCACCGGGGTCTCCGTCGGCTCGCCCGGCTACATGGCACCCGAGCAGATCCGGGGCGGGGACGTGTCCGGCGCGGCCGACGTCTTCTCGCTGGGCGCGGTCATCGCGTACGCGGCGACGGGCGCCGCCCCCTTCCCGGGCGACTCCTCCGCCGTACTCCTCTACAAGGTGGTCCACGAGGAACCCGAACTGGGCGATTTGGAGGGCGAACTGCGCGAGGTGGTCGCGGGCTGCCTCGCCAAGGACCCGGCGGCCCGCCCCGCCCCGGCCGAACTCGCCCGCGCGCTCGCTCCCGACGGGGCGGCGGCGATGGTGGCGGGCGGCTGGCTGCCGGGCCGGCTGGTCCGCGAGGTCAGCCGGTCGGCGGTGGCGCTGCTGGACCTGGAACCGCAGGACGCGCCGGTGCAGTCGGGGCCCGTACCGTTCAGCAGTGCGTCGCTGGGGGCGGGCGCGGGAGCGGGGGCGGCCGCACCGGGCCGGGGCGGGGAGTTCGGCCCGCCCGCCCCGGGCCCGCAGGAAGCGCAGCAGCAGGCGCCGTACGGGACACCGCGTGCGCAGGAAGCGCCGAGCAGGACACCGCACGCCCAGGAAGCGCCCCAGGAAGCGCCCCAGGAAGCGCCCCAAGAAGTGCCTCAGGAAGCGCCCCGGGAAGCGTCGCAGGACGTGCCGTACAGGACACCGCATCCGCAGGACGACGCCTACGGGACACCGCATCCGCAGGACGACGCCTACGGGACACCGCATCCGCAGGACGACACGTACGGGACGCCGCCCCCGCCCCCGCCTCCGATGCCTCCGCGCGCGAAGTCCGCCCCCACCGCGCCCCCGCCCCCCACGCACGCCGGTACCTACCGGCAGGGCGGCGACGGCGTGCACGGCGGGCACGGCGCGAGCGGCCTGCCGGGGCAGCGCGGCGGCGGGGACCCCCGCCTCTCCCTGACCGTCAGCGCCGAGAACCGGCAGACCTCCGGGGAGCGCCGCGGCCGCCGGGTCAGCTGCACGGTCGCCCTGGCCGTGGCGGGCGCGCTCGCCGCCGTCACCCTCGGCACCGGCCTGCTCGACGGCCTCCTCCCGGGCGGCGACGCCGACCAGGGCAACGACAGCGCGGCGAACCGGCCGACCCCCACCGCCTCCACGCCCGCCCCCGCGAAGCCCACGCCCGACGACTCCGCCGACGCGAGCGGGGCCCCGGCCGACGCGCTGCCGAAGGCGTACGTGGGCACCTGGAAGGGTCCGCTCACCGAGAAGACGACCGGTCAGCCCCACGGCACCCTCACCGCCGTCTTCACCGAGGGGAAGCGCGGCGAGCAGGTCGTCCGGATGAGCACGACGATCTCCCAGCTCGGCCTCACCGTCACCTGCAACAGCGTCGGCACCCTCGCCTCCGGCACCGCGAAGGAGCTGGACATCCGCGAGGCCACCGACCCGGACCGCCCCAGCACCCCCGGCCTGTGCACCACCACCGAGGCCGACCTGGTCTTCCGCCTCGCCGACGACGGCACCCTGGACTACCGCTCGAAGGAACGCGCCGCCGGTCTCCCGTACGGGAAGCTCACCAGGTCCGGCGGCTGAGGGCGCACAGCGCTGGCGTACGCTGGATCGGTCCGAGGATCCGTAGAAAAACTGCCGAAAGGTGACAGCCCGGTGACCGAGAAGGCCGACCTTCAGCCCGTCCTCGACCGAGCCGCCGAAGGCGGTCGGATCACCCCGGAGGAGGCGCTCGACCTCTACCGGTCCGCGCCGCTGCACGCGCTGGGCGCCGCCGCCGACGCCGTACGCCGCCGCCGCTACGCCGGTACGGAGCACATCGCGACGTACATCATCGAGCGCAACATCAACTACACCAACGTGTGCGTGACGGCCTGCAAGTTCTGCGCCTTCTACGCCCCGCCCAAGGCCACCGACAAGGGCTGGACCCGCGACCTCGACGACATCCTGCGCCGCTGCGCGGAGACCGTGGAGCTGGGCGGCACCCAGATCATGTTCCAGGGCGGCCACCACCCGGACTTCGGCGTGGAGTACTACGAGGAGCACTTCTCCGCGATCAAGAAGGCGTTCCCGCAGCTGGTCATCCACTCGCTGGGCGCCTCCGAGATCGAGCACATGGCCCGGATCTCGAAGGTCTCCGCCGAGGAGGCCATCAGCCGGATCCACGCCGCCGGGCTCGACTCCTTCGCCGGTGCGGGCGCCGAGCTGCTGCCCGCCCGGCCGCGCACCGCCATCGCCCCGCTCAAGGAGTCCGGCGAGCGGTGGCTGGAGATCATGGAGATCGCGCACGGCCTCGGCGTCGAGTCCACCTCCACCATGCTGATGGGCACCGGCGAGACCAACGCCGAGCGCATCGAGCACCTGAAGATGATCCGGGACGTCCAGGACCGTACGGGCGGCTTCCGCGCCTTCATCCCGTACACCTACCAGCCGGAGAACAACAAGCTGAAGGGCCAGACGCAGGCCACGCTCTTCGAGTACCTGCGGATGATCGCCATCGCCCGGCTCTTCCTCGACAACGTCGCCCACATCCAGGGCTCCTGGCTCACCACCGGCAAGGAGGTCGGCCAGCTGTCGCTGCACTACGGCGCGGACGACCTCGGCTCGATCATGCTGGAGGAGAACGTCGTCTCCTCGGCCGGGGCCAAGCACCGCTCCAACCGGCTGGAGATCATCGACCTGATCCGCAAGGCGGACCGGGTCCCGGCCCAGCGCGCCACGACGTACGAGCACCTCGTCGTGCACGACGACCCGGCGAACGACCCGGTCGACGAGCGCGTCGTCTCGCACATCTCGTCCACCGCGATCGAGGGCGGCACGGCCCACCCGGAGCTGAAGCTCCTCAACGCCAACTGACGCCGCTGTGCTGACGATTCACGCCGCGCCCCTGGTCCTTCCGGTGGGCGCGGCCGCCGTCGTGGACGGGGCGGTCGCGGTGGACGGCGACCGGATCGCGGCCCTCGGCCCGTACGAGGACGTCGTCGCCGCGCACCCGGCCGCCCGGGTCCGCCGCTGGCCCGGCCTCCTCACCCCCGGACTGCGCCAGGACCGGGCCCGGGAGCTGCTCACCCGCTGCTACCACCCCGACCCGCGCGAGGCCGACGAGCTGGGCGAACTCCCCCTGTGGGGCGAGGCGTTCGAGCGGCTCGCGGCGACGATGGACGCGACCCGGCGGGCCGGCAGCATCCGGCGCGGGCTCCAGCGGATGCTGCGGCACGGCACCACGCATCTGGCCGGGCCCTTCGGCACGGACGACCCGGCGCTGCGCACGGCCGTCTCCCGGTCGGGTCTGGTCGTCCAGGTCGCGCCGTCGCCTGTTCCGGTACGGGACGGGGTGCCGGACCTGGACCCCTTCGCGGCGGGCGGCGATCTCACCGCCACTGTCCACGGCCCGCTGACCGTGGGTGGGCGCGCGGACTTCGCCGTCTTCGACGTGCCCGACGAGGCGGCGCTGTACGGGGGAGGGCCCCGGCCCTGCGTGGCGACGGTCCTCGCGGGGCGGCTCGTGCACCGCGCCCGCTGAGGCCCGCTTCCTCGGCGGACGTCAGGGCACCTTCGGGCCGCCCAGGTAGCGTCCCTTCACGTCGTACGGCCAGGCGTTGGCGACACAGCCTTTCAACCCGTCGATCTGCTGCATCATCGCGGGCGCGGGACGGCCCTTCCCCGGGCAGGTCTCGTGGCCGCGCCCCAGCCAGTGGCCGACCTCGTGGTTGACGATCAGCGCCCGGTACTCCGAGACGGGCCCGTCGAACTGCGGCGAACCGAGCTGCCAGCGCTTCAGGTTGACCATCACCTTCTCGCCGCCCCGGCAGTTGACCTCGCCGCGCGTGTTCAGGCCGTACGCACCGCACATCCGGTCCGTGGTCGCCGGGGTGGCGATCCGGATCACCAGTCCCGCCGAGCCGTCGGCGACCTGGCGGAACGAGCGCTCGCCGCCGTGGCTCCAGCCGCGTGGATCGGCGAGGACGGCGGCGATGTCCGCGGCGGCCCGGTCGGGGTCGACGCCGATGCCGTTTTCCACCTCGACCCGGTAGGCGCTGCCCCTGCCCTTCGGAGTGACGCCCGCTCGGGCCACGGTGAACGTGCCGGGCCCCGAGGCGGGTATGTCCTCGGCCCGGACCTCGCCCTCCTCGTCCGATGCGGAGGCGGAGGTGGACGGGGACGGGGTCGGGGACGGCGGGGGAGTGGGCGCGGGGGAGTCCTCCAGCGGCTCCGACGCGTTGTCCGGTCCGCCCGCCGGAGCCGTACGGGACGGGGCCGGGGCCGCGTCCGCCGGGCCGCCGCCGTCCTGCCAGGGGCGGCCGACGAGGAGCGCCGCGCCCGCCACGACCGCGAGCGCCAGCACGGCGAGGCCGACCGCCCGGCGCCGGTCCCGCTGCCGGCGCCGCACCCGGGACCGCGCGGCGGAGCGGGACCGGGACCGGGACCGGGGAGCGGACCGGGAGGCGTTACGGGAACGGCTCCCCGCGCGTCCCGGGGCCCGGGGCGGCGGCACGCGCAGCCGGTACGTCTCCTCGTCGCGGTCCGGCTCCCCGTACGGAGACTCCCTGTACGGAGGTTCCCTGTACGGAGGTTCCCCGTACGGAGGTTCCCCGTGCGGAGGCTCCCCGTGCGGAGGCTCCCCGTACGCGGGCGGCAGGGTGCCCGTGGGGCGGCGGCGCGTCATGAGGCGGCCCCGCTCCGCGGCACCGGATGCTCGTCGGCGTACGCGATCAGCTCCCGGAACCGCGGGCTCTGGGCGACCCGGACCAGGTCCCCGGCGGTGACGGGAGCGCCGCCCGCCCCGGAGGGCGCGGGCGAGACGGACAGCGCCACCGTGCTGCGGCCGGACCGGTAGCGGAGGGAGACCTCCGTGCCTGTCCGCCCCGGGGCGGGCTTCCGGAAGACATGGGCGGGCGTGCCGTCGGCCAGGGTGAGGTCCTCGCAGGTCAGCCCCTTCTCCGGGAGGTCGCGGCAGGCGGGCGCCGCGCTCCCCTGATCCGGGTGCACCGACAGGCGGACGGAGTGCACGATGCCACCGCGCCGCCCCTGGTAGCTCTCCGGGTCGTCGCCGACCGGCAGGACGGTCCCGATCGATGCGGGCAGCAGGGCGTCCAGCGCCCCGGCCGCCCGCTGCCGGAAGTCCTCCAGGCGCGTGGCCTCCTCGGGGCCGGGACCGCCGGGACCGCCGGGACCGGGCGCGAGCGAGAGGGGCGGCAGCGAGGGGGGAGACGTCGTCGGCCCGGCGTCGGGCCCCTTCGGCTCGGGGGTGGACGTGGGGCTCGGCATCTCGGGGCGTGGCTCCGTACGTTGGGGAGAGGGGACAAGGGAGGGCGACGAGAGGGACGGTCCGGCGGGTGGGGCGGGGTCCGCCTCCGGCTCCGCCAGCAGCCAGGGGCCGAGGACGGCGAGGCCCAGGGTCACGGCGGTGACCGCGACGAAGGTGCCCGCGACCGCGAACGCCCGGGTCCTGGCCCGCCGCCGGTGCCCCTCCCGTACGGCGTCGGGGACCAGATCCGGCTGGAGGGACAGCGGGCCGACGGTCCGGTGCAGGGCGTCCCGGAACAGCTCTTCGTCACGCGGGCGGGGCGACAGGTGCTCGTGCGGTTCAGGGGTCATGACCGGCCCTCAGCTTCCGGTGGAGTAGAGCTGGACGTCGCCCATCCGGGCGCGCAGTCGGACGAGCGAACGTGAGCACTGGCTCTTCACCGTGGACTCGCTGCACCGCAGCAGCGAGGCCACGGTCTCCACGCTCAGGTCGTCCCAGTAGCGCAGGACGACCATCGCCCGTGCGCGGGGCGGGAGTTCGGCGAGCAGGGCGAGCAGCGTGACCCGGAGGTCGGCGCCCGGGGCGGGATTGGGGTGCGGGCGGGGCGCGTTGCGGTTGTGGGCGAGCAGATCGCGTACGGTGCGGCGGCGTTCGGCGACGAAGGTGCGGACGAGCACGGTCTTGGCGTAGGCGTCGAGGTTGTCCGCGCGGCTCGCCCTGCGCCAGTGCTGGAACAGCTTGGCGAGCGTCGTCTGCGTCAGGTCCTGCGCGCCCTCGACGTCGCCGCACAGCAGGTAGGCCGTCCGGTACAGCCGGCGCTGCCCGGTCCGGGCGTACGCCTCGAACGCGGCGCCCTCGCCGTCCGCCATGGCGGGCTCCGCCCCTGCCGGCATCCGCCGTCCCCTCTCCTCGACTCCCACCCCTTACAGAGCACTCGTGTGCCGAAAAGGTTGAAGAGTAGTGAAGATCAGTTCGAGACGGTGTGCGGGCCCCGTCCACACACTGGTCGGGGGCACCGGTCCATATCCACACCGGTCCACACATCGGTCCGTGGCGTCTCACTCCCTGGCGGAACCTGGTGCCCGTGCGAACGGCTGTGTTAGAACAGCGCTCGTGACAGTCGATCGTTTTCTGGTGGAGTGCCTCCCCATCGATCTCTGCCGCGTCTCCAGCGCTTGTTGTTGAGCCTGCCGCGGCATCCTCAGTGATGCCCACGTGATGCCTGCGCGCGTCCCCGGTTTCCGCGCCTTCTCCGCTTCCGGTCTCCGCGCCTCGCATCGTCCGCACCGTCGCGTCCCCAGGGCCGTCCGCCCTTCCCTCCCCCCGGCCTGTCCCCAGGCCCGGCGACGCTCCATGACTCCATGACTCCATGACTCCGGAGACCTCTTCATGCCGACCTCCCCGTCCGTACGGGAACGGGCCGCCGAACCCGCAGGCCCCGCCGCCCCCGTGACCCCGGGCCCGCCGGCCGTGGACGAAGGCCGCCGCCGCCGTCCCGAACGCGCCGCCCTGCTGCGCCGCACCGGTCTGCGGATCCTCGCGCTCGCCGTCCTCCTCGGCCTCTGGCAGCTGGTGACCGTGCTCCAGCTGTGGTCGCCGGTGCTGGTGCCCTCGCCCGCCGCCGTCTGGCAGAAGCTGCTGGAGACCTCCGGGACGCACGACGGCGTCCGCGGCTACCAGGGGCACACCCTGATCGAACACCTCGGGATCAGCCTGCGCCGGATCTTCGTCGGGGCCGGTGCGGGCGTGGCCGCGGGACTCGTGGCGGGCGTCCTGATGGGGACGCTGCCGTGGGTCCGGGTGGTGCTGGAGCCCGCGGTGGCGTTCCTGCGCACCCTGCCCCCGCTCGCCTACTTCAGCCTGCTGATCATCTGGTTCGGCATCGACGAGGCGCCCAAGCTGTGGCTGCTGGCCATCGCGGCGATGCCGCCGGTCGCCGTCGCCACCGCCTCCGCCGTGGCGTCCGCGCCGACGGCCCTGGTCGAGGCGGCCCGCGCGATCGGGGCCCGGCGCGGACAGGTCGTCACCTCCGTCGTCCTGCCCTCCGCGCTGCCCGAGATCCTCGTCGGCGTCCGGCTCGCCTTCGGCATCGCGTACTCCTCCGTCGTCGCCGCCGAGACCGTCAACGGACTGCCCGGCATCGGCGGCCTGATCCGGGACGCGCAGCGCTACAACCAGTCCGACACCGTCGTGCTCGGCCTCTTCGCCATCGGCATCTCCGGCCTGCTCATCGACGCGGCCCTACGGATCCTGTCGGACCGGCTGGCCCCGTGGCGCAGCCACACATGACCGGCCCCACCCCTACGCCCGCTCACCCTCACCCTCACCCTCATCCTCACTCTCGCTCTCGCTCTCGCTCTCGTACGAAGGACACCCACATGCCCCGATCACGCGGACTGCTCCGCATCACCTCCCTCGCCGCGGCCCTGGGCTCCCTGCTGGTGATGACGGCGTGCGGCCAGGGCGGCGGCTCCGGTGACGGGGGCGACGGCGGCAAGACGATACGCATCGCCTACCAGGCGTTCCCCAGCGGCGACCTGATCGTCAAGGAGAAGGGCTGGCTGGAGAAGGCGCTCCCCGGATACCAGGTCAAATGGACCAAGTTCGACTCCGGGGCCAGCATCAACACCGCCTTCGTCGCCGGGTCCGTGGACCTCGCCGCGATCGGCTCCAGCCCGGTGGCCCGGGGGCTCTCCGCGCCGCTGAACATCCCGTACGAGGTCACCTGGGTGCTCGACGTCGCCGGGGACAACGAGGCGCTGGTCGCCCGTAACGGCTCCAAGATCTCCTCGGTGAAGGACCTGGAGGGCAAGAAGGTCGCCACCCCGTTCAGCTCCACCTCCCACTACAGCCTGCTCGCCGCGCTCGACCAAGCCGGGGTGGACGCCTCGAAGGTCACGCTCCTCGACCTCGAACCGCAGGACATCCTGGCCGCCTGGACGCGCGGCGACATCGACGCCACCTACGTCTGGCTGCCGACGCTGGAGGAGCTGAAGAAGACCGGCAAGGTCATCGTCTCCAGCCGCGAACTCGCCGCCGGCGGCAAGCCCACGCTCGACCTCGGGGTCGCCTCCACCAGCTTCCTCAAGGCCCACCCCGATGTGCTGCCCGCCTGGCGCAAGGCCCAGGCGCAGGCGCTCGACCTGATCCACGACGACCCGGACGCCGCGTCGGCGGCCGTGGGCAAGCAGCTCGGCATCAGCCCGGCCGAGGCGGGGGCCCAGATCGAGCAGGGCATCTTCCTCAAGCCCGCCGAGCAGGCCGACGCCAAGTGGCTCGGCACCCCCGGCAAGGCCGGCGGCCTGGCGGACAACCTGCACAGCGCCGCGCGGTTCCTCGTCGACCAGAAGCAGATCGACTCCGCACCGGACATCGAGGCCCTGCGCAAGGCCATCCACGTGGAAGGGCTCAGCGATGCCGTCAGCCCCTGACCTGAGCAAGGCTCCCGAAGCGGCGGACGGTACGGACGGGAGGACCGGGCCCGTCGTCTCCGTACGGGAGGTGCGTCACTCCTACGGCCGGGGCGCGGACGCGGTGACCGCACTCGGCCCGCTCTCCCTGGAGATCCCGGCCGGTGAGTTCCTGGTCCTCGTCGGCCCCTCCGGCTGCGGCAAGAGCACCCTGCTGCGGCTGATCGCGGGCTTCGAGCACGCCACCGAGGGCGCGGTGGAGGTGTTCGGCGAGCGCCCGGACCCGGGCAGCCAGGCGGGCATCGTGTTCCAGCAGCCGCGCCTCTTCCCGTGGCGCACGGTCGGTGACAACATCGGCCTGGCGCTGAAGTACGCGGGCGTGCCCCGGGCCGAACGGCCGGAGCGGACCGCGGAGTTGCTGGAGCGCGTCGGCCTCGCGGACACCGCGGGCCGCCGCATCTGGCAGATCTCCGGCGGCCAGCAGCAACGCGTCGCCATCGCCCGCGCCCTGGCGGGCGGCAAGCGGCTCCTGCTGCTGGACGAGCCGTTCGCCGCGCTCGACGCCCTCACCCGGGAACGGCTCCAGGAGGACCTGCGCACGGTGAGCGCCGAGACCGGGACCACGTCGGTGTTCGTCACCCACAGCGTGGACGAGGCGGTCTTCCTCGGCACCCGCGCGATCGTGCTCACCAACCGGCCCGGGACGGTCGCCCTGGACATCCCGATCGACCTGCCCCGCACCGGCGCGGACCCCGACGAGCTGCGCGGACTGCCCGCGTACGCCGCGCTCCGCGCCGAGATCGGCACGGCGGTACGCAACGCGGCCCGCTGACACCCGCGTACAGCGACCCGTACAACGAGAGGAGAAGGATCATGACCACCGCGACGACGCCCGTCCTGCGCGAGGCCCGCATCCCCGCCGACGGCCTCTACGAGGGCCCGCGCGAGCTGCGCCGGGTCCCCGAGGGCTGGACCGACCGCCCGTACGAGCTCTTCCGCCTGACCCCGCTCGGCCGGGTCATCGGCGCGGAGATCCACGGCGTCGACCTGACCCGCCCCCTCGACGCGGCCGTGCGGGCCGAGCTGGACCGGGCGCTGCTGGAGTGGAAGGTGCTGTTCTTCCGCGCCCAGCACCTCACCTCGCTCCAGCAGCGGGCGTTCGCCGGGCTCTGGGGCGAGCTGGAGACCAACCCGCTGCTCGCCACCGGCGACGACCCCGAGGTCGCCCGCCTCGACCGCACCACCGTCCCCACCTTCGAGAACATCTGGCACACCGACGTCACCTTCCGCGAGCGCCCCGCCCTCGGCGCGGTCCTCCAGCTCCGTGAGGTGCCGCCGGTGGGCGGCGACACGCTGTGGGCGGACATGGCCGCCGCGTACGACAACCTCGCCCCGGAGGTGAAGGAGCGCATCGAGGGGGCGCGGGCGGTGCACGACTTCATCCCCGGCTTCTCCCGCTTCTACCCGCCGGAGCGGCTGGCGGCGCACCAGGAGCAGTTCCCGCCGGTGGAGCACCCGGTGGTGCGCCGCCACCCGGTCACCGGCCGCCGCACGATCTTCGTCAACGCCTCGTTCACCACCCGGATCGTGGGCTTCGAGCGGGCGGAGAGCGACCGGCTGCTGCGGCTGCTGTTCCAGCAGGCGCACGCCCCGGAGTTCCAGGTGCGGTTCGGCTGGCGCGCGGGCGATGTCGCGTTCTGGGACAACCGGGCCACCCAGCACTACGCGGTCAACGATTACGCCCCGCACCGCCGGGTCGCCGAACGCGTGGCGATCGCGGGCGACCGCCCCCACTGATCCCTGCGACCGGGCTGCTTGAATGGAAGGGTGACCCGAGCCTCCCTGGAAAAGCAGCCGCACGAAGTCGCCTCGATGTTCGACGGTGTGGCGGCCAACTACGACCTGACCAACGACGTGATCTCGCTCGGCCAGGCCCGGCTGTGGCGCAAGGCGGTCGCGGCGGCGGTCGACGCCCGCCCCGCGCAGAAGATCCTCGACCTCGCGGCCGGTACGGCGACCTCCTCGCAGCCCTTCGTGAAGGCGGGCGCCTACGTCGTGCCGTGCGACTTCTCGCTCGGCATGCTGAAGGTCGGCAAGGAGCGCCACCCGTGGATGCCGTTCACCGCGGGCGACGGCATGAAACTGCCGTTCAAGGACGAGACGTTCGACACCGTCACGATCTCCTTCGGGCTGCGCAACATCCAGGACACCGAGGTCGCGCTGCGCGAGCTGTACCGGGTGACGAAGCCCGGCGGCCGGGTCGTGATCTGCGAGTTCTCGCAGCCGACCTGGACCCCGTTCCGCACGGTCTACACGGAGTACCTGATGCGGGCGATCCCGCCGGCCGCCCGCGCGGTGTCCTCCAACCCGGACGCGTACGTCTATCTCGCCGAGTCGATCCGCGACTGGCCCGACCAGCCCGCCCTCGCCGCACTGCTCCAGAAGGCGGGCTGGTCGAAGGTCGCCTGGCGCAACCTGACCGGCGGCGTGGTGGCCCTGCACCGGGCCACCCGCGCCTGACGTTCCCGTAACGGCGCCGGCCTCACAGCTCCAGCCGGAAGCAGACGGCCTCCTGCCCGCGCGGGGTGTCGTACGACTCGGCGCGCCGCATCCCGAGCCGTTCCGCGACCGCCATCGACCGGGCGTTACGGGAGTCGACCATCGCGACGACGTCCGGCACCCCCGCCGCCCGCAGCCGCTCCAGCGTGATGCGGGCGGCGGCGGAGGCATACCCGCGCCCCCACGCCGCCCGCCCCAGCCGCCAGCCGATCTCGGTCGCGCCGACCGGCCCGTAATGCGTGTGCGGCCACGGCTGCGCCCCGGTGAAGCCGAGCACGGCGTCCTCCTCGTCCAGGACCGTCCACAGGCAGTAGCCCAGCTCCGCGTCGTGCCGGCGCTGGCGCGCGGTGAGCTCCTCGTACACCGAGAAGTCCGCCCGGCGGCCCCCGAAGAACTCCATCACCTCGGGGTCGTCGAAGACCCGGTGCCAGGTCAGGGCGTCCTCGTCCGTCGGAACACGGAGGCGTACGGCGGGGGCCGGAGCATGGGGCGTGGCAGGCGCGATCGACATGAGGGAGCCCTTCGGAGGGTTGGTTCGCAGGCCCCCATAGACTGCACGGGACATGTGCCGCGCGGCACGCGAATTCGAGTCTTCGGGAGATCCGACCGTGACCGAGCCCCTCTCCGAGCACAGCGCGGACGTGATCGTCGTCGGAGCGGGCCCAGCCGGCTCCACGACCGCCTACTACCTCGCCAAGGCCGGACTCGACGTCCTGCTCCTGGAGAAGACCGCCTTCCCCCGGGAGAAGGTCTGCGGCGACGGACTCACGCCCCGCGCCACGAAACAGCTCGTCTCGATGGGGATCGACATCTCCGAGGAGGCGGGCTGGCTGCGCAACAAGGGCCTGCGCATCATCGGCGGCGGTGTACGGCTCCAGCTGGACTGGCCGGACCTCGCCTCCTACCCGGACTACGGACTGGTCCGCAAGCGCGACGACTTCGACGAGCAGCTGGCCCGCCAGGCGCAGAAGGCCGGCGCCCGCCTCCACGAGCGCTGCAACGTGGGCGCGCCCATCCGCGACGAGCGCACCGGCCGCATCACCGGCGTCGAAGCGAAGATCGGCGAGGAGAAGACCCCGGTCACCTTCCACGCCCCGCTCGTCGTCGCCGCCGACGGCAACTCCACCCGGCTCTCCCTGGCGATGGGCCTGCACCGCCGCGAGGACCGCCCCATGGGCGTCGCCGTCCGTACGTACTTCACCTCGCCCCGCCACGACGACGACTACCTGGAGTCCTGGCTGGAGCTGTGGGACAAGCGCGGCGCCGAGGACCGGCTGCTGCCCGGCTACGGCTGGATCTTCGGCATGGGCGACGGCACGTCCAACGTCGGCCTCGGCATCCTCAACTCCTCCTCCGCCTTCAAGGAGCTGGACTGGCGCGAGGTCCTCAAGGCCTGGTGCGCGTCGATGCCGGAGGAGTGGGGCTACACCCCCGACAACATGACGATGCCGATCCGGGGCGCGGCCCTCCCGATGGCCTTCAACCGCCAGCCGCACTACACCAAGGGCCTCCTCCTCGTCGGCGACGCGGGCGGCATGGTCAACCCGTTCAACGGCGAAGGCATCGCGTACGCCATGGAGTCGGGCCAGATCGCGGCCGACGTCATCGTCCAGGCCCACGCCCGCGCCACCCCCGCCCAGCGCGAACTGGCCCTGAACAACTACCCGAAGGTGCTCAAGGAGACCTACGGCGGCTACTACACGATGGGCCGCGCCTTCGTGAAGCTGATCGGCAACCCGAAGATCATGAAGATCGCCACCCAGCGCGGTCTGACCCACCCGCTGCTGATGAAGTTCACCCTGAAGATGCTGGCCAACCTGACCGACCCGCAGGGCGGCGACGCGATGGACCGCATCATCAACGGCCTGTCGAAGGTGGCCCCGAAGGCCTGAGGCGGCGACGGGCGGACCCGTTCGCGGCCGGACATCCACCATGGTGGCATCCATGCCCTCCTCTCCGCGCCTCGCGCTGCGCCCGTACGCGCCCTCCGACCTGGCGGCGCTCCTGGCACTGATCGACGAGGACCGGCTCCCCGGCCAGCCACGGGCCACGCCCGAGCTGTTCGCGGAGGCGTCGAGGGGGTGTACGGAGGCGGACGCCCCCTGGTGGGGGGCGTACGGGCCGCCGGATGTCCAGGTGGCGGTCGGCTCCGGTGGCGTGATCGTCGGGGCCGTCGCCTGTGCGCGACGTACGAAGGACGGGGCGGGGCTGATCCCGTGGCTGCACTGCCGGGAGGAGCCGGTGGTCGCAGACGCGCTGCTCGGCCATGCCGGGGCGGCCCTGTCACCCGCGGGCGAGGTCGACGCGTTCCCGTTCGCCACCGCGCTCACCCAGGGCCTCGAAGGGCTGCCCGTCGGCCACCGCCCCGCCACCCACGCGGCGTTGGAGCGAGCCGGCTACGGCGGTGAGCGGCTCTGGCGCTACATGCGCGCGGATCTGCCCCGCCCCGGGCTGCCCCGCGCCGAGGGCGTACGGGTCGGCCCCGCGCGGGACCGAGGGGCCTCGCAGCGGCTCGAGATCGTACGGGACGGGCGGGCCGTGGCCGAGGCGGTGATCGGGCACCCGGTGCAGGGGATCGGCGTCCTGTGGTGGATCGAGGTGGACGAGGAGGCCCGGGGGCGGGGCACCGGCCGCGCCCTGCTCGGATCCGCCCTCGACACGCTCGGCGGGCTCGGCGCCACGCAGGTGGTCCTGTACGTGGACGACGACGAGCCCCCGGGCGGCGAGCGCGACCGGACGGCGGCCAACCGGCTGTACGAGTCGGCCGGGTTCGTGGAGGTCGACCAGCTGTGGTCCTACGCCCTGCGGGATCAGGGCCCCCGGGACCCCTCGTCCGTCGCCGCTCCCCGCGTGCGCTCGTAGTGGCGGGCCACCCGGGCCCGGTTGCCGCAGGACGGCTTGCACCACTCCTGCCGACCGTGGCTCCTGACGAAATACCGTACGCAGCGCGGCGCGTGGCAGGCCCGTAGCCGCTCGCGCTCCGGCCCGCTCAGGAAGTCGACGGCATCGCGTGCCAGCGCCGCGACCAGCCGTACGCGCGGATCGGCCTCGGCCGACAACAGCCCGGCCGTGGGCGGTCCTTCGGCGGGCCAGCGGAGTTGGGGAGCCACGGGTTCCCGGGCGGCGGCCGTGTTGAGGAGGGTCAGCGCCTCGGCGGCGGGCATCAGGCGGTGGGCGTCGGCCGGGCTGGGCGGGGCCGGGCTGACCACCCGCGCGAACAGGGCCCGCACGGCCCGCCGTACGCCGATGACCGCGTCCCTGAGCTCCTCGTCGACGATGAACTCCGCGGCCGGGGTGAGGGAGTCCAGCAGTCCGGTCTGCCGCCGGATCCACCGGGTCGCCCCTTCGAGCGTGTCGAGGTCGTCGAGGACGCCGCCGTCCCCGTCGTGGCGGATGGTGCTCGCCAGTTCCATGACGGGCCGCTCGGTCACCGGCCGCTCCCCTCACGCCTCTTGAACGTCTGCGCTCCCCACCCTAGAGTCCTAATGGAAGAATGAAAATGAGCATTAGACGGGGGAGAGGCTGCTCATGTTGCTTGCCCAGATCAGCGATCTGCACCTGGACGGCACCGAACGCGCGACACGGCGGGCCGCCCGCGTCATGGACCATCTCCGGGCCCTGCCCCGCCCCGTCGACGCGCTGCTGGTCACCGGGGACATCGCCGACCACGCGACCGAGGCCGAGTACGAGGAGGCGGTACGCCTGCTGGACGCGCCGTTCCCCGTGCTCGCCTGTCCCGGCAATCACGACGCCCGCCCCGCCTACCGCAAGGCCTTCCTCGGCGAAGCCCCGGACACCGCGCCCGTCAACCGGGTCCACCACATCGCCGGAACCGCCATCCTGATGTGTGACTCCACGATCCCGGGCCGGGACGAGGGCCGCCTGGACGCGGAGACGCTCGCCTGGATCGACGCCACGCTCACCGGCCTGCCCGACGACGTCCCCGCGCTGATCGCCTTCCACCAGCCGCCCGTCGAGCTCCACCACCCGCTGCCGGACGCCGGGATGCTCCAGGAACCCGAGCGGCTCGCGGCCCTGCTCGCCGCCCACCCGCGGGTCGTCGCCGTCCTCACCGGGCACGCCCACACGGCCGCCGCCTCGGCCTTCGGAGGCCGGCCCCTGATCGTCGGCCCCGCCGTCACCTGGACCCTGCGCATGCCCTGGGAGGGCGACCGTCCGGCGGACCGGGACCAGCCGCCGGGCCTGGCGTTCCACGTCCTGGGCGAGGACCGGCGGCTGACCACGCACTTCCGCGTCGTCCTCTGATCCGGACGACAGGCTTTAATCCTCATCCCCCCGGGTGATCGTGTGCGATGATTTGCGCGCCCCCGGTCGTCGGCAGTCCCGGACCGGACGGCGCCCGCCCGCCCCCGCCCGCAGTGGCGGCACGCGGTGCGTGCCGCTCTTCTTGACGCACGCTCACATCGAACGCAGGCCAGCGGGGTACGGAACAAGCCGATACAGCGCTGCTCGACCCCAAGGACAGACAGCCATGACCACCGCCTCCCTGCCCCAGCACCACGGGCTCTTCCTGGAGCCCCGCTTCGCCGTGGACCCGACCGCGACGGACGAGGACGAGGACTTCGACGCCCCGTACGACGCGCCGCCCGCGCCCACCAGCTCGGCCAAGGAGCCGGAGCGGACGAACCGCCGCCCCCGCCGCCGCTGATCCGGACGGCGATCCTCCGGCTCTCCGGTTTCTCCCGGCTCTCCGGCCCTCCGGCTCTCCCGTCGGGAAAACCGCTGGAGGCCCCGCCGCCCGGCCGGTAGCCTCCCTCTCCATGGCCAGTCCCGAGTCCGACAGACTCCGGCCACCGGTGCGCCGGTGGCCGTGTCCGTGCTGAGCGTCGCCGACTGACCCCTCGGGTCACCGGCCCCCTCCCGTACGGTTCCACGCCCGCCGGATCACCGCGGGTACGGGCCGTTTCCCCCTCGCGTACGCGCTGAAGCACCGCCGTACGCGGGGTTCGTGCCACCGGCCGATCGCCACCGCCGGGCACTTCTCCGCGCCGCACCGCCGGGCCCCCGGGCCTCCGGCGGGCGTCCGCGCGGCCCGTATCCCCGCATTCCGGTCTGTCTGTCCATCCGACGGTTCCGTCCAAGGGGCTACTCACCCATGCCATTCGCCGTCTATGTCCTCGGGCTCGCGGTCTTCGCCCAGGGCACCTCCGAGTTCATGCTGTCCGGGCTTCTCTCGGGCATCGCCGCCGACCTCGACGTCTCCCTCTCCGCCGCCGGCCTCCTCACGTCCGCCTTCGCCGTCGGCATGGTCGTCGGCGCACCCCTCATGGCGCTCTCCAGCCGCACCTGGCCCCGCCGCTGTGCCCTGCTCCTCTTCCTCGCGGTGTTCGTCGCCGTCCACGTCGTCGGCGCACTCACCCCGAACTACGGCGTGCTCCTCGCGACCCGCTTCGTCGGAGCCCTCGCCAACGCGGGCTTCTGGGCGGTGGCCCTGACGACGGCCGTCGCGATGGTCCCCGACCGGCTGAAGGGCCGGGCCACCGCCGTCGTGGTCGGCGGAGTGACGATCGCCTGCGTGGTGGGCGTACCGGCCGGGGCGGTGCTGGGGGAGCACTGGGGGTGGCGGTCGGCCTTCTGGGCGGTCGCGATCGTCTCGCTGCCCGCCGTCCTCGCCGTCCTGCGCTCCATCCCGGGCGGCCGGGGTACGGACGCGGGCACCGCTCCCGTACCCGTACGGGACGAACTGCGCGCGCTGACCGGCCCCCGGCTGCGGCCGGTCCTGGTCACGATGGCCCTGGTGCAGGGGGCGACCTTCTGCACCTTCTCCTACCTGGAGCCGCTCCTCACCCGGGAGACGGGTCTGGGCGCGGGGTGGGTGCCGGTGTCCCTGGCGCTCTTCGGGGCGGGGTCGTTCGCCGGGGTCACGGTGGCGGGCCGGTTCGCCGACGCCCGTCCGGTGGCCCTCGTCGCCACGGGCATGGCCGCTCTCACCCTCGGGTGGTCCGCGCTCGCCCTGACGGCGGGCAGCCCGGTGCTCGCCCTGGCCCTGATCCCGCTCCTCGGCATGCTCGCCTTCGGCACGGGCACCGCCCTGATCACCCGGGTCCTGGGCCTCGCCCCCGGGGCCCCGACGATGGCCGGAGCCTTCTCGGCGACCGCGTTCAACCTGGGGGCGGCGGTGGGCCCGTGGGCGGGCGGACTGGCCCTCGACGGCGGGCTCGGCTATCGGGCGCCGGTCTGGGTGAGCGCGCTGCTGATGGTCCTGGCGCTGCTCGTCGCCGCGACGACGGCGAAGGGCCGCCGCCCCCGAGCGGGGGAGCGGCGGCCCTCAGCCGTGCGCCGAAGCGCCCGCGGGCGCTTGTGAATCAGAGAACGCGGACCGCGCCGGTCGGCCGGTCGTAGTCCAGGGAGCGCTGCACCGTGCCGGTGCCGGAGTTCTGCGCGCCGACGAACTCGCCGCCGCCGACGTAGATCGCCACGTGGTACGCGCTGCCCGCGCCGCCCCAGTACAGGATGTCGCCGGGCTGGAGGCTGTCCAGCGAGACCTGGGTGCCGGCGGTCGACTGGGACTGCGAGACGCGCGGCAGGTCGACGCCCACCGTGCGGTACGCGGCCTGGACCAGGCCGGAGCAGTCCCACGCGTTGGGGCCGGTGCCGCCGGACACGTACGCGTCGCCGACCTGGGCCTTGGCGAAGGCCACGATGGCGGCGGCGGAGCCGCTCACGTTCGACGAGGAGGACGGGGCGGAGGCGGAGCTGCCCGTGGAGTCCGAGGAGCCGGAAGAGCCGGAGGGGGCGCTGAGCGTCGTGCGCTCGGCGGTCCGGGAGGCGCGCTCCTCGGCCTCGGCTTCCGCCTTGGCCTTCGCGGCGGCTTCGGCCTTCTTCTTGGCCTCGGCCTTGCGGACGGCCTCGGCGTGGGCCTTCTTGGCCGTCTTCGCGGCCTTCTCGGCCGCGGCGTCCTCCTCGGCCTGCGTCGCCAGGTCGAGGGCGACCTGCTGGGTGGCCTGGGCGGAGGCGGCCACAGCGGTGGAGAAGCCGGACGTGATGGTGGGCATCTCGATCGTCTGGGTCACCGGCTCGGCCTGGGCCGGACCGGCGGCACCCGCGACCGCGATGGTGCTGAGGACGCCACCGGCAACTCCGGCTCGCAGTGCCGACTTCGAGGCGCGCTGGCGGGGCTTCCGGTGGCTGGGTATGTGAGCGGTGTGGGACATGGGTACTAGCGCTATCAGGGCTGTAGGGGTCCCATCAAGAAACGTGTGTTGCGACACAGTTACGTTCGGAATCTGTGAATCCGCTTTCTGAGGGCCCTTATTGACGCCGTAACGGGCAAATCGGGCAGCTGCAATCAGGCCCGTGATCACTGCCTTTCGGTAATACGCCCGAATTGCCCGTCGCTTACCATCCGTTCACACCGATGGCCAAGCCCGGCTTTCCGGGGCGCGGGGCCGAGTGGCGCAGGTCACAGTGTGGGTCCGCCGGAACGGGCAACCCTCGCGGCCGCGATCCGCGTGGACGTCCGCGGTCGCCCGTGCTCGCTCCCGCCGGCGGAGGCATCCCGTCCGCTCGCGGTTCCGATCGCGACTTCGCTCGCGACGTCGCTCGCGCATCCGCTCGGACGCCGGGCTCGATCCGGAAGTTCGTGAATGCATGCACATATCCTGATCGATCCCCGCCGCCCCTCGTCCGGGTGAGCGTCGGGGCCGGCCGGTGCCCTTATCACTCCCCGGCAGTCCACCGCCAATTTGCTTGTACAGGCCGTCGATTGATAGCGCCGCACGTCTTTGACCAGCGGTAACACCATCGAATGTCACGTCTCGTGATCACTCGGCCGCTTCGCGTACGAAGATCACCGCTCATACGACTTCATGATCCTTCGTCAGGTGGTGGAGATCACAAAGCCGTTGTCGTACCCCGTGTCGCAGATCACAGGGGACCAGGCATAGGATGCGGGGCAGTCGGGCTTGTGAACTGCCTCACATGTGCACGATCTTGGTGAGGTGGCGAGCCGGTCGCCCGATGCGGTCCAAAGGTCAAGGACGACTGGAAGGAGCGAGGAGCGTGAATGCCTACGCGCCCATCCTCGTGCTCGGCGCCCTCGGGGCAGGGTTTGCGATCTTCTCCGTGGTCATGGCCACGCTTATCGGCCCCAAGCGCTACAACCGGGCAAAGCTCGAAGCGTACGAGTGCGGTATCGAACCCACCCCGACTCCGGCCGGAGGCGGCCGCTTTCCCATCAAGTACTACCTGACGGCGATGCTTTTCATCGTCTTCGACATCGAGATCGTCTTCCTCTATCCCTGGGCGGTCTCCTTCGACGCCCTGGGGATCTTCGGGCTCGTGGAGATGCTGCTCTTCGTGCTCACCGTCTTCGTCGCCTACGCGTATGTGTGGCGTCGCGGCGGCCTGGAATGGGACTGAGGGGCTGAGGGGCACACCATGGGACTCGAAGAGAAACTGCCGAGCGGCTTCGTTCTGACCACGGTCGAGCAGGCCGCGGGCTGGGTGCGGAAGTCCTCCGTCTTCCCGGCCACGTTCGGACTCGCCTGCTGCGCCATCGAGATGATGACGACCGGCGCGGGCCGCTACGACCTGGCCCGGTTCGGGATGGAGGTCTTCCGCGGATCGCCGCGCCAGGCGGACCTGATGATCGTCGCCGGGCGGGTGAGCCAGAAGATGGCGCCCGTCCTGCGGCAGGTCTACGACCAGATGCCGAATCCCAAGTGGGTCATTTCCATGGGGGTTTGCGCGTCATCGGGTGGAATGTTCAACAATTACGCCATTGTGCAGGGTGTTGATCACATTGTCCCGGTCGATATCTATTTGCCGGGTTGTCCGCCCCGTCCCGAGATGCTGCTGGACGCGATCCTCAAGCTCCACCAGAAGATCCAGGACGGCAAGCTCGGGGTCAACGCCGAGGAGGCCGCCCGCGAGGCGGAGGAAGCGGCCCTCAAGGCACTGCCCCTGATCGAGATGAAGGGGCTGCTGCGGTGAGCGACCACACCCACGGCGAGGGGCAGAACGGCAACTCCGTACCCGCCCCGCGCGACACCGGCGGCGAGGTCATCCGCGTCCGCAAGGGCATGTTCGGCGCGAACAACGGCGGCGACACCTCCGGCTACGGCGGCCTCGTCCGCACCGTCACCCTGCCGGGCGCATCCTCCCGGCCCTACGGCGGCTGGTTCGACGAGGTGGCCGACGAGCTCGAAGGGGCCCTGGAGGAACAGGACCTGCTTCCCGAGAACGCCATCGAGAAGACGGTCGTCGACCGCGACGAACTGACCTTCCACATCGCCCGCGAGCACCTCGTCCAGGTCGCCCGCACCCTGCGCGACGACCCCGCCCTGCGCTTCGAGCTCTGTACGGGCGTGAGCGGCGTCCACTTCCTGGGCGACAAGGGCCGCGAGCTGCACGCCGTCTACCACCTGCGCTCGCTCACCCACGGCCGGCTGATCCGGCTGGAGGTGTCCGCCCCGGACAGCGACCCGCACATCCCGTCGCTCGTCGAGCTCTACCCGACCAACGACTGGCACGAGCGCGAGGCGTACGACTTCTTCGGCATCGTCTTCGACGGGCACCCGGCCCTGACCCGGATCATGATGCCGGACGACTGGCAGGGCTTCCCGCAGCGCAAGGACTACCCGCTCGGCGGCATCGCCGTCGAGTACAAGGGCGCCCAGATCCCGGCTCCGGACCAGCGGAGGTCGTACAGCTGATGACCACTCCCCACGCAACGCCCCGTGCCACGACCGAGGGGACTGTATATACAGTCACCGGCGGCGACTGGGACGAGGTCGTCGAATCCGCGGTGAAGTCCGACGACGAGCGCATCATCGTCAACATGGGCCCCCAGCACCCGTCCACGCACGGCGTGCTGCGCCTCATCCTGGAGATCGACGGCGAGACCGTCACCGAGGCCCGCTGCGGCATCGGCTACCTCCACACCGGCATCGAGAAGAACCTCGAATTCCGCAACTGGACGCAGGGCACCACCTACGTCACGCGGATGGACTACCTGACGCCGTTCTTCAACGAGACGGCGTACTGCCTGGGCGTCGAGAAGCTCCTCGGCATCGAGGACCAGATCCCCGACCGGGCCACCGTCCTGCGCGTACTGCTCATGGAGCTCAACCGGCTCGCCTCGCACCTGGTGTGCATCGCCACCGGCGGCATGGAGCTCGGCGCGACCACGATCATGATCTACGGCTTCCGCGATCGTGAACTGGTTCTCGACCTCTTCGAGCTCTTCACCGGCCTCCGGATGAACCACGCGTTCGTCCGCCCCGGCGGCCTCGCCCAGGACCTGCCCCCGGGCGCGGTCGACCAGCTGCGCGAGTTCATCAAGACCATGAAGAAGAACCTGCCGGAGTACGACAAGCTCGCCACCGGCAACCCCATCTTCAAGGCCCGCATGAAGGACGTCGGTTACCTCGACCTCACCGGCTGCATGGCGCTCGGCGCCACGGGCCCGGTGCTGCGCTCCGCCGGACTCCCGCACGACCTCCGCAAGAGCGACCCGTACTGCGGCTACGAGACCTACGACTTCGACGTCCCGACCACCGACACCTGCGACTCCTACGGACGCTTCCTCATCCGCCTGGAGGAGATGCGCCAGTCCCTGCGGATCATCGAGCAGTGCATCGACCGCCTGGAGCCGGGTCCGGTCATGGTCGCCGACAAGAAGATCGCCTGGCCCGCCCAGCTCGCCCTGGGCCCCGACGGTCTCGGCAACTCGCTCGACCACATCAGGAACATCATGGGCACCTCCATGGAAGCCCTGATCCACCACTTCAAGCTGGTGACCGAGGGCTTCCGGGTCCCCGCCGGACAGACGTACACCGCCGTCGAGTCCCCCAAGGGCGAACTCGGCGTGCACGTCGTCTCCGACGGCGGCACCCGCCCCTACCGGGTCCACTTCCGCGACCCGTCCTTCACCAACCTCCAGGCCATGGCGGCGATGTGCGAAGGCGGCCAGGTCGCCGACGTCATCGTCGCCGTCGCGTCCATCGACCCCGTGATGGGAGGCGTCGACCGGTGACCACATCACGCCAAGACGTCAGTCTGGGGATGCCGCAGCTCCCCGCCACCCCCTACCCGGCCGAGGTGCGCGCCCGGCTCGATGCGGACGCGAAGGAGGTGCTCGCCCGCTACCCCGGCAGCCGCTCCGCCCTCCTGCCGCTGCTGCACCTCGTGCAGTCCGAGGAGGGATTCGTCTCCCGTACGGGCGTCGCCTTCTGCGCCGAGACGCTCGACCTCACCACCGCCGAGGTCACCGCCGTCGCGACGTTCTACTCCATGTACCGGCGCAGGGCCGGCGGCGACTACCAGGTCGGCGTCTGCACCAACACCCTGTGCGCGGTCATGGGCGGCGACGCCATCTTCGACACGCTCAAGGAGCACCTCGGCGTCGGCAACAACGAGACCACCGACGACGGCAAGGTCACCCTCGAACACATCGAGTGCAACGCCGCCTGCGACTTCGCGCCCGTCGTGATGGTCAACTGGGAGTTCTTCGACAACCAGACGCCCCAGAGCGCCACGCGGCTCGTCGACGACCTGATCGCCGGCCGGACCGTCGAGCCCACCCGCGGCGCGCCGATCTGCTCGTACAAGGACACCGCCCGGATCCTGGCCGGCTTCCCCGACGAGCGCCCCGGCGCCGTCGAGGCGACCGGCGGCGCGGGCCCCGCCTCCCTCGTCGGGCTGAAGCTCGCCAAGGGCGAGGCGCTCCCGAAGGCGCGCGTGGTCTCCCCGCGCGCCGGGCAGCCCGAAGGCGCGCGGCCCCAGGACGGGCAGCCGCACGACCCTTCGCCGTCCGAGCACCTCAGCTCGCACGCCCACCCGTCACCCGACCACCGCCCCTCAACGAGTCCCTCCGGGACGCCGAATATCTCGCCGCAGACCTCGGCCTCCGACCCGGAGCACCCGGCCGGGCCCGCAGCCGAGGAGGGGGAGTGATGACCTTGGCCGCCGAGATCGACCACAACGGGACGAGCCCCGAGAAGCTGCTCGCACCCGTCCTCTCCGCCTTCTGGGACCAGCCCGAATCCTGGACCCTGGACACCTACCGCCGCCACGAGGGGTACGAAGGGCTGCGCAAGGCGCTGGCCATGGACCCCGACGACCTCATCGCGTACGTGAAGGACTCCGGTCTGCGCGGGCGCGGCGGGGCGGGCTTCCCCACCGGGATGAAGTGGCAGTTCATCCCGCAGGGCGATGGCAAACCGCACTATCTAGTTGTCAACGCCGACGAGTCGGAGCCGGGGACCTGCAAGGACATCCCGCTCCTCTTCGCGAACCCACATAGCCTCATCGAGGGCATCGTGATCGCCTGTTACGCGATCCGTTCTTCGCATGCGTTCATCTACTTGCGCGGTGAGGTCGTCCCCGTGCTGCGACGACTGCACGAGGCCGTACGAGAGGCGTACGAGGCGGGTTATCTGGGGACGAACATCCTGGGTTCAGGACTCGATCTGGAACTCACGGTGCACGCGGGTGCGGGTGCGTACATCTGTGGTGAGGAAACCGCGCTGCTCGACTCTCTCGAAGGACGGCGTGGCCAGCCCCGGCTGCGGCCCCCCTTCCCTGCGGTCGCCGGTCTGTACGCCTGCCCCACTGTGGTGAACAACGTCGAGTCCATCGCCTCGGTTCCCGCGATTTTGAACCGGGGCAAGGACTGGTTCAAGTCGATGGGCAGCGAGAAGTCCCCGGGCTTCACGCTCTACTCGCTCAGCGGCCATGTCACCAGCCCCGGTCAGTACGAGGCCCCGCTCGGCATCACGCTGCGTCAGCTCCTCGACATGAGCGGCGGCATCCGGGCCGGTCACCGCCTGAAGTTCTGGACCCCGGGCGGCTCCTCCACCCCGATGTTCACCGAGGAGCACCTCGACGTCCCCCTCGACTACGAGGGCGTCGGCGCCGCCGGGTCCATGCTCGGCACCAAGGCGCTCCAGTGCTTCGACGAGACGACCTGCGTGGTGCGGGCCGTCACCCGCTGGACCGAGTTCTACGCCCACGAGTCCTGCGGCAAGTGCACACCCTGCCGCGAAGGGACCTACTGGCTGGTCCAGTTGCTCCGCGACATCGAGGCCGGCAAGGGCGAGATGGCTGACCTCGACAAGCTCAACGACATCGCCGACAACATCAACGGCAAGTCGTTCTGCGCGCTCGGCGACGGTGCCGCCTCGCCGATCTTCTCCTCGCTCAAGTACTTCCGCGAGGAGTACGAGCAGCACATCACCGGCAAGGGCTGCCCCTTCGACCCCGCCCGGTCCACGGCCTGGGCCGACGACAAGAACACCGACGGCAAGAACGCTCACCGGGGGGTGAACGCATGACAGTCACCACGAGTGCGCCCTCCGGGGGCGGCGAGGCGGCGATCCCGCCCGAGGACCTGGTCACGCTGACCATCGACGGCATCGAGATCAGCGTCCCCAAGGGGACCCTGGTCATCCGGGCCGCCGAACTCCTCGGCATCGAGATCCCGCGCTTCTGCGACCACCCGCTCCTCGACCCCGCAGGCGCCTGCCGCCAGTGCATCGTCGAGGTCGAGGGCCAGCGCAAGCCGATGGCCTCCTGCACCATCACCTGCACCGACGGCATGGTCGTCAAGTCGCAGATCACCTCCCCTGTCGCCGAGAAGGCGCAGAAGGGCGTGATGGAGCTGCTGCTGATCAACCACCCGCTGGACTGCCCGGTCTGCGACAAGGGCGGCGAGTGTCCGCTGCAGAACCAGGCGATGTCGCACGGCGGCGCCGACTCCCGCTTCGACGGCAAGAAGCGGACCTTCGAGAAGCCCGTCCCGATCTCCACCCAGGTGCTGCTGGACCGCGAGCGGTGCGTGCTCTGCGCGCGCTGCACCCGGTTCTCCAACCAGGTGGCGGGCGACCCGATGATCGAGCTGATCGAGCGCGGCGCCCTCCAGCAGGTCGGCACCGGCGAGGGCGACCCCTTCGAGTCGTACTTCTCCGGCAACACCATCCAGATCTGCCCGGTCGGCGCGCTGACCTCGGCGGCGTACCGATTCCGCTCCCGCCCCTTCGACCTGGTCTCCACCCCCTCGGTGTGCGAGCAGTGCTCCGGCGGCTGCTCGACCCGGACCGATCACCGGCGCGGCAAGGTCATGCGACGCCTCGCGGCCAACGAGCCCGAGGTCAACGAGGAGTGGCTCTGCGACAAGGGGCGGTTCGGCTTCCGTTACGCCCAGCAGCGCGACCGCCTCACCACCCCGCTGGTCCGCAACGCCGAAGGCGTCCTGGAACCGGCGAGCTGGCCCGAGGCGCTGGCAGCCGCGGCGGCCGGACTCCTCGCCGCCCGCGGCCGTACCGGCGTCCTGACCGGCGGCCGGCTGACCGTCGAGGACGCCTACGCGTACAGCAAGTTCGCCCGGGTCGCCCTCGACACCAACGACATCGACTTCCGCTCCCGGGTCCACAGCGCCGAGGAGGCCGACTTCCTGGCCGCCCGGGTCGCCGGACGCGGCCGGGACCTCGACGGCGAAGGCGTCACGTACACCGCGCTGGAGAAGGCCCCCGCGGTCCTGCTCGTCGGGTTCGAGTCCGAGGAGGAGGCCCCCGGCGTCTTCCTGCGGCTGCGCAAGGCCCACCGCAAGAGCGGCCAGAAGACCTTCGCGCTCGCCTCGCACGCCACCCGGGGCCTGGTGAAGGCGGGCGGCACCCTGCTGCCCGCCGCCCCCGGCACCGAGACCGAGTGGCTGGACGCGCTCGCGGGCGGCGTCGGCCTGGAGGCCGAAGGGGCGGCCGCCGCCGAGGCGTTGCGCGGTGAGCACTCCCTGATCATCGTCGGCGAGCGGCTCGCCGGAGTGCCCGGCGCGCTGAGCGCCGCCGTCCGCGCCGCCACCGCCACCGGCGCACGCCTGGTGTGGATCCCGCGCCGGGCCGGCGACCGGGGTGCGGTGGAGGCGGGCGCGCTCCCCTCGCTGCTGCCCGGCGGCCGCCCGGCCACCGACCCGCGGGCCCGCGACGAGGTCGCGGAGCTGTGGCGGGTGGCCGAACTGCCCACCCGCTACGGCCGTGACACCGGCCAGATCGTCGAGGCCGCGGCCACCGGCGAACTGGGCGCGCTGCTCGTCGCCGGGGTCGGCGCCGAGGACCTGCCCGACCCGAACCGTGCCCTCCAGGCGCTGAACGAGGTCGGCTTCCTGGTCTCGCTGGAGCTGCGGCCGAGCGCGGTCACCGCCCGGGCGGACGTGGTCTTCCCGGTCGCCGCCGTCGCGGAGAAGTCCGGCACCTTCCTCAACTGGGAGGGCCGGGCCCGGATGTTCCAGGCGGCGCTGAAGCCCGAGCAGATGTCCCGGACGCTCGCGCCGACGGACTCCCGGGTGCTGCACATGCTGGCCGACGCCATGGACGTGCACTTCGCCCTGCCGGACCTGACCGCCGCCCGCCGCGAGCTGGACCGGCTCGGCGGCTGGGAGGGCGGCCACGCGGAGGACCCGCGCGCGAGCGCGCAGCCGCTGCCCCGGCCCGGCGACGGCGAGGCGGTCCTCGCGGGCCACCGGATGCTGCTCGACCTGGGCCGGCTCCAGGAGGGCGACACCGCGCTCGCCGGCACCCGGCACGCGGCCGTCGCCCGGCTCTCGGCGGTCACCGCCGCCGAGTCCGGCGTCAAGGACGGCGATCTGCTCGCCGTCACCGGGCCCGCCGGCACCGTCGAACTGCCCCTCGCGGTCACCGACATGCCGGACCGGGTGGTCTGGGTGCCGCTGAACTCGGTGGGACGCGGCATCCCCGCCGACACCGGAGCGAACCCCGGCGGCCTGGTGCGGATCGGCCCCGCCGCCGCACCGGGTGCTCCCGTCGAACCATCGGAGGTACGAGCGTGACTGGCCTCGCCGCACTCACGACGGCGCCCGAGCGCGTCGTCCTCGCCGCCGAGGATCTCTCGATGTTCGGCACCGACCCCTGGTGGCTCGTCGTCATCAAGGCGGTCTTCTGCTTCGCGTTCCTGATGCTGATCGTGCTGTTCTCCATCGTGTGGGAGCGCAAGGTCGTCGCCTGGATGCAGCTGCGCATCGGCCCCAATCGGCACGGCCCCTGGGGGCTGCTCCAGTCGCTCGCCGACGGCATCAAGCTGATGCTGAAGGAAGACGTGATCGTCAAGCGCGCGGACAAGGCGGTCTACGTCATCGCGCCGATCCTCGCCGCGATCCCCGCCTTCATGGCCATCGCGGTGATCCCCTTCGGCCCGGCGGGCAACGAGGTCTCGATCTTCGGGCAGCGCACCACGATGCAGCTCACCGACCTCCCGATCGCCGCGCTCTACATCCTCGCCGTCGGCGCGGTCGGGGTGTACGGGTTCGTCCTCGGCGGCTGGTCCTCGGGCTCGACGTACCCCCTGCTCGGCGGAATCCGCTCGTCCGCCCAGATGATCTCGTACGAGATCGCCATGGGCGCTTCCTTCGCCTCGGTCTTCCTCTACTCCGGGTCGATGTCCACGTCGACGATCGTGGAGGCGCAGGCGGACCGCTGGTACATCATGCTGCTGCCGGTCTCCTTCATCATCTACATGATCACCATGGTCGGTGAGGCCAGCCGGGCGCCGTTCGACATGCCGGAGTCCGAGGGCGACCTGGTCGGCGGGTTCAACACCGAGTACAGCTCGATCAAGTTCGCGATGTTCATGCTCGCCGAGTACATCCACATGGTGACCGTGTCGATGATCGCGGTGACGCTGTTCCTCGGCGGCTGGCGGGCTCCGTACCCCATCTCGGCCTTCTGGGAGGGCGCGAACCACGGCTGGTGGCCGATGCTCTGGTTCTTCCTGAAGCTCCAGTGCCTGATCTTCTTCTTCATCTGGCTGCGCGGCACCCTTCCCCGCGTGCGTTACGACCAGCTGATGAAGCTGGGCTGGAAGGTCCTCATCCCGGTCTCGGTGGTCTGGCTGATGCTCGTCGCCACGGTCCGGGCCCTGCGGAACGAGGGGTACGACTTCTCGCGGATCGTGCTGTACGTGGGCGCGGTCGTGATCGCGATCCTGCTGATCTCCTTCGTCGTCGACATGTACCGCGACCGCAGGTCCCGGGCCGAGGAGGAGGCTGCCGGACCGGAGCCCGCCTTCGACCCGATGGCGGGCGGGTTCCCGGTGCCACCGCTGCCCGGACAGACGCTGCCGCCGGTGCCCAGGCGCAGGCCACGACGGGACCGGGAGCTCGTTGTCAGTGGCGGGGCGGATACTCAGAGTGACGAAAGCGCGAGTGACGGAAAGGAGGCCGGCGGTGTCTGAGAAACCAGAGCTCACGGGCTCATCGGGATCCGCTGGGTCCTCGGGGCAGGCAGGCCAGGCAGGTCAGGCGGGCGAATCGGGGGACAAGTTCCAGAACCCCGTGGCCGGCTTCGGCGTGACCTTCAAGGCCATGTTCAAGAAGCGGCTCACCGAGCAGTATCCGGAGACGCCGAAGGTGACGGCGCCCCGCTTCCACGGCCGCCACCAGCTCAACCGCCACCCGGACGGCCTGGAGAAGTGCGTCGGCTGCGAGCTGTGCGCCTGGGCGTGTCCGGCCGACGCGATCTACGTGGAGGGCGCGGACAACACCGAGGAGGAGCGCTACTCCCCGGGAGAGCGCTACGGCCGCGTCTACCAGATCAACTACGCGCGCTGCATCCTGTGCGGACTCTGCATCGAGGCGTGCCCCACCCGGGCACTGACCATGACGAACGAGTTCGAGCTGGCCAACACCACGCGCGAGAGCCTCATCTACACCAAGGACGAGCTGCTCGCGGGCCTGGACGAAGGCATGGTCGACAGCCCGCACGCGATCTTCCCCGGCATGGACGAACAGGACTACTACCGGGGCGTGGTCACCGAGGCCGCCCCCGGCACGGTCCGTCAGACGGCCGTGTCCAAGGGCGAGAACGACAAGCAGGAGGACGAGGACCCCATCGAGTCCACCCGGGCGTCCGACGCCCGGCAGGACAAGGGGGTGGGGGCGTGAACTCCCTGGCCGCGGCCACCACCACCTCGACCGGCGAGGCCGTCCAGTTCTGGATCCTGGGCACCGTCGCCGTGATCGGCGCGCTCTCCACGGTGCTGGCGAAGAAGTCCGTGCACAGCGCCCTGTCACTCGCCGGGACCATGATCGTCCTTGCCGTCTTCTACCTCGCCAACGGCGCGTATTTCCTCGGCATCGTCCAGATCGTCGTCTACACCGGCGCGATCATGATGCTGTTCCTCTTCGTCGTCATGCTCGTCGGCGTCACCGCGGCGGACTCCCTCAAGGAGACCCTCAAGGGCCAGCGCTGGCTGGCCCTCGGGTGCGCCCTCGGGTTCGCCGTGCTGCTGATCGCGGGCATCGGCAACGCCTCGCTGAGCACCTTCAACGGACTCGGCGCGGCCAACGCCCGGCACGGTGGCAACGTCGAGGGAATCGCCAACCTCATCTTCACCAAGTACGTCTTCGCCTTCGAGATCACCGGCGCCCTGCTGATCACCGCGACGGTGGGCGCGATGGTGCTCACGCACCGCGAGCGCACCGAACGGGCCAAGACCCAGCGGGAGATGTCCGAGGAGCGCGTACGCGGCAAGCACCTCCCGCCGCTCCCCGCCCCCGGCGTCTACGCCCGGCACAACGCGGTGGACATCCCCGGTCTGCTCCCCGACGGCACGCCGTCCGAGCTCACCGTCATGCAGACCCTGCGGGAGCGCGGTCAGATCCGCGACGTCTCGCAGCAGTCCCTCGCCGATCTCAAGGCCCTGGAGCAGCGCTCCGGGGAGCGGCTCGGGCGTGAGGACGCGGACGCCGTGGCGCGCGGGGCGAATCCCGCGTCCTCGGCGGAGAATTCGGAGGCCGCCCAGTGAACCCGGTGAACTACCTCTACCTCGCGGCCCTCCTGTTCGCGATCGGCGCCTCCGGGGTGCTGATCAGGCGGAACACGATCGTGCTGTTCATGTGCGTCGAGCTGATGCTCAACGCCTGCAATCTGGCGCTCGTCACGTTCTCCCGGATGCACGGCAACCTCGACGGGCAGATCGTCGCGTTCTTCACGATGGTCGTCGCCGCCGCGGAAGTCGTCGTCGGACTCGCGATCATCGTGTCGTTGTTCCGCTCCCGCCACTCGGCCTCGGTCGACGACGCCAGCCTGATGAAGCTGTAAGGGGTCGGAAACGTGGAGAACCTGATTGCGCTGCTCGTCGCGGCGCCCCTGCTCGGAGCGGCGGTCCTGCTCTGCGGCGGCCGCCGGCTGGACCGGACCGGCCACTGGCTCGGCACCCTGCTCGCCGGCGCCTCGTTCGTCGTCGGACTGATCCTCTTCACCGACATGCTGGGGAAGGGCGCCGAGGACCGGGCCCTGCACCAGCACCTGTTCAGCTGGATCCCGGTGGAGGGCTTCCAGGCCGACATCGCCTTCCAGCTCGACCAGCTGTCGATGACGTTCGTCCTGCTCATCACCGGTGTGGGCACGCTGATCCACATCTACTCCATCGGCTACATGGAGCACGACGAGCGCAGGCGCCGCTTCTTCGGCTATCTCAACCTGTTCCTCGCGGCGATGCTCATCCTGGTCATCGCCGACAACTACCTGCTGCTGTACGTCGGGTGGGAGGGCGTCGGTCTGGCGTCGTTCCTGCTCATCGGCTTCTGGCAGCACAAGCCCACCGCGGCCACCGCCGCGAAGAAGGCCTTCCTGGTCAACCGGGTCGGCGACATGGGCCTGTCGATCGCCATCATGCTGATGTTCACCACCTTCGGCACCTTCGCCTTCGGGCCGGTGCTGGAGTCGGCGGGCGAGACGAGTCAGGGCAAGCTGACGGCCATCGGCCTGATGCTGCTGCTGGCCGCCTGCGGCAAGTCGGCCCAGGTGCCGCTGCAGTCCTGGCTCGGCGACGCGATGGAGGGCCCGACCCCGGTCTCCGCCCTCATCCACGCGGCGACCATGGTCACCGCCGGTGTCTATCTCATCGTCCGCTCCGGCGCGATCTTCAACGCCGCCCCCGACGCCCAGATGGTCGTCGTCATCGTCGGCGCGGTCACGCTGATCTTCGGTGCGATCGTCGGTTGCGCGAAGGACGACATCAAGAAAGCCCTCGCCGGGTCCACGATGTCGCAGATCGGCTACATGATCCTCGCCGCGGGCCTCGGCCCCATCGGCTACATCTTCGCGATCATGCACCTGGTGACGCACGGCTTCTTCAAGGCCGGGCTGTTCCTCGGCGCGGGCTCGGTCATGCACGGCATGAACGACGAGGTCGACATGCGGAAGTACGGCGGCCTGCGGAAGTACATGCCGGTCACCTTCGTCACCTTCGGCCTCGGCTATCTGGCCATCATCGGCTTCCCCGGCCTGTCCGGCTTCTTCTCCAAGGACAAGATCATCGAGGCGGCCTTCGCCAAGGGCGGCACCGAGGGCTGGATCCTCGGCTCCGTGGCCCTCCTGGGCGCCGCGATCACCGCGTTCTACATGACGCGCGTGATGCTGATGACGTTCTTCGGTGAGGCGCGCTGGCAGCCCGACGCGGAGGGCCGCGAGCCGCATCCGCACGAGTCCCCGAAGTCGATGACGATCCCGATGATCGTGCTGGCCTTCGGCTCGGTGTTCGCCGGTGGGTTCTTCGCGATCGGCGACCGGTTCATCAACTGGCTGGAGCCGGTCACCGGTTACGACCACGGGCACGCCCCGCTGAGCGCGGCCACGGTCACCGGAGCCACCGTGGTGGCCCTGGTCATCGGCGTCGGGATCGCCTGGGCGATGTACGGCCGCAAGCCGGTCCCTGTGGTCGCCCCGCGCGGCTCGGTCCTCACCCGGGCCGCCCGCCGCGATCTCCTCCAGGACGACTTCAACCACGTGGTCCTGGTCCGCGGCGGCGAGCACCTCACCCGCTCGCTGGTGTACGTGGACCACTCCCTGGTCGACGGAGTCGTCAACGGCACGGCCGCATCGGTCGGCGGGCTCTCCGGCCGGCTGCGCAAGCTGCAGAACGGCTACGCCCGCACCTACGCGGTCTCGATGTTCGGCGGTACGGCGGTCGTCATCGCCGCGACCCTGCTGATGAGGGCGGTCTGATCACATGTCCTTTCCCCTCCTGACCGCGACGGCGGCGCTCCCGGCGATCGGCGCCATCGCCACCGCCGCCGTCCCCGCCGCGCGGCGCACCGCGGCCAAATGGCTCGCGCTGCTCTTCTCGCTCGGCACGCTCGTCCTGGCGGCCGTCGTCTTCCTCCGCTTCGAGCCGGGCGGCGACCGCTACCAGCTCACCGAGTCCCGGTCCTGGATCGCCGACTTCGGCGTCCGCTACGAACTGGGCGTGGACGGCATCGGGGTGGCGCTCCTCGGCCTCACCGCGCTGCTGATCCCGTTCGTCATCGCGGCCGGCTGGCACGACGCCGATCCCCTGGAGACGAAGTCCTCGCGCTGGCGTCCGACACAGGGCTTCTTCGCCCTGATCCTCATGGTCGAGGCCATGGTGATCCTGTCGTTCGTCGCCACGGACGTCTTCCTCTTCTACATCCTGTTCGAAGCCATGCTCATCCCGATGTACTTCCTCATCGGCGGCTTCGGCGACCGGGCCCACGCGGGCACCGACGAGAACGCCGCGACCCAGCGGTCGTACGCGGCGGTCAAGTTCCTCCTCTACAACCTGGCCGGCGGCCTGATCATGCTCGCCGCGGTCATCGGGCTGTACGTGGTCGCGGGAAGCTTCTCGCTCTCCGAGATCGCCGAGGCCCGCGCCAACGGCTCCCTGGAGATGGCGACCAGCACCGAGCGGTGGCTGTTCCTCGGGTTCTTCCTCGCCTTCGCGATCAAGGCCCCGCTGTGGCCGCTGCACACCTGGCTGCCCAACGCGATGGGCGAGGCGACCGCCCCGGTCGCCGTGCTGATCACCGCGATCGTCGACAAGGTCGGCACCTTCGCGATGCTCCGCTTCTGCCTCGGGCTCTTCCCGGAGGCCAGCAAGTGGGCGACGCCGGTGGTGATCGCCCTGGCGCTGGTCTCCATCGTGTACGGGGCGCTCCTCGCGGTCGGCCAGCGCGACATCAAGCGGCTCATCGCCTACGCCTCGATCTCGCACTTCGGCTTCATCATCCTGGGCATCTTCGCGATGACGAGCCAGGGCCAGTCGGGCGCCACGCTCTACATGGTCAACCACGGGATCTCGACGGCCGCGCTGCTGCTGGTCGCCGGATTCCTCATCACCCGGCGCGGCTCGCGGCTCATCGCGGACTACGGCGGGGTGCAGAAGGTCGCCCCCGTGCTGGCGGGCACCTTCCTCATCGGCGGTCTGGCGACCCTGTCGCTGCCGGGGCTCGCCCCGTTCGTCAGTGAGTTCCTGGTCCTGGTCGGCACGTTCAGCGCGTATCCGGTGGCCGGCATCATCGCCACCTCCGGCATCGTGCTCGCCGCGCTCTACGTCCTGGTCCTCTACCAGCGCACGATGACCGGCCCGGTGAAGGAATCGGTCCGGTCCATGCCGGACCTCAAGGCCCGGGAACTGGCGGTCGCGCTTCCGCTGATCGCCGTGCTGATCTTCCTGGGCGTCTTCCCGAAGCCGCTCACCGAGGTCGTCAACCCGGCGGTGGAGCACACCATGTCCGACGTACAGAAGAAGGACCCCCAGCCCGAGGTGGAGGCCGCCAAGTGAGCGCAACAGCTGTCCACAGTCTGTGGACGACGGCGAGCGGGGTGACATCGGCGGCACCGGGCGGTTCGTTCACGGCGCCGAAGATCGAGTACACCCAGCTGATGCCGGTCCTGATCATCGTGGGCGCCGCCGTCCTGGGCATCCTGGTGGAGGCCTTCGTGCCGCGCCGGGCCCGCTACCACACCCAGCTCTTCCTGACCGTGGTGGCGGTCGCCGCCGCGTTCGCCGCGATCGTCGGCCTCGCGGCCGGTGGCTACGGCACCACGAAGGCCCAGATCGCGGCCATGGGCGCCATCGCGATCGACGGCCCCACCCTGTTCCTCCAGGGAACCATTCTCCTGGTCGCCATGGTGGCCGTGTTCACCTTCGCCGAGCGCCGGCTCGACCCCACCGCCCACGGCAACCGGGTCGACTCCTTCGCCGCCCAGGCCGGAGCCGTACCGGGCGGTGAGGGCGAGAAGGCCGCCGTCCGGGCCGGCTTCGCCACCACCGAGGTCTTCCCGCTCCTCCTCTTCTCGGTGGCGGGGCTGCTGGTCTTCCCGGCCGCCAACGACCTGCTGACCCTGTTCATCGCGCTGGAGGTCTTCTCCCTCCCGCTCTACCTCCTGTGCGCCGTGGCCCGCCGCAAGCGGCTGCTGTCGCAGGAAGCCGCCGTGAAGTACTTCCTGCTCGGCGCGTTCTCCTCGGCGTTCTTCCTCTTCGGGATCGCCCTCCTCTACGGCTACGCGGGCTCCCTCGCGTACGCCGACATCGCCAACGTCGTCGACGGCTCGGTCCTGGAGATCGACCCGGCCCTCGCCGACACCATGGGCAACGACGCGCTGCTCCTCATCGGCGGTGCGATGATCCTGGTCGGCCTGCTCTTCAAGGTCGGCGCGATCCCGTTCCACATGTGGACCCCGGACGTCTACCAGGGCGCCCCGACCCCGGTGACCGGCTTCATGGCCGCCGCCACGAAGGTCGCCGCGTTCGGCGCGATGCTGCGCCTGCTGTACGTGGCGCTGCCGGGCCTCACCTGGGACCTGCGGCCGGTCATGTGGTCGGTGGCCATCATCACGATGCTGGGCGGGGCGATCGTCGCGATCACCCAGACCGACATCAAGCGGCTGCTGGCCTACTCCTCGATCGCGCACGCGGGCTTCATCCTCGCGGGCGTCATCGCGGCCAGTCCGGAGGGCATCTCCTCGGTCCTCTTCTACCTGCTGGCCTACTCCTTCGTGACGGTCGGCGCGTTCGCCGTCGTCACGCTGGTGCGGGACGCGGGCGGCGAGGCCACCCACCTGTCGAAGTGGGCCGGACTCGGCCGCCGCTCGCCGCTGGTCGCTGCGGTCTTCGCGGTGTTCCTGCTGGCCTTCGCCGGTATCCCGCTGACCTCCGGGTTCTCGGGGAAGTTCGCGGTGTTCAAGGCGGCCGCCGAGGGCGGTGCGGGCGGACTGGTCGTCGTCGGTGTGCTCTCCTCGGCCGTCGCGGCGTTCTTCTACATCCGCGTGATCGTCCTGATGTTCTTCAGCGAGCCGAAGGCGGACGGCCCCACGGTCGCCGTCCCGTCCCCGCTGACCATGACGACGATCGCGGTCGGCGTCGCCGTCACCCTGGTGCTGGGCCTGGCCCCGCAGTACTTCCTGGACCTGGCGAGCCAGGCGGGAGTCTTCGTGCGGTAGCCCCGTGCGGAGCCCCCGCAGTATGAGCGACAGCAGCGCCGGACGGTCGGTTATCCACAGACCGTCCGGCGTTGTCGTAGGAGCCGCCTATCGTGGACGGGGACGAGAGCAGGACGGACAGGGCCGGGCGTGCGGACCCTCGGGGGACAGAGCATTGGGCGTGACCATGGATGAGACCACCGGGACGGTGACCGGCACCGGCACCGACACGGGCGGCGAGAGCGAGGCGCGGCGGACGCTGCACCGCGTCTTCGGGTACGAGTCGTTCCGCGGCGAGCAGGGCGCGGTCATCGAGCATGTGGTGGCGGGCGGCGACGCGGTCGTGCTCATGCCCACCGGTGGCGGAAAGTCCCTCTGCTACCAGATCCCGTCCCTGGTCCGCCGGGGCACCGGCGTCGTCGTCTCGCCGCTGATCGCCCTCATGCAGGACCAGGTCGACGCCCTGCGCGCGCTCGGCGTCCGGGCCGGCTTCATGAACTCCACGCAGGACTTCGACGAGCGGCGCTCGATGGAGGCGCAGTTCCTCGCGGGCGAGCTGGACGTGCTCTACCTGGCGCCCGAGCGGCTGCGCCTGGACTCCACGCTCTCCCTCCTGGCCCGGGGCGAGATCTCCGTCTTCGCGATCGACGAGGCGCACTGCGTCGCCCAGTGGGGCCACGACTTCCGCCCCGACTATCTGGCCCTGTCCGTGCTCGGCGAGCGCTGGCCGGACGTGCCGCGCATCGCCCTGACGGCGACCGCGACCCACGCCACGCACGAGGAGATCACCCGCCGCCTCGGCATGCCGGACGCGAAGCACTTCGTCGCGAGCTTCGACCGGCCGAACATCCAGTACCGGATCGTGCCGAAGTCCGAGCCCAAGAAGCAGCTCCTGACCTTCCTCAAGGAGGAGCACGCCGGGGACGCGGGCATCGTCTACTGCCTCTCGCGCAACTCCACCGAGAAGATCGCGGAGTATCTCTGCCGCAACGGCGTCGAGGCCGTTCCGTACCACGCGGGCCTGGACGCCGGGACGCGCGCCACCCACCAGGCGCGGTTCCTCCGCGAGGAGGGGCTCGTCGTCGTCGCGACGATCGCGTTCGGCATGGGCATCGACAAGCCGGACGTCCGCTTCGTCGCCCACATCGACCTCCCCAAGTCCGTCGAGGGCTATTACCAGGAGACCGGCCGCGCGGGCCGTGACGGGGAGCCGTCGACGGCCTGGATGGCGTACGGACTCCAGGACGTCGTCCAGCAGCGCAAGCTGATCCAGGGCGGCGAGGGCGACGAGGCGTTCCGCCGCCGGGCCGCCTCCCATCTGGACTCGATGCTGGCCCTGTGCGAGACGGTCCAGTGCCGCCGGGCCCAGCTGCTGACCTACTTCGGCCAGGAGCCCACGGCCCCCGCCTGCGGCAACTGCGACACCTGCCTGGCCCCGCCGGAGACCTGGGACGGCACGGTCGTCTCCCAGAAGCTGCTCTCCACGGTGGTGCGGCTGAAGCGCGAACGGAACCAGAAGTTCGGCGCGGGCCAGATCATCGACATCCTGCTCGGCCGCAAGACCGCCAAGGTCATCCAGTTCGACCACGACCAGCTCTCCGTCTTCGGCATCGGCGAGGAGCTGGCCGAGGCGGAGTGGCGCGGTGTGGTCCGCCAGTTGCTGGCGCAGGGCCTGCTGGCGGTCGAGGGGGAGTACGGCACGCTGGTCCTCACGGAGGAGAGCGCGACGGTGCTCGGCCGGGAGCGGGACGTGCTGCTCCGCAAGGAGCCCAAGAAGCCGACGTCCCGGTCGTCGTCGTCCGCCGGCGGAGCCAAGGGCGCCAAGGGCAAGGCGGCCGTCGCGGACCTTCCCGAGTCCGCCGTTCCGGTCTTCGAGGCGCTGCGCGCCTGGCGCGGGGCGACGGCGAAGGAGCAGGGCGTCCCGGCGTACGTGATCTTCCACGATGCGACGCTGCGGGAGATCGCGACGCTGCACCCGGCCTCGCTCGCGGAGCTGGGCGGGGTGAGCGGCCTGGGCGAGAAGAAGCTCGCGACGTACGGCGAGGGCGTGCTGGAGGTCCTGGCCCAGACCCCGGGAGGCGCGCCCCCGGAAGCCCCGGCTCCCGCACCCGCGTCCCGCCCGGCGGCCACGCCCCCGGCCCCGACGCGTACGACGGCCAAGGCCCCGGTCGCCCCGGCCCCGCAGCAGCACAGCGACCCCGAGTTCGGCTGGGACGAGGAACCGCCCGAGTTCGAGTGAGACGCGTACCGGGCGGTGGGTGTGGCAGGGCGGCGGGAGCTACTCCGTGCCCGTCGCCCGGCGGCGGGCCATGATCGCCGTCAGGTCCAGATCCACGGGGAACGGCACCGATACCTTCATCCGGTCGTGGAAGATCCCCGTCGAGGTGTACGCCCCGGTGGCCGGCTCCCGCTCGAAGACGTACACCACGGCACGCCCGTCGTGGTTCTCCACCCGCCAGTAGTGGGGGATCGTCGCGCGGGCGTATTTCACGGGCTTGGTCTCCCGGTCGCGGGACCGGGATTCCGGAGATACGACCTCGATGGCGAGGCGCACCGACTCGGCGGGAAACCGGGTCTGGTTCGGGTCCTGGATGACGTCACCGTCGATGACGATCACATCGGGTTCGGGCCGGTTGTAGCGGTCGATGTCGATGGTGAACTCGCGCACGACCTCCAGCTCGGGCGGTGCCAGGGACTGCAGTTGCCAGTTGAAGAAGTCGACCGCTCGCGAATGGAACAGGGTCTGCGGACTCACGAAAACGAGGCTCCCGTCGATCAGCTCCGTGTGCGGAGGCAGATTCGGGAGTGTGTCCAGGTCATCGGCGGTCCAGCCGCCCTCGGGCGGGACCGCCCACCGCGGCTCTGAGGCCTCGGGTTCGATGCTCATCATTGCTCCCATGGAGAGGAGTCTCGCGGGCCTGACCAGCGTATCCGCCGGGAACGGAATGAGGCTCCCCCGAACGTGTGAACGCCTCGCGCACCGCTGACCGGCCCGCTCTCCTAGTCCCCGCCGTCCCCGCCGCCGCCCCCGCTTTCGCCGCTCCAGCCGTTGCCGGACTCGTTCTGCTTCACGTTGTAGCGGACGGCCACGGCGGTCCACTCGGAGCGGCGCATGACCTTCATGACCGTCCGGCCCGTGCGGCCGAGGCGGGTCAGTTCCCCGGCGAGGCCGATCGCCGAGACCAGGGAGGCCAGCACCCGGTCGCGGTGGTCGGGGTATCCCGCCGCCTCGGCCGCCGCGAACCGGTCGAGGACGCCCCGCGAGAGGTCCGGCACGCCCGGGAAGTGGCGGTGGTACGGGAACACGCCGAGGAAGCGGCGGGTCTCCCGGGACAGGACGGAGCGCTCGACCAGGGAGTCCAGGTACTTCTCCTGTACGTACCGGTCGTAGTCGCCCACCCAGCGCCGGGCGCGGATCCCGGAACGGCGACGGCCCTTGGCCGGCGGGTCCAGGGTCCGGAGCAGGGCGGCGAGGAGGGGGTCGGCCGGGTCCAGCGGGTTCACCACCTGGACCCGGCCGCGCTCCTCGCGTATCCGCCCCTGGAGCTCCAGCTCCGCGAGGACGGCCCCGGCGGTCCCGTACGCCAGATCGCGGGCCCCGCACGTCGGCTTGCCCCGGTCCGGGTCCAGGGCGAGCAGGATCAGTTCCTCGGGCAGCGTCAGCGCGGGGGCGTCGTGCGTCATGGTGCGGTGACGATCCTTCCGGTGACGTCGCCGAGGCCCACACGGGTGCCGTGCGGGCCCGGGGCCCAGGCGGTCAGTGTGACCGTGTCGCCGTCCTCCAGGAACGTCCGCTTGCCCTCGGGGAGTTCGAGCGCGTCGCGGCCGTTCCAGGTGAGCTCCAGGAGCGAGCCGCGCTGGGCGGGCTCGGGGCCGCTGACCGTGCCGGAGCCGTACAGATCGCCGGTGCGCAGCGACGCGCCGTTCACCGTCATGTGGGCGAGCTGCTGGGCCGCCGTCCAGTACATCGAGGCGAACGGCGGCTCGGCGACGACCTGGCCGTTGATCTCGACCGTGATCCGGATGTCGAAGCCGCCCGGCTCCTCGTCCTCCGCGTCGTCGAGGTAGGGCAGGAGCGGGAAGTCCCGGGCCGGCGGCGCGGTGCGGGCCGCGTCCAGGGCCTCCAGCGGGGTGACCCAGGCGGAGACGGAGGTGGCGAAGGACTTGCCGAGGAACGGGCCGAGCGGCACGTACTCCCAGGCCTGGAGGTCGCGCGCGGACCAGTCGTTGAGGAGCGAGAGCCCGAAGACGTGCTCGCGGAAGTCGGCCAGCGGGACCGGGGTGCCGTGGGCGGAGGGGACGCCGACGACGAAGCCGACCTCGGCCTCGATGTCCAGCTTCACCGAGGGCCCGAAGACGGGGGCCGGGTCGGTGGGCGCCTTGCGCTGGCCGCTGGGGCGGACGACGTCCGTGCCGGAGACCACGACGGTGCCGGAGCGGCCGTGGTAACCGATCGGCAGATGCTTCCAGTTGGGGGTGAGCGCGTCACCGTCCGGCCGGAAGATCTTGCCCACGTTGGTGGCGTGGTGCTCGCTGGCGTAGAAGTCGACGTAGTCCGCTACCTCGTACGGCAGGTGCAGGGTCACCGCGTCCACCGGGTGCAGCAGCGGCTCGATGTCCGCGCGGTGGGCGGGGACCGTCAGCCAGGCGGTGAGCGCGCGGCGCACGTCCCGCCAGGCGGTGCGGCCCGCCGCGAGCAGCGGCGTCAGGCTCGGCTGCGCCAGCAGCCCCGCGTACGGGGAGCCCAGCACGTGGGCGGCGGCCCCGGCGTCCAGGACGTGGTTGCCGATGCGGACGCCGACCCGGCGGTCGTCGGGGTGGTCGGGGGTGGAGAACACACCGTACGGAAGGTTGTGCGGGCCGAAGGGGTCGCCCTCGGCCAGATCGAGCGGGCTGCTCTGCTCGGGCATGTGGTGCTGCCTCGCTTTCCAGGTCGCGTGGAGGACACGTTACGTCGGGGCTCCTACCCAGCGGCAGTGCCCCGACTATCCCCAACTGTGCGCATTGCCCGGAAAGTTCACCGGTTACTGTCGGTTCCCCCGGAAATCCGGGGGACTCGGACAGGAAACACGCGCGCCGCTCAGCCCGCCGTGCGCGGGATGCGCTTCTCCCAGGTGCGGTGGAAGACGACCTCCTCGCCGTCCTTGCAGATCACCTCGTTGGACGTGATGAAGTCCTGGTCGTCGGCGGTGATCTCGGAGCGGGTCTCGATCTCCACGTCCCAGGCCGTCTCCGGGCGGTGCAGCCGGATCCGCCAGTCGGAGCGGGTCCGCGCGGAGAGCGGGTCGTCCTGCTGGATCGTGTACGTCTCCAGGGCGTCCTCGGTGAATTCGAGGCCGTCGGGGTAGACGCGCGTACCGCCGTAGCGGGGGTCGACCTCCAGGCGCCACTCGCCCTTGGCGACATCGCGGACGACGAGGCGTTCGGGGCGCGGCTCCTCCAGGGTGACCGGGTAGACCACGCCGAGCGGCTCGGACTGTTCCGGTTCGCCGAAGGTGATCGCCGGGTCCTCGGTGTGGCGGCGCACCGGCAGCTCGACGAAGCTGCCGTCGGCGTCCAGGGTGAAGCCCGCCGAGCCGGCCTGCGGCCAGATCCAGGGCCAGTACGAGGAGGAGACGGCGAGCCGGATGCGGTGGCCGGGCGGGAAGGTGTGGCCGATGCCGTTGAGGTCGAAGACGACGTCCTCGGTCTCGCCCGGGGTCCAGCCGTCGGTGCGGTCGCGGCCGTGGCGGGCGGCGAGGTTGAGGACGCCCCGGGTGACGAGCGTGGAGGAGCCGTCCGGCGCCACGTCGCAGAGCCGGGCGATGGCCTGGCCGCGCGGCACGTCCATCCGGATGCGGAGCTTCACCCGCGGCCGGCCGAGGATCTCGATCGGCGCGTCCGCGACCGGGAATTCGAAGGACACCGACTTCGCGTCCTCGTCCCGCTGGTCCGGCGGCAGGTCCGCGTCGTTGCCGAACGGGAAGAAGCGGCCCGCGTCCAGGCCGGTCTGCTGCGGCGAGGCGACGATCCGCTCGCCGCCCTGGAGGGCGTACGCCACCGGGTTCACGTTCTCCGACGGCCAGGAGGCGTCCCCGACCCAGCGGCCGGGCAGCGTCTCGTACACCGTGGCGGGCGGGTGCGAGCCGCTGATCCAGGACCGCAGCAGCGGCTCCCGCATCACGCCCGTCTCCTTGCCCTTGAGGTGCTGGTCCCACCAGCGCAGCGTCTCCTGGAGGAAGCCGATCGCGGGTCCCGGCGGCAGCCCCCGGTCCGGATACTGGTGCGACCACGGCCCGATCAGCCCGCGCACCCGGTCCGGATCCAGATGTTCCACGAGCCGCAGGACGGTGTCGCGGTACGGGTCGTGCCAGCCGCCGACCGCGAGGACGTTCGCCTTGATCGCGCCGTAGTCCTCGCAGACGCTGCCGTGCTTCCAGTAGGCGTCGCGGCTCTGGTGGGCCAGCCAGGTGTGGATGAAGGGGTCGACGGTCTCCAGCCGCTTCAGCCACATCTCCTTCCACGCGTCGCCGACCTGCGCCGGGTCGGGCGGGCGGCAGACGAAGGCGAGCATGGTGGCGGCCCAGGCGTGCATGTCCACGGCGAGGACCGAGCCGCCCATGTAGTGGACGTCGTTGTCGTAGCGGTCGTCGGCCGAGCAGACGGTGACGATCGCCTTCAGCGGCTCGGGGGCGAGCGCGGCGATCTGGAGCGAGTTGAAGCCGCCCCAGGAGATGCCGAACATCCCGACCCGGCCGGAGCACCACTCCTGCTGGGCCAGCCAGTGGATGACGGCGACCCCGTCCTCCAGCTCCTGCGCGTCGTACTCGTCGCCCGGCAGCCCCTCGCTGTTGCCGTGGCCCCGGACGTCGACCCGTACGGAGGCGTAGCCGTGGCCCGCGTACCAGGGGTGGCGCTGCCAGTCGCGGGGCGCGGTCCAGTCGCTGAGCCGGTAGGGCAGGTACTCCAGCAGGGCGGGGACCGGTTCGTCGGTCAGCGGCCGCCAGATCCGGGCGTAGAGCCGGGTGCCGTCGGACAGCGGGATGTACACGTCCTCGCGGGTGGTCTCGTACGGGAACTCGGTCGTGATGTTCATGGGTCACCTCGGTGGGGGACGGGGTGCTTTCAGGCGTACGGGTCAGTGGACGGGGTGCATCGTGCGCTTCAGCCAGGGCGCGGCGAGGATCATCGCCACACCGGCCGCCACGGCGATGGCCCCGTTGACGCCGAAGTACGCGGGGTTGGAGACCTCGCCGTACAGCTTCACGATCTGGGCCTGGATGCCGTTGGCCAGGGCGAGCGAGAGGAACCACAGGGCCATCGTCTGGCTGGCGAACGCCTTCGGGGCGAGCTTGGTGGTGGCGGACATGCCGGAGGTCTCCAGCAGGATGTCGCCGAGCCCGAGCAGCAGGTACGAGCCGACGATCCACCAGGCCGCCATGCGGTACGTGTCGTCCGCGTGGCCGGAGGTCGGCAGGACCATCAGGAGGAAGGAGAGCCCGCCGAGGATCACCCCGAACGCGATCTTGTTGGAGGCGTGCGGCTGGCGCGGGCCCATCTTCGCCCAGACCGCCGCGACGACCGGGGCGAGCGCGACCTCGAAGGCGCCGAGCGCGGAGGCGTACCAGCTGGCCGGGAAGGTGAAGCCGAAGATCTCGGTCCGGGCATTCGTCGATGCGAGCAGCATCATCGTCGAGTACGCCTGGAAGAGGATGAAGTTGAAGACGACGGACCCGAGGAACAGGACGACGTACGGGCGCAGCCGGCCGCGCTCCTCGGCGGTGACCCGGGGGGAGCGGAACATCACCACGAAGTAGACGATCGGCGCGATCACCGAGATGACGGTGAGCACGTCGACGAAGCGGTCCATCGTCAGCCAGCCGGCGAGGGCCAGCGCGGTGGCCACGACGGCGACGACCACGGCCCCGCCGATGATCAGCCGGACCGCGCGGCGCATCGCGTCGGGGGCCAGCGCGAATTCGGCGGCGTGCTTACGCCCGGCCAGGTGACGGCGGCCCGCGACGTACTGGATCAGACCGAAGGTCATGCCGATCGCCGCGGCCGAGAAGCCCCAGTGCCAGCTCAGATGGTCGCCGAGCCAGCCGGTGATCAGCGGGCCGGCGAAGGCCCCGATGTTGATGCCCATGTAGTAGAGGGCGAAGCCGGCGTCGCGCCGCTCGTCGTCGGTGCGGTAGAGCTTGCCGACCATGGAGGCGACGTTGGGTTTGAGCAGGCCCGTTCCGGCGCTGATCAGGCCGAGGCCCACCCAGGTCATGGCGTCGGTGGGAACGGCCATGCAGTAGTGGCCGCAGGCGATGAGGATGCCGCCGTACAGCACGGCCCGGTACGAGCCGAGGATCCGGTCGGCCAGCCAGCCGCCCGCCACGGAGACCAGATAGACCAGCGTCCCGTAGGCGGCGGAGACGGAGGCGGCGGTGCCGGGGTCCATGTCCATGCCGCCGTTCGCCACCGTGTCGGCGAAGAACAGCACCAGGATGGCCTGCATGCCCAGGAACGAGAACCGCTCCCAGACCTCCAGGCCGGACAGGGTCATCAGGCCCCGTGGCTGCCCGAAGAAGGCGTGATCGTCCTCGGGCGGGGGCTGGGCCGGCTCGGTGTCGGCGGTGCTGTGGGACAAAACGGAGACTCCTGATCGTATGAGCTGATCCCGAACATACCGGCGGCGGCGGGAAGCCGCCCACGGTGATCCAAAGGGGACCGGATACGCTGAGTTGAGTGAAGACAGCGACACATCGACATTGCGTGTGATCGTCAGCAGACAGGAGATGCCCTCGTGACCGTCGTCGGGCCGTTCGGACTGCACGTGCGGGACCAGGCTCTTGAGGCCGATGTCCAGTCGGGCCTGGCCGCTGTCGAAGCGGGGCTGCTCGAAGCCACCAAGAGCGACGTGCCCTTCATCACGGACGCCGCCCAGCACCTGGTGCGCGCGGGGGGCAAGCGGTTCCGCCCGTTGCTGGTCATGCTCGCGTCACAGTTCGGTGATCCCGACGCGCCGGGCGTCGTCCCCTCGGCCGTCGTCGTCGAGCTGACCCACCTGGCCACGCTGTACCACGACGACGTCATGGACGAGGCCGACGTGCGGCGCGGCGTGCCCAGCGCCAACACCCGCTGGGGCAACTCCGTCGCCGTCCTCACCGGCGACTTCCTCTTCGCCCGCGCCTCCCACATCCTGGCCGACCTCGGTCCCGAGGCCGTCCGCATCCAGGCGGAGGCCTTCGAACGGCTCGTCACCGGCCAGATCCTGGAGACCGCCGGCCCGCGCGACGGCCGCGACCCGGTCGACCACTACCTGGACGTGCTCAGCGGCAAGACCGGCTCGCTGGTCGCCGTCTCCGGCCGGTTCGGCGCGATGATGGCCGGGGCCGACGAGCGGACCGTGGACGTCCTCACCCAGTACGGTGAGCGGCTCGGCATCGCCTTCCAGCTCGCCGACGACGTCCTCGACATCGCCTCCGACTCCCACGAGTCCGGCAAGACCCCCGGCACCGACCTGCGCGAGGGCATCCCGACGCTCCCGGTCCTGCGGCTGCGCGCCCAGGCGGCGGAGGACGGCAAGCCCGACGACGTGGAGCTCGTCGAGCTGCTCGACGGCGACCTCAGCAGCGACGAGGCCCTGGCCGAGGTGCTGCGCCGGCTGCGCGCCCATCCGGCGCTGGAACAGGCCCGCCAGGACACCGTGCGGTACGCCCAGGAGGCGCGCGCCACGCTCGCGCCGCTGCCCGAGGGGTACGCGAAGTCCGCGCTGGAAGAGCTGTGCGACGCCGTGGTGCACCGCGCGGGCTGAGCCTGCGTCGGCGAGGGCTGACGCTACCCCTACTGGATGGCCCGGGCGCCCCGTCCGGTTGTCATACCGGAGCAGTAGGCGGAGTTGATCCCCCGGGCTGACGCTTCGAGCCGTCCGATTTGGTCAGATGGATACCAACGGAAGCGCCGACCACGGAGGTAGGGCACATGGCACCGAACGACAGCGCAGAGACCACCGGCGAGGCCACGGGCACTGTCGTGGGCCGCCGGAAGGCGGCGCGCTACATCGTCCCCGTCGCGGTCGCGGGGGTGGCGGCCGCGACGATCGGGCTCGTCCCGGCGCTCGCGAACTCCGGCGACCCGGACCTGCCGAAGATCAGCGCACAGGAGCTCATCGAGAAGATCGCCGCTTCCGACGAGGAGCAGCTCGCCGGCACGTTCAAGATCAGCACCGACCTGGGTCTGCCCCTCGACGGCCTCGCGGGTTCGCTCGTACCGGGCGGCGCGGGCAAGGGCGGGGACAAGGACGGCGGCGCGGCGGCCCCGCAGGACAAGCTCATGGAGCTGACGTCCGGCACGCACACGCTGCGGGTGGCCGCCGACGGCCCGGAGCGGCAGAAGCTCTCCATCCTCGGGGACGCGTCCGAGTACAGCCTCATCCACAACCAGGGCGAGGTCTGGGCGTACGACAGCACGTCCGACGAGGTCTACCACGCCGAGGCTCCCGAGGGCCGGGACGGCGGCAGCGCGGACAAGGCTCCGAAGGCGCCCAAGGGCGCTCCGGCGACCCCGAAGGACTTCGCCGAGCAGGCGCTCGCGGCGGCCGGGGACACCACCTCGGTCACCGTGGACGGCACGGCGCAGGTCGCCGGGCGGGACGCGTACCAGCTGCTGATCAAGCCGAAGCAGTCCGGTTCGACGATCGGCTCGGTCCGTATCGCCGTGGACGCCGAGAACGGCGTACCGCTGAAGTTCACCCTGTCGGCGGCGAGCGGCGGCAAGGCCGTGGTCGACGCCGGGTTCACCAAGGTCGACTTCTCCAAGCCCGCCGCGTCCACGTTCGCCTTCACGCCGCCCAAGGGCGCCAAGGTGACCGAGGCCGACGAGCTGGAGACCGGCAAGGACGAGCATGGTGCGGCGCAGAAGGCGCTCCCCGGGCAGCTGGCCGAGCTGGACGGCTTCGAGGGCCTCAACGTCATCGGCAAGGGCTGGACCTCGATCGCCGAGATCAAGACCCCCGGCGGCAAGGGCCTGCCCGCGGCCGGCTCGGGCGATGTCCCGGCCGAGGCGCAGGGCTTCCTCGACGCGCTGGGCGACAAGGTCACCGGGAAGTTCGGCTCGGGCACGGTCTTCAAGACCCGCCTGGTCAACGCCCTGCTGACGGACGACGGCTCGGTGTACGTCGGAGCGGTGACGAAGGACGCGCTGGTGCTCGCCGCCGACGACGCCGCCGCCAAGTAGGAAAACGCCCTCGGCGCTCCCGCCCCGTCGCACACTGTGCGGCGGGGCGGCAACGCTGTACGGACCTGGCAGCCGCGCGGACGGAGAGGTGCGACCGGGATGACGACGACAGGCACAGCCGCGGCGGACGAGGTGGGCGAGGCGGATGCGGTGGATGCGGCGGACGAGGCGGGCGAGGTGGGCGAGTTCGGCGAGGCGGGCGAGTTCGGCGTGGCGGCCACGGGGCCGGTCATCCGGACCCGTGGCCTGACCAAGCGCTACCGGGGCGGCCAGCTCGCCGTGGACGGCCTCGACCTGACCGTGCCCGGCGGCAGCGTCTTCGGCTTCCTCGGCCCCAACGGCTCCGGGAAGACCACCACGATCCGGATGCTGATGGGCCTCATCGACCCGACGTCCGGCACCGCCGAGGTGCTCGGCCGCCCGATGCCGGCGGCCGCCCGTACGGTGCTGCCGGAGGTCGGCGCGCTGATCGAGGGGCCCGCGCTGTACGGGTTCCTGAACGGCCGGGACAACCTCCTGCGGTACGACCGGGCCGACCCCACCGCAGACCCGCGCACCCGCCGGGCCCGCGTCGAGACGGCCCTGGCGCGGGTCGGGCTCGCCGCCGCCTCCGGCAAGAAGGCCAAGGCGTACTCGCTCGGCATGAAACAGCGCCTGGGCCTGGCCGCCGCCCTGCTCCGGCCGCGCCGGCTGCTGGTCCTGGACGAGCCGACCAACGGCCTCGACCCGCAGGGCATGCGCGAGATCCGCTCCCTGGTCCGGGAGCTGGCGGCCGAGGGCACCACGGTGTTCCTCTCCTCCCACCTGCTGGACGAGATCGAGCAGGTCTGCACGCACGCGGCGGTGATGGCCCGCGGCCGGCTGATCGTCCAGGGCCCGGTCGCCGACCTCGCCGCCAGCGCCCGGGGCCGGCTCGCCGTCACCACACCCGACCCCGGGGACGCCGCCCGCATCCTGAGGGAACACGGGCTCACCGGCCTGAGCGCCGACGGCGACCGGCTCACCGCCGACGCCCCGCCCGCCGCCGTGGACCTCGCCGACCTCAACGCGGCGCTGGTGACCGGCGGGGTGCGGGTGCGGTTCTTCGGCGTCGAGCGGGGTTCGCTGGAGGACGCCTTCGTCGCACTCACGGGAGAGGGATTCGATGTCGCAGGCTGAGAAGGTCACATCTCCGGGGAGCGCGGGGCTCCGCCCCCGTAACCCGCTGTGGACCCTGGGCATCCTCCGGTCCGAGATCACCACGCTGCTCCGTCGCCACCGGACCTTCGCCCTGCTCGGCGTCCTCGCCGCCGTACCCGTCCTCATCGGGATCGCGGTCCGGATCGAGACGGGCGGCGGCGGTGGCGGGGCGGGCGGCCCGGACGGCGGGGCGGGTCCGGCGTTCCTCGCCCAGGTCACCAACAACGGCCTCTTCCTCGTCTTCGCCGCCCTCGCCGCGACGCTGCCGGTCTTCCTGCCGATGGCCGTCGGGGTGGTGGCGGGCGACGCGATCGCGGGCGAGGCGAGCAGCGGCACCCTGCGCTATCTGCTGGTCGCCCCGGCGGGCCGGACCCGGCTGCTGCTCGTGAAGTACGCCTCCGTCCTCGCCTTCTGCCTGGTCGCGACCCTGGTCGTGGCGGCGTCGGCGCTGGCGGTGGGCGCGCTGCTGTTCCCGGTGGGGGAGGTCACCACGATCTCCGGGACCCGGATCGGTTTCGGCGAGGGGCTGGTGCGGGCGGCGCTCACGGCGCTGGTCGTCGCCGTCTCCCTGACCGGGTTCGCCGCGCTCGGGCTGTTCGTCTCGACGCTGACCGGCAGCGGGATCGGGGCGATGGCGGCCACCGTCGGGCTGCTGATCACGGTGCAGATCCTGGACAGCATTCCGCAGCTGAGCGGCGTGCACCCGTATCTGTTCCCGCACTACTGGATGTCCTTCGCGGACGTCCTGCGCGAACCCGTCCACTGGGACGACCTGATCAAGAACTTCCAGCTGCAGGGGCTGTACGTCGCGGTGTTCGGCTCGGCGGCCTGGGCCCGCTTCACGGCCAAGGACATCACAGCCTGAGAGGGCGACGCGGGGAAACGCGGTCGGCCTGGCCGGATCGGATCTGCGCGGATCGACTCGGATCGGCGGGAGGTCGTCCGCGCCGTCGGCCGGGCGAGCCGTCCCCCGATCGGCTCGTCGCGGCACGAACGGCACGAACGGTGCGGACAACGGGAACGACACGACACGGTACGTTCCGTTTCCGCCTGGGTATTGTTCGGTCTTTGGCGACGAGATGTCAACAAGAGATTGGCTGGAACCCCCCTATGCTCACCGAATGATCACATCGCCGAGCAGTGTGCGCCGCAGCGAACGGTCACGCCGAGCGATCCTGCGGTCCGCTCTCGACCTGTGTACGGAGCGGGGGTACGGGCACGTCACGATAGAGGCCATCGCGGCCGGCGCCGGGGTCAGCAAGAAGACGATCTACCGCTGGTGGCCGTCGAAGGGCGCGGTGCTGCTGGAGGCGTTCACGGACGCCCTGATCGACGCCACCCCGTTCGTGGACACCGGAGACATCGGCGCCGACCTCCGCGCCCATGTCGCCGGCGCGGTGAATCTGCTCTCGGTCCCGCCGTTCGGCCCGGCCTACGCGGGCATCCTCTCCGAGCTGCACCACGACGACCTGCTGGCCCAGCAGTTGCGGGAGCAGCTGGTCGACCCGCGCGTAGAGGAGGCGATCGGCCGGCTGCGCGGCGCCCAGGAGCAGGGCCAGATCCCGCCCGGCGCGGACCTCCCACTGGCCGTGGAGATGCTGTACGGCCCCGTCTACTACCGCCACGTGCTGCGCAAGCCCGTCCAGGACGAGGAAACGATCGCCACCCTGGTGGACCACGTACTGCGCGCGCTGTGCGCACCGGGGTACTGACCTCGGCGGCTCCGCGGCCTACCCGAAGCACTCCAGGGCCAGCGGCAGGTCCTGCAGCCACTCCTGGAGGCGGGCTCGCTTGCGGGCGGTGAGGAGGCACGGGTGGGCCGTGCCGTGGTGCAGATAGACGATGACCTGAAGGTGCTTGGGGCCGGCGACCGCGTACGTCACGGTGTAGATCTCGTCCCAGGCGTAGTGCGCCTCCGCGTTCTCCGGGCCCAGCGTGACACCCGTCTCGTCGACCAGGAGGGAACTTCCCGGGCAGACCGCCACGAACGTGAGGTCGGCGAGGCCGGCGTCGGCCGGTGCGCCACCCGCCGGGGCGAGTTGGGTCGGCGCCTGGTGCTGCGGATAGGCAGGGGACGGGGCGTACGAGGGTGGCGGCGGGAGCACCGCCACGGTGGGGGTGTACGCCGCGGCGGGCGCCTGGGCCGGGGCGTCCGGTACGAACAGGTCCAACAGGCCCGCCGGTGTGGGCCGTTGCTCCGGTTCCTTGGCCAGGCACGCGGCCAGGACCGGCCGCAGGCCCTCCGGCACGGCGGCCAGATCCGGCGCCTCGTGCACCGACCGGTACATCATGCCCATCGGGGTGCCCGCCCCGAACGCGCTGCCGCCCGCCGCCGCGACGAGCACCGCGCCCAGCGCGAACACGTCGGCGGCGCCGCTGACGGTCTCCCCCTGAGCCTGCTCGGGGGCCAGGAACCCCGGCGTCCCGAACGCCATGCCGGTGGCGGTCAGCCGGGTCGACTCCAGGGCCCGCGCGATGCCGAAGTCCAGCACCCGCGGGCCGTCCGGCGCCATGATGATGTTGCCGGGCTTCAGGTCGCGGTGCACCAGCCCGCAGCCGTGGATCGCCGCCAGGGCCTCGGCCAGCGCCGCGCCGAGCTGCCGCAGCCGCACCTCGTCCATCGGCCCCTCGGCCTCCAGCAGGGCGGAGAGTGTGGGCCCGGGAACGTACGCCGTGGCCAGCCAGGGCGCTGCCGCCTCCGGGTCCGCGTCCACCACGGGAGCCGTGTGGAAGCCGCCGACACTGCGCGCGGCCGCGACCTCGGCCCGGAACCGCTCCCGGAAGTGCGGGTCGCCCGCGAGCTCCGGCCGGGCCACCTTCACCGCCACCGCCCGCCCGCCGCGCGAACGCGCGAGATAGACGGTGCCCATCCCGCCGGCGCCCAACTCCCGCTCCACGGCGTATCCGCCGATACGCTCCGGCAGGCCCGCGCCGCTCTGTTCCGGCAGGCCCCGGCTGCCGTCCGCCCCGTACTCCATGTGCTGAACGCCCCCCTGTGTTCCGGCGGTTCAGTATGACGCAGGGCGCTGACGGCTCTTGGTGGCCCCGGCGGAAGTCTTTGCCGCTTCAGCGCTCCTCCACGGATTCAAGGATCTTGGTCTGAGGTGTACCGACCAGAGCCGGGGCGTTCTCGCTCGACGACCAGACCTTGGTCCGCAGGAATCCGAGGAACTTCTCCGCCTCGGTGACGGTCTCGAAATCGAGATCGACGACGACGTACCGCGGATCGTCGACCGGGCGCTGGACGCGATACCGGCGTACCCCTGATTGCCGGCGGAAATCGGAGAACCGGTCGAACGCGGCCTTCCAGACCTCGAAGTCCGTGATCGGGTGTTCGATGTGGAGCGTGGGCATGGTGCCTCCAGGGACCGGATGACGGTGCCCCTGCCTTCCATCCTGGGAGGGCCACCGGTGGCTGTCCACCGGTGGCCGGGCCCGGTGAGCCGGGCGATGCTGGTCCTGCGCGTGCCGGCTCCGGTGCTCCGGTGCGCCGGAGCCGGAGGGTGGGTGGAGCCGTGTCGGACGCCGAGACCCCGGTCGGTCCCGGAAGGGCGGCCGGGACGGCCCGGGGCGGGCCGGACCGGCTGCCGGACATGCCGGACCTGCTGGACGAGGCCGTACTGGCGACGCTGTTCGCCCAGTCCGCCGTCGGCCTGGTCGTCCTCGACCCGCAGCTCCGGCTGGTACGCGCCAACTCGCTCGTCGAGGGCGTGGAGACCGGGGAGTACATCGGCCGCCGGTTCACCGAGGTCTTCCGGCTCGACGACCCGGACGGCTCCGAGCAGCTCATGAAGCGGGTGCTGGCCGGCGAGGGCCCGGTGCGCGACCACCTCGTCCGGGGCCGGCTGCGCACGATCCCCGGCGACCGGCAGTTCCTGGTGTCCGCCTACCGCATCGACGGCCCGAGCGGCTCCGGCAACGGGACCGACGCCCCCGCCCCCGGCACCGCCCCCGCCCTCGGCCTGCTGTCCGCGATCGTCGACGTCACCGAGCGGGAGCGGGCCCGCGCCCGGGAGGCCACGCTCGCCGCCGTGCGCGACGCGGTCGGCGGCTCCCTCGACGTCGCCGCGACCTGCCGGGCCTTCGTCGACGCCCTGGTGCCAGGCTTCGCCGACCTCGCCGTCATCGAGGTGGTGGACGAGGTCCTGCGCGGCGCCGGACTGCCGGTGGGCCCGCTGCCGCCCGAGACTCCGCTGCGCCGTGCGGCGAGCGGCCGGTGCGAGGCCGTCCGGGGCGCGGCGGAGGCCGGGGGAGGAGCCCGTGGGCGCTCGCCGGGCACGACCCGCCGCCTCCCCGCCCGTACGCCGTACGCGCTCGCCGTCACCGACCTGAGGCCCCGGCTCGTCACGCTCGGCCCCGACACCCCGTGGCTCGCCACCGACCCGGACGGGGCGCACGCCGTCGCGGAGAGCGGCGCGCACTCCCTGATCGTCGTGCCCCTCACCCTGCGGGGCGCGGTCCTCGGGCTGGTCAGCCTCTACCGCTGCGCGGCGGCCGAGCCCTTCGACGAGGACGACATCACCCTCGCCACCTCGGCGGCCACCCGCGCGGCGCTCGCCATCGACAACGCCCGCCGCTACGAGCGCGAGCACGTCATCGCCTCGACCGTCCAGCGGCGGCTGCTCCCGCAGGCCGAGCGGCAGCAGGCGGCCGTCGACACCGCGCACGTCCTGCTGCCCGGCCGGGACAGCGGCTGCTGGTTCGACACCATCGCCCTGTCCGGCGCCCGTACCGCGCTGGTGGTGGGCGGCGTCGCGGGCGAGGGCCTCCAGTCGGCCATCGCCATGGGCCAGTTGCGTACGGTCATCCAGGCGCTGGCGGGACTCGACCTGGAGCCGGAGGAGGTCCTCGCCCGGCTCAAGGACACCGCCGACCGCCTCGCGGGCGAACGCGCCGCCCTGCCCCCGGACGACTCCCTCCACGGCGAACCCCTGAGCGCGGGCTGCGTGTACGGGGTCTACGACCCGTTCACCCGCACCTGCACCGTCGCGCGGGCCGGGCACCCCGCGCCGCTGATCGTCGGACCCGACGGACGGGCGGTCGCCCTGGACGTACCGGAAGGGCCCGGACTCTTCTCCACCGACAGCGCCCTCTTCGCCCCCGCCACCGTGACCCTGAAGGAGGGCAGCCTCCTCGCCTTCTGCACCGCCGAACTGCTCTCCGGCGACGGAGCGGCCGAACGCATCACACAGACCCTCGCCCGCCCGGGCCGGAGCCTCCAGCAACTGGGCGACGACATCGTGTACGCGCTCCCCGACGACACCCGGTCCGCCGGTGCGGCCCTGCTCCTGGCCCGTACGGGTACGGTCTCCGAACACCTGGTCGCCACCTGGGACCTGGCCCAGGACCGCACGACGCCCGCCACCGCCCGGGTGCTCGTCCGCGACCGGCTCCAGGGCTGGGGCCTGGACGAGGACACCGTCGACGCGACCGAGCTGATCGTCAGCGAACTCGTCACCAACGCCGTCCGCTACGGCACCCCGCCGCTGCGGCTGCGTCTCCTGCTGGACTCCACGCTGACCTGCGAGGTCCACGACGGTTCCACGGCCTCCCCGCACCTGCGGCACGCCCGGACCGTCGACGAGGGCGGCCGGGGCCTGTTCATCGTCTCCCGCCTCGCCTCCCACTGGGGAGCCCGCCACGGGCCGGACGGCAAGGTGCTGTGGACCGAACAGGACCTGCCGGGTGGCTGATTCCCGTCCGGACGGGCACGTCGGCCGCGCTGATCGCGCAGAGTGGTCCGTATGACGACACCCGCGGAGCTGCTCCGCTCCTTCGCCCGCACCCGCGCCTCCCTCGACGGCGAGGAGGTCACCTACTGGTGGTCCGGAGACGTGTACTCCTGGGCCCCCGACGAGCCCTACCAGCGGATCTTCGGCTTCGAGGGCCTCAATGTCTCCCGCCTGGTCGAGGACGCGGAGGCCGGGCCGGACGCGTACCAACTGCTCACCCGTGAGGCCGCGTTCTATCTGGATCCCGTCAGCCGCGAGATCCTGGAGACCTGGCAGGATCTGCCGGTGGTGCACGTCTGGAACGACCCGGCGAACCAGAAGTGGCGCCCCTTCCCGATCCCGACGACCGACCTCGGGGACCAGGTCTGCTTCAGCCTGGAGATCCCGCTCGCCTATCCGTCGCCGCTGCCGGTGGCCGAGTACCCGGTGCACTCGGCGGGGGACACGTACAAGGCCCTGGAGCTCTTCCAGTTCTTCGCGGACCGCGCCGATCTGGCGGGCCCGGCGCCCGGTGTCCCGGCCACCATGTCGTGGAGCCGGATGTCGCCGTGGCTGCCCTGGATGGCCCGGGGGCAGCGGCCCGGCGGCCTCACCTTCCACTGCCGGGGCCGCAAGCTCGGCGCGTACACCGAGGTTCCCGAGCGCACCCGGGCCTATATCGCCGCCCACCACCCGGAGTTCGCCCACGCCCCGGAGCGGTGGAGCGAGCCGAACGAGACCAGCTGGACGTACTTCCGCAAGCTGAACCCGCCTCAGGGGTAAGGGCTGTTCCTGGGCGCTGTTCAGGGAAGCGTTCAGGGGAGGGTGATGTTCCGGCCCGGGCCGCCGTCGACGGTGTCCTTGCCGGGGCCGCCGACGATCAGGTCGTTTCCGTCCTCGCCGTGCAGCATGTCGTCGCCGGAGCCGCCGAACAGGATGTCGTCGCCGTCGCCGCCCATGACGTGGTCGTCGCCCGGGCCCGCGTACACGACGTCATTGCCGTCGTACGCCTCGATCATGTCGTCGCCCCGGCCGCCCCACAGCCACTGGTCGCCTTCGACGGCCATCAGGTGGTCGTTGCCGTCGCCGCCGTCGAGGACGACGCGCCCCATGACCATGTCGTCGCCCTCGTCGCCCCGCACGGTGTGCGCGGTGTGGGCGTGCAGCATGTCGTCGCCGGGGCCGCCGCTGACGGTGGCGACGCCCGGGTCGCTGGTGGCGATCTCGTCGTCGCCGTCACCGAGGAAGACGTCGATCCGGTCCGGCCGGGCGCTGTCCGTGGGCAGTTCGCAGACGACGTACGTCTCGTCCCCGGGGGTGAGGTACGTGCAGTGGTCGCCGGGCTGGAGCGGCACCGCGTCGCGGAAGCCGATGCGCCGGACGCCGTCGCCCTGGTCCATCGGGACCACGTGGAGGTCGTTCACCTGGCCCGGGGCGGCGGTGAAGGTGATGGACTGCTTCGCCCAGTCGGCGCCGACGCGGGCCTTGGCCCCGGTGGCGGCGGGGACCGCGTCAGCGGCGGGGGCCGCGCCGACGGCGGGGGCCGCGACTGCCGGGGAGACGGCGAGGCCGGTGGCGAGCAGGGCCACGGCGGCTGCGCGGGCGGTGACTTGGTGGCGGTACATGGGACCTCGTCTCGATGGGGTGGCCGGTGGACAGGCCGGCCGGCGGGATGGCCGGCCGACGGGATGGCTGTCCGGGGACCGGGCGGGCGGCCGCGAGGGCGTGCTCCGGTGCCCCGGACAGGTCCGGTTCGTCCCGGCGGGGCCGGGCGGTGCGGCGTCGCGTCAGCTCACATTGACGTCCACGCAGGCGTAGAAGGCGTTGGCGGTGTCGGCGATGTTCCACACGGCCAGCACCTTCTGCTTGCCGGACAGGCCACCGAAGTTGACCTGGTGGCTGACGGTCTCACCGGGCCGCGCGCCACCGTCGTTGAACTCCGCGATCTTCTGGCCGCCGGCGTAGTACTGCCAGGTGCTGGTGGCGTGGCTCACCGTCAGCCGCCAGTTGAAGCTGGTCGTCCGTCCGACCGGGGTGACGTTCCAGCCCTTTCCGTCGTCGTCGAGCTCGGAGAAGCGGGCGTTCCCTCCGCTGCAGCTCGTGAGGCCCTTGGGGCCCTCGACGCTCTGCGGCTCGTACTTGATGGCACCGCAGGAGACCACTCCGGCGGCGCACTGGGCCTGTCGGCTGGGGGGCGAGGATATGTAGCCGTGCGCGCTCGCGCTGCCGGCCGGCAGGCTGACGGCCAGGAGCGGGGCGATTCCCGCGCCGATGGCGACGGCTAAGAGCTTCTTGCTTTTCATGACAACTCCTCTGTGGGGGTCCGTGCCCGCCCGTGCGACAACGGGTAGGCATGCGCATGTCAAGCAGCAACGCCGTGACGGTGGGGCTGTCACGGGTGGCAACGGAAGCGTACCGCTCTTGGTCTAGACCAGGCTAGTGTCCGGGTGCGACCTCTGCGCCCGGGTGCCGGCCCGGCCGGACGGATGCGCCGAACAGTCGCTCCAGGACCACCGCGACCCCGTCCTCCGCGTTCGACAGGGTCACCTCGTCGGCCGCCGCGCGCAGCTCCGGGTGCGCGTTGCCCATGGCCACCCGGTGGCCCGAACCGGCGAACATCGGCAGGTCGTTGGGCATGTCCCCGAACGCGACCGTCCGCTCCGCCCCGATGCCGAGCAGCTCGCCGGCCAGGGCGAGCCCGGTCCCCTTGTCCACCCCGCGCGGAGCCAGTTCCACGGTGCCGGGCCCCGCCATGGTCACCGTCGCCAGATCGCCCACGGCCCCGCGCGCCGCGGCGGCCAGCGCGTCGTCGCCCAGCTCCGGGTGGCGCACCAGCACCTTGATCACGGGCCGCTCCCACAACGCGTCGCGGGAGGCGACGCGTTGGGCGGGAAGCGTCGGGTTCGGCATCCGGTACCCGGCCTCGGTCAGGGTCGCCCCGTCCACACCGTCCTGGTCCACGGCGGCGAACACCGCCCCGACCTCCGCCTCGATCTTCCCGAGCGCGGTGTCGGCGGCCTCGCGGTCCAGGGTGACGGACCGCAGCAGCCGCCCGCTCCCGGCCTCGTACAGCTGGGTGCCCTGCCCGCAGACGACGAGCCCGGTGTACGCCAGGTCCGCGAGCAGCGCCCGTATCCCGGGCACGGGCCGCCCGGTGACGACCAGGTGCCGGGCGCCCGCGGAGGCGGCGAGGGAGAGCGCGGCGCGGGACCGGGCGCTCACGGTGTCGTCCGGGCGCAGCAGGGTGCCGTCCAGGTCCGTGGCGACGAGGGAATACGCGGGAGAGGCGCCGGGGGTGCATGCGGGTGGCGTGGGCATGGGCCCCAGCCTAGAAGGGCCCGAACGGCCGCTTGCCCGCCAGGGGCGGATCGGATAAGGGGGGACTCTGTCAGGCGGCGGTCCCGCCGGCGTTGCGGATGAGCCGCTGCAGCACCTTCACCGTGGTGACGTAGTCGGCGTCGTCGATGCCCTCGTGGAGCGCGGCACGGATCGCGGGTGCGTTGCGCTTGAGGTCGACCCGCGCCTGTTCCCCCGCCTCCGTGATCCACAGCCTGCCGCCCGGGTCACGGGTGAGCCAGCCGCGCTCCACGAGCGCCTCGGCCTCGACCGCGAGGTCGTCCTCGGGCCGGATGTACGAGGCCATGGCCTGCTGGAGCTCGGGGACGGTCATGCCTTCGCCGTCGGGCGAGATGTCGTTCGCCGACAGGTTGCGCAGCAGCCAGAACTGGGGCTGGGTGTAGCCCTTCTCGGCCTGCTGGGCCCGGGTGTAGGCGATCAACGCCTCGTAGGCGACCCCGGTCCAGTAGGCGGCGGGCTGTCCGGCGAGTTCGGCGTCGCTGAGCTGCTGCTGATCCGTCATGACACATGCTCCCTCGGTGGTGCGGTCGGGGGCCCGCGCGGTGGTGCGGGCCTTACAAGCAACGACGGTAGGACCGCAAGCGCGATTGAGGTCAAGGGGAGGCGGTGGAAGCCCGTAGCCTCGGGCTTCTGGTCGGCGAGCAGTCCGAGGGCTCTGCCAGCCCGGTGTTCGCCGTCGTGAGCTGGTGGTGTGGACCGACTGCAACATCGTGCAGTCCGAATGCGGCGGCATCCTGCCGCCATTGGTGCTGCCGGGCGAGGTCGAGGCGGAACACGGGATCACCCTGGACGACACCGTGCTCGCCCACGACACCCACACCGACACGCTGTCCCTGTTCGATCGGAACGGCGACCCCGTCGGGCTGGCCCACCTGGGACTCATCCCGCGGCATCTGCTCCAGTCCTACGTCCGACTGCCGGCAATAATCACCGATACCTGGGTCAACGGCTCACCGCACTCCGACTACACGATGCGGACTGGTGGTACGTCCGCGCCTATCCCGGGCATCCGGACTCGATGGGCGAGGCCACCCGGGTGCTGATACCCCGGATGTCCGAGCCCGCGTCCGAAGAGGCGGCGTCCGCGTGGTTCTTCACCCGTTACTGAGACATGAGCGGCCACTATCTGCGGCTGCGCCTCAAGTGCTCCGCTGACGGGGTCGACCGTGTCCATGAACGCCTGCCCGAACTGGTCGAGCTGCTCCACGCGCTCGACAGGCCCGCCCCTTCGGAACGCCTCGTGCCGGGCTCCGTGCCGCAGGGGCTACCGATGGTCGAACAAGCCCGCTTGCAGCTTGTACGCACCGGAACTCGTCAAGTACGGGGGCGCTCGGGGCATGGCCAGGGCGGAGGATCTTTTCACGGCCTCCTGCCGGTGGTACGACGACCAGCGGACCGGCGTTATCGCCCCGCTCTTCGACCGGGCGTCGCCGGCGGTCTCGTGCATGAGCGCACTCGTACGGGCAGCGCTCTCCGAGCCCGGTGCCCGGACGGTGTTCCGGGCCGCCCGCCGTCGCCAATGGGGGCGGCAACTACGGATGGGTGGCACCCGGCCAGGAGGACCTGCGCGGCCTCTTCGCCCGCGCGGCGAAAGGCACGGGTGAGGCCTCGGTACGCATCGGGGCCCCTGCGGGAGAACATGACGCGGCACGTCGAGACGGTCGTGCGCACCCTCGGCGAGGCGGCGGCCGACAAGAACCCTGTGCCGAGGCAGGAGTTACTCCTCCACTACCTGCATATGGATCTCAACCGTTGGGGCTTCGTTCCGGCCGAGGGGAGCCTTCTTGGCGTGCTCGCTTCGGCCAACTAGTGGCCGGAGAAAACCAGTTACTCATCACGCATCTACTTGCCGAGTTGGAAAGTGGATGCCATGCTGGCACGTGGGTGGACTGCACGCACGGCGAGACCTCGGTGGAATCCGATGAGAGGCAGATGCGGAATGGCTGAACGAAGTCCATCCCACGGCGCGGCGATCCCGCTCGAAATCGTCACCAAGCGGTACCCGGGCCCACACGGGGACATCGTCGCTCTGGCGGGCATCGACCTCTCCGTACGGCCGGGGGAGATCTTCGGTCTGCTCGGCCCGAATGGAGCCGGTAAGACCACCACCATCGAGACTCTCGTCGGCCTGCGCCGTCCTGGTGGAGGCACCGTCCGGGTCCTTGGCCACGCGCGACGTCCGAGTGGCGAAGCTGTCCGGCGGACAGCTTCAGCGGCTCCTGGTTGGCACGGCACTCATCTTCCGTCCCCGTCTGCTGGTGCTCGACGAACTATCGACGGGCATGGACCCCAACGCGCGGAAGGAACTGCGGGACGCGATCCGTGCGCACCGCGGCCAAGGTGTCGCACATCGAGATCCACGACTCCGGCGGCGACACCCGGGTCGTGGTGCGAACCAGCGATTCCGGCGCGGTGTTCAGCCTGCTTGCCGGGCCGCTTGGAGCTCGCCACATTCAGATCAAGGAAGTCGGCCTGGAGGCGGTATTCCGCCTCCTCACCGGAGTCTCCATCCATGGAGCGGGTGACGGCGCGCAGCCCGTGGAGGCGGAAGGTGTGACGGCGTGATGTCCTCGTCCTCGCATGAGCCGGCCCTCATGCACGCCCGGGAGCTCGCCCGCGACCCCAAATACTTCTGCTTCGCCCTGTTCTCTCCCTCCGGCATGCTGGCCATTTTCCTTGCCGTGATCAGCGCGACCTTGACCGTCGGACCGCTGGCCAACCTACGAACGGCACCCTCCGGCTTCTGGTCATCGCACAGACGGTCGTCCTGCTCGTGCTGGCGGCCGCCTTCGGCAAGGTGGAAGCGAGCCGGCTTCCGGCCCTCTTCGGAATCGCCCTGCTCGGCCTCGCCATGTTCGGAGGTGTCGGGTATCTGATCGGCGGCCGTTTGTCCTCACCGGACGCCGAAACCAACGTCGGTACGCTCGTGCAGCTGGCGGCTTTGTTCCTGAGCGGTCTCGCGTTCCCGCTCGATCTCATGCCCGACGCCGTCCGCACCACGCTGGGCATGCTGCCCACGTCCTTCTTCGCGGACCTCATGCTCACACAGATGTCACAGGGCGATCCGGCCCACCCGGTATGGCTGTCCGTCCTGGTCGTCATCGTCCGCACCGCCGTGGTGGTCGTCCTCGCCGTCCGCACCTTCAGTGGGACCGGGGAGAAGCCGTGTAGGCGCGGGCGTGCGACCGTATCCTCCAGTCCTGACCCGCATGGAAGGCGCCACGATGGACAAGAACGAAGCGCGGGAAGCCCTGGCTTCGGCCGACGCACTGGCTTCCCGGATGCGAGCGGGGAAACGGCGGCCCGGCCCTGCGGTGTACCTCCTCGGCCTGGTGATGACGGTGATGACAGCCGTCTACGGGCTGGTGGTCGAGCCTTCCTCGCAGTACGCCCTTCCGGTCATCCTGCTCATGCCCTTCTTCGCCCTGGTGATCTACACGGCTACACGTCCGGTGCTGGCCCGCCACCACCGGACTCTGTTTGCCCTCACGACGACAGCAGGCGCTGCTGTCTACACGCTCACGGTCACACTCGGCACTGCGCTCTTCTCCGGTGAACCACTCTGGTGGGTACCTGGAGCCGTCCTGTGCGGCGTGCCCTTTCTCGTGGTCGGCGCTCTCGACCGCAAGGTGGCTCGCATGCCCGAGGTCAGTCAGTGACGCATCCGCGCAAGTCCCTCGACACCTTGATTCACGCTCCGGTGCGGTTCTCCATCGCCGCCGCGCTGGCCTCGGTCGACGAGGCCGACTTCAAGACGCTCCGTGACACCATCGAGATTACGGACTCGGCCCTGTCCAAGCAGGTCGCCCTCCTGGAGCAGGCCGGGTACGTGAAGGTCCGCAAAGCCTTTGTCGGCAAGCGCGCACGTACCTGGCTCTCTCTGACGAATACGGGGCGCGCGGCTTTCACCCGCCACTTGGCCGCCCTCCGCGACATCGCGGCATGGGAGCCCGAGCAAGCGAATGGCCTTGGATCCCCCGCCGCGTGAAGGTCCTGCCCACCAGCCCGCAACTCGTGATCAGCGGTGAATCGACCGGTGGGCTGTGGCCTGGTGCAGCGCTCACCCTGCGTCCCGGCCTCCCCTGGCGAGCCAGGCCCGCGAGACCGCCCACCCCGGTGGCCCCCGTCCGGTCCCACCTAGACCCCGACGAGAGGAAGCCCGACATGAACCGTGGATACACCGATCCGTTGGCGGTGCGGTCATCGCCGCGTCCCTTGCCGCGGCTGCCCCTCAAGCCTTCGGCGCCACCAGTGCCCAACAACCGCAGGTCTTCTCGGCGAGCTTCGGCAAGCCCCTCCTGGCTATGTCCACGTGGAGTCCTCCTACGGCATTGCCGCGGTCTGCCGGGCGGCGGGCCAGGCAGGCGTTGCGGAGGGCATGTGGAACGCGTACTTCCGCCACCAGGCGCTCCCCTTCCCGCCCCTCCAGCAGCTCTGGGTCAAGAAGTAGCACAGTGACGGCTCTCCCACAGCGTCCTGTACGGGGCCAAGTCCTGGCACATCTCCCGCAGGTCGCGCATCAGCCTGAACCAGAGGATGTCAACCGCCTAGACCGTCCACAGGCTTGAGCCACAACGCTGAAGCGGCTTGATGCAAGCCGGGGCGAGGACGCCGAAGCCCCACCGTGCCTGCACGGTGGGGCCGTTGCTCTGCCGGCTCGGGTGGCTCAGACGGTGCCGAGGTCTCCGGCTCGTACGCCGGCCACGAAGGCGCTGAACGCGGTGGCGGGGATGGTGAGGGCCGGGCCGGTCGGGTTCTTGGAGTCGCGGACGGGGACGATGCCGTGGGGGGCGGCGAGGTTGGTGGCGACCTCGACGCACGCGCCGCCGTTCTCGCTGTATGAGGACGTGAACCAACGGGGGTTTTCGGTCTCGGTCGTCACGGGTGCCCCTTCGTGGGAAGTCAGTCACCGATTGCGGGTGCTGCGAGTCTCGGTCCTTGATACCCGGGGCGGAGGCTGCGCACGCGTAGTCGTGCGCGGTGCGGTCATGATCCGGTCCGCTGCTGTGGGCAGGGCAGTTCGGGTGCGCCGCGGTTCGGGGAGCAGGTCACCAGGGCGACGGAGTGGAAGACCGTGCCGTTGAGGTAGTGGCCGAGGGACACGTCTCCGCCCCACGCGAGCCGTTCGACCGCCGCCCTGACGAGGAGGACCAGCCTGGTCGCCTCCCGGTCCTGAGCGGAGGCGAACCGGGGCGCGAACTCGGTGAGTTGCCGGCCCAGCCATGCGCCGGCCTCCTTGGGCTCCTCCCAGGTCCCCCGGATCGTCGAGGCCGGTTTCATGAGCCAGTGCGCTGTCTGGATCGGCGGTACGCCGGAGGCCGGGAACACGGCCACCGCCTCCCGGTACCGCTCGTGCACGTCCTGCTCGCTGGTCGCCGTCGGAGCCCGGCCCGGGGGCCTGCGGATGCTCTCCTTGTCGAACGTCCGCTTCTCCCCGAGCCAGGCGTAGCCGTGGTGGTGCACGGCGGCTCAGGCGGAGAGGCCGAAGCGGGCGGGGTCGATGCCCGCCGCGTCCAGCTCGGCCGCCGTGAACCGCAACGGCTCGGCGTCGGGGCGCTTGCTGTCGCCCAGGGCCCAGGCGTCCGGCCCGATCCGCGCGAGGGTGACGCACGATTCGCCGTCGGGGTGCGTGTTGCCGCCGCAGGCCTTGGAGAACTCGACTTCGTCGATGGGGAGTTCGTACAGGTCGGTCATCGATATTGCCCTTCCGTTGTGCCGATGGATGTGCGCCTTCCGGTGCTGGTTCGGCGACACGGGCAATGATCGGTCGACCACGCGGACAATCAGTCGATTATTCGCGTTGCGGGATAAAGATCATGAGCGGAAGAGAGTCGCCCATTGCGTGAGAACGCGCCTTGCGTCATCGTCGAAGAGCGCGAGGCGCTCGTACGTCGCGAAAACTCTCAGATGTTCGGAAATGTCTCGGGCGTCCTGAAAAACTATGCGGCCCGTGAAGGTCTCAACCGTAGTGAGACGCTGATCGTAGACGGTGAACGTGTTCATGGGGCCACGGCTTACGGCTGACCCAGGCAAGAGCAGTCCGACACGCACATTGGGTAGATGGGAAAGAGAAATTAGGCGGTCAACCTGCACGGCCATGGCGGCCCGATGAAGTACGGGCCATCGCACGGCCTGCTCCGTCAGCAGAAAAGTAAAGGACTTGGTGGTGTCGTAAAGGATTGCCTGTCTTTCCAGCTTCCTGGCGACCGTCACCGACTTGTCCCCCGGCGATCCGCTGAGGCTGGCGCTCACATACTCCGGCGTGGCGAGGAGGCCGGTGACCATGGAGGGCAGGAAGTAGCGGAGAACCGTTGCTTCGGATTCCAGTCCGGCTAGCTCCGCTTGCCGCTTCTCCAGGCCCCTCCGCCACGAAGCCCGCTTGCTCTGCCACTCCGTATGGGCCAGCCGGGCCAGCGACATCACCTCGGTCGCTGTTGCCGGTGAGGCTTCCAGAGCTCTCAGGATCAGCTCCACATCCACGAGACTCGGTCCGACCCGGCCGGTCTCGATGTTGCTGAGCTTCGTCTGTGACATGGCGCAGCGCTGAGCGAGCCGAACCTGGGACAGTCCGGCTCGCTTGCGCAGGTCACGGAGTGAGGTGGCCAGATCGGCCTTTGACCTGATCAGTTGCTCAGGTTGGAAGGTCAAGGCCCTTCACGTACTCCCCGAAAGGAATGGCCCGTTCCAGGGCGATCCGCTTCCATTCCCGGTAGGGCGCAGGATCCCCTACGTAAGCCTCACGGTTGATCTGCGTGCCGTCGGGGCGGAAGTTGAGATGAGCGATACGAGTCTCGTCGAACAGCCACCAGTCGCATCCGGTGAGGGGCAAGCCGAAGTCGTCGTGCGTCACATCCAGTATGCGGATGTCCTCGCCGGCTGCGATATTTCCCGGAATCCCCCAGGCGAACTGATAGCGCTGATATTCGGTGAGAGGTCGACGTACTATCCTGACGCGTCCGATGCTGCGCCCCGCATCTCTGTAGCTCCGGACCCGATCATGCCAGCGTGAGTTGTGATCGAGTGGTTTGTTCTCACCCTTCAAGAATCGGGCAACGTTCTCCCGTTCCCTGGGCATGGTGTACGTGGGCTGCGCCTCGAACCGCCATGCCTCCCGCTCAAAGGCGTCGAAGAACTCGCGCCAGGCGTCACCATCCAAGAGCACGGACAGCCTCCTTGAGGACATGCTCGGGAATCTTTACCAGCGCCTCGCCGGCTGGAGGCTGGAATGCGGAGCACTGGTCCCCTTGCACCACGATCCCGCCGTCCGCCTTATCCACATAGACGTTCGGGCAGTCATCGTCGTCACAGTTGGGTCCGCCGGTGTTTCCCGTAAGTCTGTACAGATCATTTCGCGCCACGGTGCCCCCTCTTCGGTCCGTGCTGATCCTTGTCGAAGATGACGCTAGAGGGACGGGACAACGTGCGTCTACCGGGGAAGGCGGGTATTCGCGTTGTCGGGTAGAGCGGACCCGGTCCGTGCATAGCAAGGCCCCACCGCGCTTGCACGGTGGGGCGGTTGCTCTGCCGGATCGGGTGGCTCAGACGGTGTCGAAGTCTCCGGCCCGGACGCCCGCGACGAAGGCGCTGAACGCGGTGGCGGGGATGGTGAGGGCCGGGCCGCTCACGTTCTTGGAGTCGCGGACGGGGACGATGCCGTGCGGGGCGGCGAGGTTGGTGGCGACCTCGACGCACTGGCCGCCGTTGTTGCTGTACGAGGACGTGAACCAACGGGGGGTCTCGGTTGTCACGGGGTGCCCTTTCGCAACTGCCTGAACATGTCTACGGACGCGGCCTGGGAGGGCGCTACCGCCTGCATCTGATGGTAGGCCGTCAGATGCGGTACTACCGAGCCACTTTCACGCTCCAAATAGCCCTGCTGTGCCGACTCCGCGTACGACATGAGCGAGCGGTCGGGCATGGTCAGGATCGTGACCGGTAGGTCGAACGGGCGGTGCTCGCCCATGTCGAACGTTGCTACCTGGAGCACGGTGTTGGGCTGCTCCGCGAACTCGATCAGCCGATTCATCTGGGCCTTCATGACCTCCGGTCCGCCGACCGGCCTGCGAACACAGCTCTCGTCCAGCGTCGCGAAGACCAGCGGCGGCTTCTCCCGGACCAGGGCCGCCTGACGTTCCGCGACCAGCGCTACGCGCTCTTCCGCCTGATCGGCCGTGATCGCCTGTCGCCTGACCGCGCTGTCCGCCAGGACCCTGGCGTACTCCGGGGTCTGGAGCAGCCCCGGCATGACGCCGACCTCGTACAGCCGGATCTCCGCCGCCCGGCGCTCGTAGCCGAGGAACTCCGGGAAGCCCTCCAGCAGGCTGCCGTGCTTGATCTGGCCCAGCTCGCGCTCGAACGACGCCTCGGTCCCGGTGAGCCCCAGCACCCGGTCCGTACTACGCGAAAAGCGCAAGGTCGCGAGTTTGCGACCAGTTTCCACCGACGAGATGTGCGTGCTGGAGTAGCCGTTGTGGTCCCCCAGCTCCTCCTGCGTCCAGCCCCGCTTCTCCCGTAACCCGCGCAGACGTGCACCGTAGGCTGCCTGCGCGGAGCTTTCCGGGTTCAACTCCTTGATGTTCACGGACCCCGCCCCGATCTTCCGTGCCGAATAGGCAAGTTGAATGCCTCCTCACGGTAGGTCACGCTGAATCGCCCCGGTAGTCATACGGCTACAGAGAGGAGCGATAGGTGTACGGCGAGAACGTTTGCCCGAACGCGCAGCAGCCTCCCGACCCCCCGGCCCTCGGCGCGCTCATGGTGGACACCGCTCGCGGTGACCGTGTGGGCGAGTTCCGTGGGGTCGCCGGCCCCTACTGGTCGCTCCGGCCCGTGGGCGGCGGGGCCGAGTGGGAGGCCGAGCCGCGCCGGGTCCGGCCCGCGCTCCTCATGGAGCAGCTCCGGGCCAGGACCGCACGGCTCAACGCCCGCAGCCGGGGTGAGGTGCTGTGAACACCCGGCACCAGCAACCCACTTGGTACGTTGCCGAGAGCCGCGGCGGCGACGCGGCGCGGTCCGTCCGGCTCGGTGGGATCGTCGCCCCGACGCGGCGGCTGGCGCTGCGCTGGCTGCGGCGGCAGGCCCGGCGCTTCGCGGACGCGCTCGATCCGGACCCGTACACCCCGTGGGTTCCGGGCCGCGCGCTGTACCCGGTCGGCACGGGCGGCCGACGCGACGCGCCGACCGAACTCCGTTCCTGGGCGGCCAGTTTCCGTGAGCACGACTACGCGCTGGGACGGCTCGCGGACGGGCTCCCGTACGAGTTCGTCGCCCGGGACGCCACGGCTTGGTACGGGCTCGTCATGCGCCCCCTGGCCGCTGCCGCCCGCACCCCTCCCCCCTCTCACCGGCAAGGATGAGCGCCATGTTGCAGTGCACCGCCTTCACCGAACTCCCCGAGATGGGCGCGCGCGTCGCGCTCATGGGTCTGGAGGACGGGCCCGGCGAGGCGTCGGAAGCTCCTGAGCTGGACGAATTCCTGCTCTGTGAACTCGGCGAGCACGACGAGGACACCGAGCACGCGGCCCAGCTCTGGTCGGCCTATGGCGGGCGGGATCTGTGGATGCTCTGGGCCGACGCCGACGGACGGCGGAAGTTCCGCTTCAAGGAACTGTTGCCGTGTCCGGCCGTCATCCACCGGCTGTCCGTCAAGGAGGGGGACGCCTGCGTGCTGTACGACCGGCACCCGTCCGCGCACTCCTGGGATGTCACGGATCCGCTCGCCGATCTGATGGCGGAGCGGATCAGGGAGGAGGTGCAGCGCGACCGGGACGGAGGCGGCGGGGCGGGGTCCTGAGGCTGTGCCGCAGCCCTGCTCCGACCTACGCCGTCCTGCTCCGGCCTACTTCGGCCCACTCCGGCCTACTCCGACGCGACCCGTCCGGACGTGTCGGGGGCGGGTGCGTCGAGGTCCGAGAGGTCCAGGACGAACCGGTAGCGGACATCGTTGCGGCTCAGGCGGTCCAGCGCCTCGTTCACCCGGGCCGAGGGGAGCACCTCGACGTCCGCGGTGATGCCCTTCTCGGCGCAGAATTCCAGCATGGCGGCGGTGGCGGGGCGTCCGCCGCTCCCCGCCGAGCTGAGCTTCTTGCGGCCCACCAGCAGATCCAAGGTGTTCACTTCGACCGGGCCGAGGTGTCCGAGGTGGCTGAGCGTGCCGTCCAGCGCGACCAGCCGCAGGTACGGGCCGAGGTCGTGCGGCGCGGAGATGGTGTCGATGACGACGTCGAAGCTGTCCCGGGCCGCTGCCATCTGGTCCTCGTCCGTGGAGACCAGGAGTCCGTGGGCGCCGAGGCGGCGGGCGTCGTCGGCCTTGTCGGGCGAGCGGCTGATCACCGAGGTGGTCGCGCCCAGGGCGACCGCCAGCTTGACCGCGAGGTGTCCGAGGCCGCCGAGGCCCGCCACCGCCACCCGGCTGCCGGGCCCCACGCCCAGCGCGCGCAGGGGCTCCCAGACGGTGATGCCCGCGCAGAGCAGGGGAGCGACGCCCGCCGGGTCCAGGCCGGGCGGCAGTGCGTACGCGAACGCGTCGCGGACGACGTACTCGCGGGAGTAGCCGCCGAGCGTGGTCGAGCCGTCCTGCCGGTCGGACCCGCTGTAGGTGAGCGTCGGGCCGGTGTGGCAGAAGTTCTCCTGGCCCGCGAGGCACATGGCGCACGTGCCGCACGAGTCGACGATGTTGCCGACGGCCACCGGGTCGCCGGCCGCGAAGCGGGTGACGGCGGAGCCGGTGGCGGTCACCACGCCGGTGAACTCGTGGCCCGGTACGAGAGCGGGGCCCCCGTCGTGCCGGGTGTGCAGGGCGTGCAGGTCGGAGTGGCAGACGCCGCAGAAGTCGACCCGGACCGCGAGGTCGTCGGGGCGCAGGTCGCGGCGTTCCAGTACGGAGCGCCGCAGCGTCTCCGTCGAGCCGCCGGGGTCGTCGGTCGCCAGCCAGCCGGTCGTCGTACGCATGGGCCATCTCCTTAAACAGACTGTTCGGTCTATCGGGCTTCTTCGAGCGTAAGCGCAGTCGGCCGCATCGGCAAACCAACTGTTCTGTTTGATAGCCTCGGGGCATGGCGGACCAGCCCATGACCACTCGCGGAGCCGCGACGTACCAGCGGATCCTCGATGTGGCGACCCAGGAATTCGCCGAGTACGGGATCGCGGGCGCGCGGATCGAGCGGATCGTGTCCGCCGCGCACACCAACAAGGCGCAGTTGTACGCGTACTTCGGCAACAAGGAAAAGCTCTTCGACGCGATCTTCTACGCCTCGCTGGAGCGCATCATGAACGTCGTCCCGATCGACGCGGACGACCTCGCGGACTGGGCCGTCCGCCTCTACGACGAGTACCTCCGCCGCCCCGACCTCATCCGGCTGGCCACCTGGGCGCGCCTGGAGCGCCGGCCCGCCGGGCACCTCGTGGAGGAGGGCCGCCGCCGCGACGACCGGAAGCTGCGGCTCATCGCCGAGGCGCAGGAGGCCGGGCGGGTGCGGCCGGGCGATCCGTTCGACGTGCTGGCCATGGTCATCGCGATGTCGATGGCCTGGTCGCCGGTGAGCAATGTGTACGCGGCGACGGACGACGAGCCCGCCGACGTGCACGAACAGCGCCGCACGATGCTGCGCGCCTGCGTACGGCGGGCCGTCACTCCCGAGTGACCGGCCCGGACCGGGTTCGGGCAGCGCTCAGTTCAGGCAGAACTCGTTGTCCTCCGGATCCGCCATGACGATCCAGCTCCCACCCTGCTCGTCGACCGTACGCAGCACGCGTGCGCCCAGCCCCACCAGTCGCTCCTGCTCCGCGTCACGCTGACCCGGGGCCGAGTGCACATCGATGTGGAGGCGGTTCTTCACCGTCTTCGGCTCCGGCACCCGCTGGAACAGCAGCCGCCGCCCCTGCCCCGTACCGCTGATCTCGTCGTACGGGTCGTCCGGATGCCGGGCCGCCGCGAGGTCGAGCCAGGCGCGGCGGCCGTGGGCGTGGGTCGTGATGGCCTCGGGCACGGCGCGGGCCGCGAGCAGCTGCTCGACCAGCGGGCTGTTGTCCTCGACGAGATAACCCAGGGCCGCCGCCCAGAACCCGGCCTGCGCGTGCGGGTCGGCGCTGTCGATCACGAGCTTCCAGGACAGTGGCTGCGTCTGAGTCCGGGGCTGGGGCTGAGGCTGCGTCATGGAAACCGTTTATAGTGGTTACATGAGCGGGAAGGCAATGGACACGCCGGGGCTGTTGCTGCGGCATCCGGACGGCAGTTCGTTCCGGTTCGATCCGGGCGCTTTGTGCCTGGAGCTGCTGACGACCGGGGGGCCCGGCCCGCTGTCGTACGTCGAGGTGCTGCACGAGCCGGCCGACCTGGTGCGCTGGGCGGAGGAGAGCCGACTGCCCGGGGGGCTCGGCGCCGGATCCCGTACGGGAACCCGTACCGGATCCCGTGGAGGGCTCGCGGTGAGCAGGGACGAGGTGGTGGACGCGCGTGCCCTGCGCGATGCGCTCTGGCGGCTGGCCGAGGGGCATGTGCACGGGGCGCCGCCCGGCCCGGACGACCTCGCCACCCTCAACGGCGCGGCGGCGCACCCGCCCCTGACGGCCCGGCTGACCGCGGGCGGCGGCCGGGAGTGGGCCCCGGGAGGCACCGGGGCCGGGCTGCTGTCCACCGTCGCCCGCGATGCGGTCGACCTGTTCACCGGGGTGTACGCCCACCGGATCCGCACCTGCGGCGCGCACGACTGCCGTCTGCTGTTCGTCGACACCTCGCGCCCCGGCAAGCGCCGCTGGTGCTCGATGGAGCGCTGCGGCAACCGTCACAAGGTCCGGGCCCACCGTGCCCGGCTCACCGTCACCGACGAGTGAGGCGCCTCACGCCTCACGCCTCACGCCTCACGCCTCGCGCGGAGAGCGGGCGGCGCAGGCGGGGCAGTCGTGCCGGTCGATCGCGGCCAGCAGGCGCGCGGCGGCCGTGCGTACGGCCTGCGCGGGGGCCGTGCCCCCGGCCTCGGGCGTGTCCGGTGCGGCGGGGTCAGCGGGTGCAGCGGGCGTGGCGGGGGCAGCAGGCGTGGCGGCCAGGCGGGCGGCCGTGGCGCGCCCCGCAGCCACCTCGTCGTGCGCGGCCCTGGTCCACGCCGGGTGCTCGGCGTTCCCGGCGGCCAGGATCGTGGCGAGCAGATCCAGGACGCCCGCCCGGTCCCGGACCGTGTCCGTCGCCGCCAGTTCCCAGAGGAACGGCACCGTCGCCGCCGTCGAGTCGAAGACGGGAGGCGTGCCGATCCACCGCTCCAGATCGCCCAGGGCCTCGTCCGACGTCGGCGCGTCGCCCCAGGCGATCCGCGACAGCACGCCCGGAACCTGGGACGCGGAGCCGTACGCGTGCTGCAGCTCGTGCCACCGCACGTTCCTCATGGCCCCCAGCACAGTCCCCATCCGGGCACTCAATCAGCCTTTACCGCACGGCGTCCACCATGCCGGGGGACCGGTCCGCTCCGTGGAGCCGGCGCAGATACTCCCGTACGGCGCGGGCGTCGTCCGCCAGGGCGGCCACGCCCACGTGGTGAACGGCCACGCCCACGTGGTGATCGGGGCGGACGACCACGACGGTGCCCGCGCCCGTACCGCCGGAGGCTCCCGTTCCGTACGCGGCGGCCGCGTGGCCCGCGTCGTCGACCACCGCTCCCGGCTCCGCCCCGGCCCGGTCCTCGTCCGCCCCGTACACCCGGCAGGTCCGCACCCCGGCGTCACCGTACGCGGCCGCCGCCTCGCGCAGGACCGCCGCGCTCCCGGGGCCGAAGCCGAGGACCGTGGTGCGGGGGCCGGCGAAGATCCGGTGCAGCCGGGTACGGGCTCCGGTCGCGGCGTCGGTGCAGGGGGCGTCCGGGGCGCGGTCCCCGGCGACGGGCGTGTCGGGTGCGTCGGGTGTCCGGTCCCCGGCGTGCGGGGCGGCGGACGAGCCGTCGCCGGCCTGCGGCGCGTCGGCGCGGGAGGCGGCCAGGGAGCTCCAGCGGTAGCCGACGCCCAGGCCGGTGGTGTCCGGGGTGATCGCCGCGTCCAGGCCGCCGCCGGGCCGGCGGATCGCCTCCAGCGCGGCCCGCAGCCGCTCCGATGTGAGGTCCAGGGTCTGCGCGGCCACCGGAAGCCGCTCCTCCTCGTACGTGTCCAGCAGCGTCGCGTCCGCGTGACCGGCGAGCACCAGGCCCAGCTTCCAGCCCAGGTTGAACGCGTCCTGGATGCCGGTGTTCATCCCGAGGCCGCCCGCGATGGCGTGCACATGCGCCGCGTCGCCCGCGAGGAAGACCCGCCCCGCGCGGAACCGGTCCGCCATCCGCACATTGACCCGGTACGTCGACAGCAGCTCGGCCCGCGTCAGGGCCTCGCCGGGCAGAGCGGTGTGGTGAGCGAGCAGCCGCCGGAACCCGTCGGCGGTGGGCGCGAGCGGTTGCCCCCGCCCGTCCCGCTCCGGCCCGGCCTGGAACCACCAGCCCGTCCGCGTACCGGGGATCGGGCAGAGCATCACCGCGCCGTCCTCGTCGAACCACTGGTGCCAGCGGGTACGGTCCAGGGCGCCCTCGGCCAGGTCGACATCGCCGCAGACCATCACCTGGTCCTCGTCGGTGGTCCCCGCGAACCCGATCCCGAGCAGTTTCCGTACAGAGCTGTGGGCGCCGTCGCAGCCGACGACGTACCGTGCCCGTTCCGTCCGGCCCTCCGCGAACGTCACGTCCACCCGCCGCCCGTGGGCCTCCTCCGCCAGCCCCACGACCTCGCGGCCCAGCTCGACGTGGACCCCGTACCCGGCCAGCCGGTCGCGGAGGATCCCCTCCAGCCGCCACTGGGCGATCAGCCACCCCCGGTCGTAGGGGGCGTCCGGGGGTGGCGCGGAGTCGGCCCACGGATCGGACTCCGCGACCGGGAGGCGGTCGCGGTACTTGAGCATCGGCAGCGGGGCCGAACCGGCGGCGAGCACCTCCTCGACCACCCCGAGATCGTCCAGGATCTCCAGCGACCGGGGGTTGGGGCCCTTGGCGCGCGAGGTGCGCGGCGGCGCGGGGGACCGGTCCACGATCCGTACGTCGGCACCGCGCCGGGCCAGATCGCAGGCCAGCACCAGTCCGGTGGGTCCTGCTCCCACGATGAGTACGTCGGTCATGCCCATGCCTCTCCTTCGGTCACGCTCTCCGGCCGTCCGTCCATCCAGGACCAGAGAAACGTAACCGAGTAAGAAAAGCAACTAGGTAATCTTTTGTTGTGCGGGGTCCGGGGCTGTGGGCGTGGGGTCGGGTGTGGGCTCGGGTGCGGCGGCCACCGGTGCGGCGGCGGCCGTCGCCAGCAGCTTCAGCGCCAGCGCCCGGTTGCGCCGAGCGGTCCGCAGTGCGTCCCAGGTCAGCAGTGACAGCGCCAGCCAGACCAGGGCGAACCCGGCCCATCGCTCGGGCGGCATCGACTCGTGGAAGTAGAGGACGCCGAGGCCGAACTGGAAGACCGGGGCCAGATACTGGAGCAGCCCCAGCGTGGACAACGGCACCCGGACCGCCGCCGCGCCGAAGCAGATCAGCGGGACCGCCGTGACGATGCCCGTCGCCGCGAGCAGGAATCCGTGCCCCGCGCCCCCGGCCGTGAACGTCGACGCGCCGGTGGCGGCCAGCCAGAGCAGGAAGCCGAGCGCGGGCACGAAGAGCACTGCGGTCTCGGCGGCCAGGGACTCCAGGCCGCCCATGTTCACCTTCTTCTTCACCAGGCCGTACGTGGCGAAGGAGAACGCCAGCACCAGCGAGATCCAGGGCGGCTTGCCGTAACCGATCGCCAGGACGAGGACGGCGAGCAGACCCGTGGCGACCGCGGCCCACTGCACCGGGCGCAGCCGTTCGCCCAGCAGCAGGACGCCCATGGCGATGGTGACCAGCGGATTGATGAAGTAGCCGAGCGAGGCCTCGACGACCTGGCCGTTGTTCACGGCCCAGATGTAGAGGCCCCAGTTGACGGTGATGGTCGCCGCCGCGACCGTTATGAGGCCCAGTTTGCGGGGATCGCGGGCCAGCTCGCCGATCCAGGCCCAGCGGCGTACGACCAGGAGCGCGACGGCGACGACGCCGAGCGACCAGACCATCCGGTGGGCGAGGATCTCGATCGCCCCGGACGGCTTCAGCAGCGGCCAGAAGAGGGGGACGATGCCCCACATCCCGTATGCGCCGATTCCGTACAGCAGGCCTGTCCGCTGTTCGTTCTTGCCCTCCACGTGCTTGCCCTCCACGTGCCCTCCCGGCCCGCCCTCACCGGCGGATCCGCCGACGGCACGACGGTAACGCCGGAAGGGCTTCGTGTCATAGCCGTCTCACGGAAACACTCATGACAGTGCTGGCTGCGGTGGACGTGGGGCGAGGGCGGGGAGGGGGCGCGTCGAGGCTCAGGCGGCGGACAGGGCGGCGCGCACGGTCTCGGCGAGGGGCGTCGTCGGGCGGCCGATGAGCCGGGCGAGGTCGCCGCTCGTCCCCGCGAGCCGCCCGCGCCCGATCGCCTCGTCCACGTCGGCGAGGATCGCCGCGAAGCCCTCGGGCAGTCCCGCGCCGACCAGGATCTCCTGGTGCGCGGCGGCCGGGACGTTCTTGTACGCGATCTCCTCGCCGGTCAGCTCGGACAGCAGCGCGGCGTACTCGGCGAGCGACCAGGCGGTGTCGCCGCTCAGCTCGTAGGCCGTGTTCAGGTGGCCGTCACCGGTGAGCACGGCGGCTGCCGCGGCGGCGTAGTCGGCCCGGGCGGCGGAGGCGATGCGGCCCTCGCCCGCGTTGGAGACGACCGCGCGGTGCGCCAGGACCGGGGCCAGGTTGGCGGTGTAGTTCTCCGTGTACCAGCCGTTGCGCAGGAAGGTGTACGGCAGCCCGGAGTCGAGGATCAGCTGCTCGGTGGCCCGGTGCTCGTCGGCCAGCGTGAAGTCCGCGTCCGGCCCGCCGAGGATGCCCGTGTACGCGAGCCGGGCGACGCCCGCCGCCTTCGCCGCGTCGATGACCACGGTGTGCTGCGCCACCCGCTTGCCCACCTCGCTGCCGGAGATCAGCAGCACCCGGTCACCGGACCGGAAGGCTCCGGCGAGGGTCTCGGGGCGGCTGTAGTCCGCGATGCGCAGCTCCACGCCCCGGGCGGCGAGCGCGGCGGCCTTCTCCTTGTCGCGCACGACCGCGACGACCTCGCCGGCCGGGACCGTGGCCAGCAGGGCGTCGACGACGAGGCGGCCGAGTGCGCCAGTGGCTCCGGTGACAACGATGCTCATGGGGGGGTTCTCCGATTTCGGTGATCTGGTCCGCTTCTGCGCTTCCGCGCTTCCGCGCTTCCGTGCTTTCGTCACAACCCTAGGGGAAGCGCTAACCAAGAGAAAGTACCCACTTTGAAGTAAGGTACTGGCATGACAGTGAGCGCAACCGGGGACGTCAACGTGACGGGGAACGTCAAGCAGCCCATGTGCCCCTCCAGGCTGGTCCTGGAGCATGTGACGAGCCGCTGGGGTGTGCTCGTCCTGGCGGCACTGCTGGAGCGTTCGTACCGCTTCAGCGAACTGCGCCGCGAGGTGGGCGGGGTCAGCGAGAAGATGCTGGCCCAGACCCTTCAGACGCTGGAGCGCGACGGATTCGTCCACCGGGACGCGAAGCCGGTGATCCCGCCGCGGGTGGACTATGCGCTGACCCCGCTCGGCGTCGATGCCGCCGAGCGGGTGTGGGCGCTCGCCCGCTGGACCGAACGCCAGGTGGACGCGGTGCAGGCGGCGCGCGAGGCATACGACGAGGCCCGGGCCTGATCCCGTGGGGATCGGGCCCGGGCCTCGCCGGGCGGTACGCGTACGGTCCTCGTTCGGCAGCGGCCTCGGCCCGAGTCCTGGCCGGAGCGCTCAGCCTCGGCCTCAGCCGATGACCGTCCAGGTGTCGTTGCCCGCGAGCAGCGAGCCGAGGTCACCTTTGCCGTCGCGCTCGACGGCGGCGTCCAGCTGGTCCGACATCAGCGTGTCGTAGACGGGCCGCTCGACGCTGCGCAGCACCCCGATCGGGGTGTGGTGCAGGGTGTCCGCGTCGGCGATCCGCGACAGCGCGAACGCCGTCGTGGGCGATTCCGCGTGGGCGTCGTGGACGAGGACCTGCGAGCGGTTCTCCTCCGTGACGGCCACGACCTTGAGATCACCGGTGGCCGGATCGCGGACGACGCCCTTGGGCTCCTGGGAGCCGAAGAGGATCGGCTGTCCGTGTTCGAGGCGGATGACGGCCTCGGCGGCCTGTTCCTTGTCCTTGAGGACCTCGAAAGCGCCGTCGTTGAAGATGTTGCAGTTCTGGTAGATCTCCACCAGTGCCGTGCCCGAGTGCTCGGCGGCCGCGCGCAGCACGCTCGTGAGGTGCTTACGGTCGGAGTCGACCGTCCGCGCCACGAACGTGGCCTCCGCGCCGATGGCGAGGGACACCGGGTTGAAGGGCGCGTCGAGCGACCCCATCGGCGTCGACTTGGTGATCTTGCCCAGCTCGGAGGTGGGGCTGTACTGGCCTTTCGTCAGCCCGTAGATCCGGTTGTTGAACAGGAGGATCTTGAGGTTGACGTTGCGGCGCAGGGCGTGGATGAGGTGGTTGCCGCCGATGGAGAGCGCGTCGCCGTCACCGGTGACCACCCACACCGACAGGTCGCGGCGGGAGGTGGCGAGCCCGGTCGCGATGGACGGGGCGCGGCCGTGGATGGAGTGCATCCCGTACGTGTTCATGTAGTACGGGAAGCGGGAGGAGCAGCCGATGCCGGAGACGAAGGTGATGTTCTCCTTCGCGAGCCCCAGCTCCGGCATGAAGCCCTGGACGGCGGCGAGGACCGCGTAGTCGCCGCAGCCGGGGCACCAGCGCACTTCCTGGTCGGACTTGAAGTCCTTCATGGACTGCTTCGCCTCGGCCTTGGGCACCAGCTGCAGCAGTTCGTTGTGCCGCAGTTCGTCGGTGTCAGGCATCGATGGCCTCCTTGAGAGCCGTGGCGAGCTGCTCTGCCTTGAACGGCATTCCATTGACCTGGTTGTAGCTGTGGGCGTCCACCAGATACTTCGCCCTCAGCAGCATCGCGAGCTGGCCGAGATTCATCTCCGGCACGACGACCTTGTCGTAGCGCTTCAGCACCTCACCGAGATTCTTCGGGAAGGGGTTGAGGTGGCGCAGATGGGCCTGGGCGATGGGCGCGCCCGCTGCCCGCAGCCGGCGCACGGCGGCGGTGATCGGCCCGTACGTCGACCCCCAGCCGAGCACCAGGGTGGCCGCCCCGGCCGGGTCGTCGACCTGGAGGTCGGGGACCTCGATGCCGTCGATCTTCGCCTGGCGGGTGCGGACCATGAAGTCGTGGTTGGCCGGGTCGTAGGAGATGTTGCCGGTGCCGTCCTGCTTCTCGATCCCGCCGATGCGGTGTTCGAGGCCGGCCGTCCCGGGAATGGCCCAGGGGCGGGCCAGGGTCTGCGGGTCGCGCTTGTAGGGCCAGAAGACCTCGGTGCCGTCGGCCAGGGTGTGGTTCGGGCCGGTGGCGAAGGACGTCTTCAGATCGGGCAGCGTCGCCGTGTCCGGGATGCGCCAGGGCTCGGAGCCGTTGGCGAGATAGCCGTCGGAGAGCAGGAAGACCGGGGTCCGGTAGGTCAGGGCGATCCGGGCCGCGTCGATCGCGGCGTCGAAGCAGTCGGCCGGGGTCTGCGGGGCCACGATCGGGACCGGGGCCTCGCCGTTGCGCCCGAACATCGCCTGGAGCAGATCGGCCTGCTCGGTCTTGGTCGGCAGCCCGGTGGACGGTCCACCGCGCTGGATGTCGATGATCAGCAGCGGCAGTTCCAGGGAGACCGCGAGACCGATCGTCTCCGACTTCAGCGCCACCCCGGGGCCGGACGTCGTCGTGATGCCCAGCGCCCCGCCGAACGCCGCACCGAGCGCCGCACCGATCCCGGCGATCTCGTCCTCGGCCTGGAAGGTCCGCACACCGAAGTTCTTGTGCCGGGACAGCTCGTGCAGGATGTCCGAGGCCGGGGTGATCGGATACGACCCCAGGTAGAGCGGCAGGTCCGCCAGCTGCCCGGCGGCGATCAGGCCGTAGGACAGGGCGAGGTTCCCCGAGATGTTGCGGTAGGTGCCGGTGGGGAAGGCGTGCGACGCCGGGGCGACCTCGTAGGAGACCGCGAAGTCCTCGGTCGTCTCGCCGAAATTCCACCCGGCCCGGAAGGCGGCCACGTTCGCCTCGGCGATCTGCGGCTTCTTCGCGAACTTCTGCCGCAGGAACGTCTCCGTCCCCTCGGTCGGCCGGTGGTACATCCACGACAGCAGACCCAGCGCGAACATGTTCTTGGACCGCTCGGCCTCCTTGCGGGGGAGTCCGAACTCCTTCAGCGCCTCCAGCGTCAGCGTCGTCAGCGGCACCGGATGGACGTTGTAGGCCTCCAGCGAACCGTCCTCCAGCGGACTGGTCGCGTACCCCACCTTCGCCATCGGCCGCTTGGTGAACTCGTCGGTGTTCACAATGATTTCCGCGCCGCGCGGTACGTCGTCGATGTTCGCCTTCAGTGCGGCGGGGTTCATCGCGACCAGGACGTTGGGGGCGTCGCCCGGGGTCAGAATGTCGTGATCGGCAAAGTGGAGCTGGAAGGAAGAGACCCCCGGCAGGGTGCCGGCGGGGGCCCGGATCTCGGCCGGGAAGTTCGGCAGGGTGGAGAGATCGTTGCCGAAGGAAGCGGTCTCCGAGGTGAACCGGTCACCCGTGAGCTGCATACCGTCACCCGAGTCGCCCGCGAAACGGATGATCACCCGGTCCAGGCGACGGATTTCCTTCCCGTCGCCGCCCGTGGTTCCCGTCGTACCTGACAGGGGGGCTCGCTGACCCCCGAGGACGGCGTCATTGGCCTCATCGGCCTTCTCTGCCGCGCTACTGACCTGGCTCGTCACTGAACTGGACCTCCCTTGGGGCGGCGGTTCGGAACCGTCCGGCCAGCCGGCGATCCCAGAGGCCACCCTACGTCCGCGTAGGTGGCCCTCCAGGGACCGATCATATGGTGGACGCTGTTTTGAGACACCCTTTCCGTAAGGTTTGTCACCTTTCGTAGCCCCCCGATCATGGGATGGACGTGGCTGAGCTCTGGGTCTTTGGTCCTAGGCCCCCTCGCCCTCCCTGCGGCCCTCCCTCTCGCCCTCCCTCGGCCCTTCTGCCGCTCTCCCTCGGTCAGAGGTGCCCGTCCGGCGCCCGCCGGACACCCCTGGACCTGCGCCGTGCTCCCGGAGCGCTCCCGGAGCGCTTCCGGCGTGCGGCCCCCGGGGGTCCGCCGGGAGCTCGCGCCCCACCTCCGGCTTTCACCCATATCTGACAGGGTGTCAGATCGCTAGGAATTCAGGTAGGTCAGCACGGCGAGGACGCGCCGGTGGTCCCCGTCGCTGGGCGAGAGCCCCAGCTTCAGGAAGATGTTGCTGACATGCTTCTCGACCGCCCCGTCGCTCACCACGAGCTGCCGCGCGACGGCGGAGTTCGTCCGGCCCTCGGCCATCAGTCCGAGGACCTCCCGCTCACGCGGGGTCAGCCCGGCCAGCACGTCCTGCTTCCGGCTGCGGCCCAGCAACTGCGCCACCACCTCCGGGTCCAGCGCCGTCCCGCCCTGCGCCACCCGGACGACGGCGTCCACGAACTCGCGGACCTCGGCCACCCGGTCCTTCAGCAGATACCCCACCCCCCGGCTGCTGCCCGCCAGCAGCTCGGTGGCGTACTGCTCCTCCACGTACTGGGAGAGGACCAGCACCCCGATGTCCGGGTAGTCCTTCCGCAACCGCACCGCCGCGCGCACCCCCTCGTCGGTGTGCGTCGGCGGCATCCGCACATCGGCGACCACCACATCGGGAAGCGCCTGCTGGGCGTCGAGCTCCGCCACGGTCTTGAGCAGCGCCTCCGCGTCCCCGACCCCCGCGACCACGTCGTGCCCGAGATCGGTGAGCAGACGGGTGAGCCCCTCCCTGAGCAGGACCGAATCCTCGGCGATGACCACGCGCACCCTGTTCTCCACGTTCTCCACGACTGCGAGTCCCCCACTGTTCCGAATATGCCGCGTTCCCCGCGACCCCGCGCGCACCACGCCCGACCACCGCGCGCCGCGCCCCGACCGCTCAAGCATCCCAGGACCCGGACACGGATGGGGAGCCTGTGGATAACCCACGCGGACCGGGAGTACGGCCCCCTGCGCACCGGGCGACGCACCGGGTGACGCCCCGGGCGCTCACGGCTGTACGCCCCGTCGCCCGGACCGAGGGTCCGGGCGACGGGGCGTGTGCGACGAAGCGTGTGCGACGGGTACGGGGCGTGTGCGGACGGGTGAGGCAGAGGCGGTTCGGGCGTCAGCCGCGCCAGGGCAGCTCGGCCGTGACCGTCGTCGGGCCACCGGCCGGGGAGTCGACCACGAGGACCCCGTCCACCGCGTCCAGCCGCTCCGTCAGCCCGGCCAGTCCGCCGCCCGCCGACGACGACGCCCCGCCCCGGCCGTTGTCCGTGACCTGGAGCATCAGCCGGTCGGCCGCCCGCCACACGTCGACCGTGGCCCGGGTCGCCCGGGCGTGCTTGCTGACGTTCTGGAGCAGCTCCGAGACGGTGAAGTACGCGATGCCCTCGATCGCCTGCGCGGGCCGCGCGTCCAGGTCCACCTCGACCGTCACGGGCACGGTGCAGCGGGAGGCGATGGCGGACAGCGCGGCGTCCAGGCCCCGGTCGGTGAGGACGGCCGGGTGGATCCCGCGGGCCAGGTCACGCAGCTCCTGAAGGGCCACCTTCACCTCGCCGTGCGCCTCGTCCACCATGCGGGCCGCGGCCTCGGGGTCGTCGGTCAGCTTCTCCTTCGCCAGGCCCAGATCCATCGCGAGGGCGACCAGGCGGGCCTGCGCTCCGTCGTGCAGGTCGCGCTCGATGCGGCGCAGGTCGGCGGCGGCGGTGTCCACGACCACGCCCCGGTCCGACTCCAGCTCGGAGACCCGGGTGGCCAGCCGCGACGGGCCCAGCAGACCGGTGACCATCAGCCGGTCCACCGTCAGCAGACCCCGCACGATCCACGGCGCCGCCAGCACCAGCACCAGGCCCACCGCCCCGGTCACCGCCAGCTCGCCGGGCGAGTCCAGATACTCCTGGTGGGTGCTGTCCCCGTACAGCTGGAGGCCGCCCTGCCCACCGAACACCGGGAAGAGCCAGAACCACAGCGGGTACGTCAGCGCCGCCAGGCCGTACGTCCAGAACGAGATCGCGACGACGAACGTGAACGTCGCCCACGGGAAGTGCAGCAGCGCGTACAGCAGGTGCCGCCAGGACACCCCGCTCTTGAGAACCGCGCCCATCCAGGACATCGGACCGCCGGTCTTCCCCCGCACCCGCTCCGGATCCGCCACCTCCACCCGCAGCAGCCCGCGCGCCCGGTGCCGCTCCAGCGCACCGAACCCCCGGCAGACGGCGAGACCGGCCGCGAGGACCGGAATCCCGATGAAGGTGACCAGCAGACCCGCGCTCATCGACGTCATGGTGACCGCGAAGACGAACATCACCGTGCTGAGCGGGAAGCTCAGCAGCGCGTAGAGGAGCTCGCGCCAGGCACGGGCCTCCAGCGGCGCACGCAGCGGCGCCGGGAGGAAGTGCTTCGCCGGGGTGCTCGGGGTGTTCGCCCCGAAGCCGGGTCCGGAACCCTGATGCTCCCGGTCCCGCGTGTCCGGTCCGTATGCCGTGGCCATGAGTCCCCGTCCGTTCCGTCTCTGTCTCAGTCTCTCAGTGGGCTGTGCGTGGGGCGTGCGCCGTGATGGCGCGGAGGCGGCCCGTCACACCACGGACCGTTCTCCCTCAAGGGTGCTGGCCGGCGGCCTTCCGCACCATGAGGTCCCTCTCCGTATCCGCCCGGGGGTTTTCCCCACCCCCCGGGCGGACAGCGGGTCAGGGGTCAGCGGTCAGGGGTCAGGGGTCAGACAGCCGGCCGGACGGCGGTCCGGTCGCGCCAGGGCAGCTCGGCGGTGACGGTCGTCGGCCCGCCCTCCGGCGAGTCCAGGACGAACACCCCGTCGACCGCGTCGAGCCGCTCGGCGAGCCCCGCCAGCCCCGTACCACCGCCGTCCATCCGGGCCCCGCCCCCGCCGTCGTCCGTGACCTGGAGCATCAGCCGGTCCTCCGAACGCCACACATCGACGGAGGCCGACCGCGCGCCGCTGTGCTTGCTGATGTTCTGGAGCAGCTCCGAGACGGTGAAGTACGCGATCCCCTCGATCGCCTCCGCCGGACGCCCCCGAAGCCCCACCGACACCTTGACCGGGACCGTGCAGCGGGAGGCGATGGCGGAGAGCGCGGCGTCCAGGCCCCGGTCGGTGAGGACGGCCGGGTGGATCCCGCGGGCCAGGTCGCGCAGCTCCTGAAGGGCCACCTTGATCTCGCCGTGTGCCTCGTCGACCATGCGGGCCGCGGCCTCGGGGTCGTCCGTGAGCTTCTCCTTGGCGAGGCCGAGCCCCATGGCGAGGGCGACCAGGCGGGCCTGAGCTCCGTCGTGCAGGTCGCGCTCGATCCGGCGCAGGTCGGCGGCGGCGGTGTCCACGACCACGCCCCGGTCCGACTCCAGCTCGGCGATGCGCCGCTCCAGCTCGTCCGAGGGCGACAGCAGCCCGCGCGCCATCGCCCGGTCCACCGCCGTCAGCCCCCGCGTGATGAACGGCAGCACCGGCCACAGGACGAACAGGCTCACCAGCGTCACCGCGAACGTCAGCACCCCCCACGGCAGTCGGATGAACCCGTACAGCAACGCCCGCCAGCCCACCGGGTCCTTCAGCCCCGCCCACAGCCGGGCGAAGACCCCCTGGTCCCGGTGGCCGCGCGCCAGCGGACTCGGCTCCTCGACCCGTACGCCGAGCATCCCCCGCGCCCGCCGCCGCTCCAGCCGGCCCAGCAGCCGGGAACCCTGGAGCCCGCCGACCAGCAGCGGCAGACCGATCACCGTGACGGAGAGCCCGGCGCCGACGGCGATCACCAGGACCGTGTAGACGAACCCGACGACGGCCAACGGCAGATTGGCGAGCAGATACGCGACCTCCCGCCAGGTCCACCGGTCGAGGGCGAAGCGGGCCGGCGGCAGCCGGTCGGGGTCCGGCACGGAAGGGCTCATGGTCATACCCCCAGCCTGCCGGGCCGCGCCCGCGCACACCATGGGGCTCATGGGTGGGGTGAAGTAGGGATAACCCCACCCGATGCCCGACGCGGCTGCTTACGCTCCGTTTAGCAGGCCCTAGACTCCCGTGCGTACAGAACAGGTACGCGGGACAGATGCGGACAACGAAGGAGCGAGGGGCGGACGTGGCCGACGTGACCGACGTTACGGACGTGACCGGCGTGGCGGACGCGGAAGGCATGACCGGAGTGGCGGACGCGGCAGGTACGACCGGCGTGTCCGGCGGCCCGGTGGACGGACCCACCGCACTCGCGTCGGAGTACTTCCAGAGCTACTCGGTCATCGGCCTGCTCGCCCTCGTCGGCGTCCTGTTCGTCGCCGTGGCCTTCGGCGCCGGGCGACTGCTGCGCCCCGTCGTCCCCACCCCGGAGAAGCTCCTCACCTACGAATGCGGCGTCGACCCGGTCGGCGAGGGCTGGGCGCACACCCAGGTCCGCTACTACGTCTACGCGTTCCTCTACGTGATCTTCGCGGTCGACTCCATCTTCCTGTTCCCGTGGGCCACGGTGTTCGCGGCGCCCGGATACGGGGCGACGACCCTGGTCGAAATGTTCATCTTCCTCGGCTTCCTGGCCGTGGGACTGCTCTACGCATGGAAGAAGGGCGTCCTCGCATGGGCCTGACGAGCCGGCCGACCCCCGAGTCCCAGCAGCCCGCGCCCCCGGCCCCGCCCCGGTCCTCGCCCGACCCGGTCCTCCTCCCCGAGCCGAAGCGCCTCGGCGTGCTCTCCCGGCTCGCACCGGAGCCGATGAAGGTCGTCCTCAACTGGGGCCGCCGCTACAGCCTCTGGGTCTTCAACTTCGGACTCGCCTGCTGCGCCATCGAGTTCATCGCCGCTTCCATGGCACGCCACGACTTCATCCGGCTGGGCGTGATCCCGTTCGCGCCGGGCCCCCGTCAGGCCGACCTCATGATCGTGTCCGGCACGGTGACGGACAAGATGGCCCCGGCCGTGAAGCGGCTGTACGAGCAGATGCCCGAACCGAAGTACGTCATCTCCTTCGGCGCCTGCTCCAACTGCGGCGGCCCCTACTGGGACTCGTACTCCGTCACCAAGGGCGTCGACCAGATCATCCCCGTCGATGTGTACGTACCCGGCTGCCCGCCCCGGCCCGAGGCGCTGCTCCAGGGCATTCTCAAGCTCCAGGAGAAGATCGCGCGCGAATCCCTCGCCGAGCGGTACGCCACCGGGGCGACGGGCGGCGGCGCGTCCACCGAGGCCCTGCGCAGCGGCCTGGTCGCCGCACCGGCAGCGGCTCCGAACCCGGACGGGGAGGGGCAGCGATGAACGACCGCGACCAGCACGCGGAATCCGCGGCGGCCGAGGCCTACGACCGGCTGCCGGACGCGGTCACCGACCTGTTCGGCGACGAGGCCACGGCGGAGTCGGCCTACGACCTGCTGACCGTCGACGTCCCCGCCACCGCCTGGCTCACCGCGCTGCGGACAGCCCGCGACGAACTCGGGTGCAGCTACTTCGACTGGCTCAGCGCCGTGGACGAACCGGGTGCCGGCTTCCGCGTCTGCGCCCATGTCGCGGCCCTGGGCACGGGTACGGTGCGGCGGCTGATGGTACGGACGACCGTGCCGCACGACGCGGCGGTCCTGCCCAGCGCCATCGACGTCTACGCGGGCGCCGCGTGGCACGAGCGCGAGACGCACGAGATGTTCGGCGTCGCGTTCGACGGCCACCCCCATCTCGTACCGCTGCTCCTGCCGGAAGGCTTCGAGGGCCACCCGCTGCGCAAGGACTTCGTCCTGGCCGCGCGCGTGGCCAAGGCCTGGCCCGGGGCGAAGGAACCGGGGGAGCCGGCGGAGGGCCACACCGGCCCCAAGCGCCGCGCGATGCTCCCGCCCGGGGTCCCCGACCCGAACGAATGGGGCCCCTTGAAGGGCCAACTCCCCCCGGCCGCCGCCCGCCCCGCCCGGACAGCCCGCACGGCAGCCGACCGCCCGCCCCGCCGCACCCGCACCGCGGCCGAGGGCTCGGCGGCACAACGCCCGACGGCACCCGGCACGGACGCCCCGACGGCACCCGGCACGGACGCCCCGACGGCGCCCGGCACGAGCGCTCCGACGGCGCCCGGTGGGGCCGCCCCCGTGACGCCGGAGGCATCCGCACCCCCGGCGACCCGCCCGCGTCGCTCCCGGTCGGCCTCGGGCGGTTCGGCCAGCCAGCGTCCGGCGTCGGACGCACCGTGGCACGACGCCCGACCGGCCTTCGACGAAGACGAACCGGAAGCCACATCCCAGCCCCTCCGGCGTTTGAGGAGCGGGGGCACGGGGGCGGAGCCCCCGGTTCGGGAAGGGGCGGGCAGGGGAGAAGCCCCGCGCAGCGGCGACCCCACCCCCAGCAACGCCACCGAGCCCGCAGCCGCAACCGAGCCCGCACCCACGGACGAGCCCGCACCGACGGACGACTCCACCCCCGACGACTCCACCCCCGACAAGTCCACCCCCGACAAGCCCACCCCAGAGCACCCCGCCGGAGGCGATCCCGAGTGAACGACGCTCTCGACGTCGCCCTCCGCCTGGCCATCGTCTTCGTCGTGTTCCTGGTCGCCCCCCTCCTCGTGGGCCAGACGGAACACAAGGTGATGGCCCACATGCAGGGCCGCCTGGGCCCCATGTACGCGGGCGGCTTCCACGGCTGGGCCCAGCTCGTCGCGGACGGCGTGAAGTTCGCGCAGAAGGAGGACGTGGTCCCGGCCGCCGCCGACCGCCGCGTCTTCCAGCTCGCCCCCGCCGTCGCTCTCCTCCCGTACCTTCTCGTCCTCGTGGTCATCCCCGTCGGCCCCGGCGACGGCGCGGTCGGCCAGGTCGTCGACGCGGGCATCTTCTTCGTGCTCGCCGTCATGGGCATCGGCGTCCTCGGCTCGCTCATGGCGGGCTGGGCATCGGCCAACAAGTTCTCCCTTCTCGGCGGCCTCCGTACCGCCGCGCAGCTCCTCTCCTACGAGCTGCCGATGCTCCTGGCCGCCGCCTCCGTGGCCATGGCGGCCGGGACGGTCTCGCTCACCGGCATCCTCGACGCCTTCGAGTGGTGGTGGCTGCCCTGGCAGATCGTCGGCGCCCTGGTCTTCTTCGTGGCCGGTCTCGCCGAGCTCCAGCGCCCGCCGTTCGACATGCCGGTGGCCGACTCCGAGATCATTTTCGGCGCGTACACCGAGTACACCGGCCTGCGCTTCGCCCTGTTCCTCCTCGCCGAGTACGCGGGCATCGTCATCCTGTGCGCCCTGACCACCGTCCTCTTCCTCGGCGGCTGGCACGGCCCGTTCGGCGCCGACGGACTCGGCTGGCTCTGGACCCTCCTCAAGACCGCCCTCCTCGCGTTCGTCATCATCTGGCTGCGCGTCAGCTACCCGCGTCTGCGTGAGGACCAGTTGCAGAAGCTCGCCTGGACCACCCTCGTCCCGCTCGCCCTCGCGCAGATCGCGCTCACCGGCATCGTGAAGGTGGCGATCAACTGATGCCCCCGATCCCCGGATCAGGCCTGGCCAAAGGCCTTGCCGTCACCCTGCGCACGATGACGAGGAAGACCGTCACCGCGCAGTACCCGGACACCCAGCCCGAACTCCCGCCCCGCTCCCGCGGCGTCATCGGGCTGTTCGAGGAGAACTGCACGGTCTGCATGCTCTGCGCCCGTGAGTGCCCCGACTGGTGCATCTACATCGACTCCCACAAGGAGACGTCGCCGCCCGCCGCCCCCGGCGGCCGTGAGCGCAGCCGGAACGTCCTCGACCGTTTCGCCATCGACTTCTCCCTCTGCATGTACTGCGGCATCTGCATCGAGGTGTGCCCCTTCGACGCGCTGTTCTGGTCGCCCGAGTTCGAGTACGCGGAGACGGACATCCACGAACTCACCCATGAGCGCGACAAGCTCCGCGAGTGGATGTGGACCGTGCCGGAGCCGCCTGCCCTCGACCCCGGGGCCGAGGAGCCGAAGGAGATCGCCGCCGCCCGCAAGACGGCCGACAAACTCGCCGCCCAGCAGGCCCAGCAGGCCCAGCAGGACGAGAAGGGAGGAACCCCGTGATGCTGCACACCGCACCTCCTCTGCTCACCGCCACCGCTGCCGCAGGCGACCACCCCGGCTTCCTCTCCCCGTCCGGCGTCGAGATCGCGTTCCTCCTGGTCGGCCTCGCCACCCTCGGCGCCGCCGTCATCACCGTCACGACGAAGCAGTTGGTGCACGCCGCGCTCTGGCTCGTCGTCGCGCTCGGCGGACTGGCCGTCGAGTACCTCCTGCTCACCGCGGAGTTCATCGCCTGGGTCCAGGTCCTGATCTACGTCGGTTCCATCGTCGTCCTCCTCCTCTTCGGCCTGATGCTCACCCGGGCCCCCATCGGCCGCTCCCCGGACGCCGATTCGGGCAACCGGTGGGTCGCCCTCGGGGTGGCCGCCGCCACGGCAGCCGCCCTCGTCTGGGTCGTGGTCGACGCCTTCCGTACGACCTGGATCGACCTCGACGGGCCGGCCCAGGGCTCGACCGCCGTCACCGGAGCCTTCCTCTTCCGGAACTGGGTCCTCCCCTTCGAGGCGCTCTCCGTCCTCCTGCTCGCCGCCCTCGTCGGCGCGATCGTCCTGTCCCGCAAACGCGACACGGACACGGGAGTGGGCGCGGGCACGGGCACGGGCACGAACACCACGGCCCGCCCCGGCACGCCCGGCCCGCCCGGCGCATCCGGCACGCCCGGCCAGGAGGAGCAGAGCTGATGCACCTTGCCTATCCCGCCGTACTCGCGGCCCTCCTCTTCTGCGTCGGCCTCTACGGCGTCCTCGCCCGCCGCAACGCGATCCTGGTCCTGATGTCCGTCGAGCTGATGCTCAACGCCGTCAACCTCAACCTCGTCGCCTTCGACGTCTGGCTCCGCGACACCCTCCACTCCGGCCAGGCCCTCACGCTCTTCACCATCGCCATCGCCGCCGCCGAGATCGGCATCGGCCTCGCGATCGTCTTGGCCGTCTACCGCAACCGGGGCAGCTCCGACATCGACCGGCTCCGCGACACCGCCGAGACCGACGAAGCCGAGACGCTCCCCGACGAAGGCGACACGGACGCCAGGGACGACGGGAACGACGGGAACACCGGGAACGACGGGAACACCGGGAACGACAGGGGCGACGGGAACGACGGGAAGCCAGGGAAGACGAAGAAGGCAGAGGCCACCACGTGACCACCACGACCCTCGCCGCCCTCGTCCCCCTCCTCCCGTTCCTCGGCGCCGTCGCCGGGCTCGCCGTCGGCCGCACCGCCCCCGGCTTCGTCCGCCCGCTGGCGATCCTCCCGACCCTCACCGCCGCTGTTCTCGCCGTGATCGTCGCGGTCCGCCAGGGCGGCGGCCGGGCCATCGACGCCGCGACCCAGCTCACCCCCACCGGCTCGGTCCCGATCGACCTGGCGCTGCACCTCGACGGCTTCGCCGTTCTGGTCGCCGTCCTCGTCACCGTCGTCGCCACCTGCGTACAGCTCTACTCCACGGCCTACCTCCGCGACGACGCCCGCTACCCCTCCTACGCGGCCCTCGTCTCCCTCTTCACCTCCGCGATGCTCCTGGTCGTCTACTCCGGCGACCTGATGGTGCTCCTGGTCGGCTGGGAGATCATGGGCATCTGCTCGTACTTCCTCGTCGGCCACTACTGGGAGACGCCCGAGGCCCGGGCCGCCTCCCTCAAGGCCTTCCTGGTCACCAAGCTCGGCGATGTCCCCTTCCTGATCGGGCTGTTCGCACTCGCCGCCGACACCGGCAGCTTCCGGATCACCAAGATCCTCGCCGCCGTCGGCAACGGCGGACTCGACCACCCCACCCTCATCGCCCTGCTGCTCCTCGCGGGCGTCGCGGGCAAGTCGGCCCAGTTCCCCCTGCACACCTGGCTGCCCGACGCGATGGCCGGCCCCACCCCCGTCTCCGCGCTCATCCACGCCGCGACGATGGTCGCCGCCGGCATCTACTTCGTGGCCCGCCTGCTGCCCGTCTTCGCGGCCTCCGGCACGGCGCTCGTCGTCCTCGCCGTGATGGCCGCCGTCACGATGATCGGGTCCGGGCTCGCCGCCCTCGCCCAGGACGACATCAAGCGCGTCCTCGCCTACTCGACGATCGGTCAGCTCGGCTACATGTCGGGCGCCCTCGCCGTCGGCGACCGGGGCGCCGCCGTCTTCCACCTGATCTCGCACGGTGCGTTCAAAGCCGTCCTCTTCCTCGCCGCGGGTGTCGTCATCCACGCCGCGGGCACCAACTCACTGGCCGCCATGTCCCGGATGGGCGGCCTCGCCCGCCGCGTCCCGGACGCCTACTGGACGATGACCGTCGCCCTCCTGGCGCTGGCCGCCATTCCGCCGTTCGCCGGCTTCTTCTCCAAGGAAGCCGTTCTCTTCGCCGCCGAGCACACCGCCCTCGGGGACCGGACCGTCGCCCCGGCCGCCGCCGGCTGGACGATCCTGATCGCCGGGCTCCTCGCCGCCGTCCTCACCGCCGCCTACGCCGTACGCCTCTGGCTCCTCGCCTTCCGGGGCCGCGGGGCCGAAGTCCCCGACCACGGCCGGCAGCCCGTCGCCATGACCTCCGTCCTGTGGATCCTGGCCGTCCCCACCATCGGCTTCGGTCTCACCGCCGGTGCTATCGGCGACTGGTTCGACGGGCACGCCCTCACCCCGTCCCTCACCACCGCCGTCCTGTCCACCGGCGTCGGCCTCGTCGGCGGGCTCGTCACCTACGGCGCCTGGCGGCACACCACCGCCCTCGCCGCCCGCATCCCCATCGGCGCCGTCGTCGCCCACCCCGGTGCCGAACCCGCCCTCGTCGAAGCCGAGGCCATGACGTCCCACACCGCCGTCTACGGCACCATCGCGGACGCCGACGACCCGGCCGACCCGGGACGACTCCTCCTGGGCCCGCTCCACCGCCACGCGGTCACCGGCTTCCACCTCGACGCCCTCTACACGGCGCTGTTCGTCCGGCCCGTCCAGGGAGCCGCCCGCCTCGTCCGCTTCCTGGACCGCGAGGTCGTCGACACCTACGTCAACGGATCGGGCGCCGTCACCCGCTTCCTCGGCACCGCCGTCCGCCGGGCCCAGACCGGCAACGTGCAGACCTACGCCGGCGCCCTGCTCGCCGGGTCCCTCGTCCTGGCGATCGCCGCCGTCGTCTTCGCCAACGTCAACGCGGGGTCGTGACCGTGATCGATATCAGTGCGTCCGTGATGCAGTTCCTTCTGGCGTTCATCGTCGTCGCCCCGCTCCTCGGCGCCGTCGCGGCCCTGCTCCCCGCCCCGCCCTGGCTCAAGGGGAAGAACCCCGACCAGGCCGTGCTCCGCCACGGTGTGACCGTCACCGGCGCCGTGCTCATCGCCGCGATCGTCCTGGCCGCCGGCTTCGACCACGACCACCCCGCCACGATGCAGGCGACCACCGACATCAGCTGGATCCCGGCGCTCGACGTCCGCATCCACCTCGGCATCGACGGCATCTCGCTCCCCCTCCTGCTCCTGACCGCGCTGCTGACTTTCCTCTGCGCGCTGTACAGCTACTTCAAGCTGCCTGCGGGCCCCTCACCGAAGGCCTTCGTCGCCCTCGTCCTCGTCCTGGAATCCGGCACTCTCGCCACCTTCGCCGTCCTCGACCTGCTGCTCTTCTTCCTCGCCTTCGAGATGGTCCTCATCCCGATGTACTTCCTCATCGCCCGGTGGGGCGGCGGCCAACGGCAGGCGGCCGCCTGGAAGTTCATCCTCTACACGCTGCTCGGCTCGGTCATCATGCTGCTGGGCCTCCTCCTCATCGGGCTGAAGAGCGGCACCTTCGACATGGTGGCACTCGCCACTGACAACGGCCGGGGCCTCACCACATCCGTGCAGGTCATCGCCGTACTCGCGATCGGTCTCGGCCTCGCCGTGAAGACCCCGATGTGGCCCCTGCACAGCTGGCTCCCCGACGCCCACACCGCCGCCCCCACCGTCGGGTCGGTGCTCCTCGCGGGCGTCCTGCTGAAGATGGGAACGTACGGATTCGTCCGGATCCTGCTCCCCATCGCCCCCGACGGCATGCGGACCTTCGCGCCCTACCTCGCCGCGTTCGCCGTCGTCGGCATCGTCTACGGATCCCTCGCCTGCCTGGCCCTGGCCCGTACCGGCGCCAAGGGCGACCTCAAGCGGCTCATCGCCTATTCGTCCGTCGGCCACATGGGCTTCGTCCTCCTCGGCATCGCCACCATGACCCCCACCGGAGTCAACGGCGCGCTCTTCGCCAACATCGCCCACGGCCTCATCACCGGCCTGCTGTTCTTCCTGGTCGGCGCCATCAAGGACCGCTACGGCACCGCCGACCTCGACACCCTCGCCGGAGCGACCGGGGCCGCCCTCTACGGCCGGGCCCCCCGCCTCGGCGCGCTGCTCGCCTTCGCCGCCGTCGCCTCGCTCGGCCTGCCCGGACTCGCCGGATTCTGGGGCGAGATGCTCACCCTGTTCGGCGCGTACAGCCCTGCCGAGGGCCTCAGCCGCCCCGCGTTCCGCACCTTCATGGCCATCGGCGCGTTCGGCACCCTGCTCACCGCCGCGTACATGCTCATCGTCGTCCGCCGCGTCTGCATGGGCGAACACGCGCCCCACTCCCCGCTGTCGCCCGACGACCGGACCCCGCGACCGGCGGACGGCCCCCAGCCGTCCGGGGTCGCCGGGGCCCGACCCGCCACCACTCCGCAGCTCGCCGACATCCGGACGTACGAAGCCGTCGCCTGGACCCCGCTCGCCGCGCTCACCGTCCTCGCCGGCCTCTGGCCCGCCGTCCTCCTCGGCCTCACCGACCCGGCCGTGCAGCAGCTCCTCGCAGGAGGCAAGTCGTGACCGCGGACCTCGGCACCACCCCGGGCCTGACCACCTCCGACCTCGCCGCCGCCGGAAGCCTCGTCGGGCACACCGTCGCGGCCGACGCCCCCAGCGTCGTCCAGTCCATCGACTGGCTCGCCATCGCGCCCCCCACCCTCACCGCGCTGGCCGCCCTGATCGTCCTCGTCGCCGACCTGTTCCTGCCCGCGCACCGCAAACAGCTCCTCGGCTACGGGGCCCTCACCGCGCTCGCCGCCGCCCTGGCGCTCCTGATCCCCCTGCGGGCCGGGGACCGGTCCACCTTCTGCGTCAGCACCGGCACCCAGGCCTGCAGCTACACCGCCGACCACTTCACCCTCGTCATCCAGGCCCTCGTCCTGGGCGGCGCGTTCCTCACCGTCCTGCTCTCGCTCGACGACACCCGCAAACTGCCGGCGGGGGAGTACTGGTTCCTGCTCCTGGCCTCCGCCGCCGGGGCCGCCCTGCTGCCCGCCTCCCGCGACCTCGCCACGCTCGTCGTCGCCCTCGAAGTCGCCTCGCTGCCCGCGTTCGCCCTCGTCGGCATCAAGCGCGGCGACCGGCGCTCCTCCGAGGCCGCGCTGAAGTTCTTCCTCTCCTCCGTCGTCGCCACCGCCGTCATGCTGCTCGGCGTCAGCTTCGTGTACGCGACCACCGGCACCCTGCACCTCACCGAGATCGCCGCCCGCCTCGGCGACGTGCCCCCGGTGCTCGACACCCTCGCCAAGACCGGTGTGGCCCTCACTCTCGTCGGCTTCGCCTTCAAGACCGCCGCCGCGCCCTTCCACTTCTGGGTCCCCGACACCTACGTCGGCGCGCCCCTCCCGATCGCCGCCTACCTCTCCGTCGTGGGGAAGGCCGTCGGGTTTTCGGGGCTCATTCTGGTGACCGTCATCGCGTTCCCCTCCTATGCCGACGTCTGGGGGCCCGCACTCGCTGTGCTCGCCGCGCTCACCATGACCGTCGGCAACGTCGCGGCCCTCCGCCAGAACGCCTCCCGCGCCCGCAGCGCCGTCCGCCTCCTCGCCTGGTCCTCGGTCGCCCAGGCCGGCTACCTCCTGGTCCCGATCGCCGCCGCCGCGTACTCCACCGGCGACCAGATCGGCTCCACGGTGGCGTACGCCCTCATGTACGCCGTCGTGAACCTGGGCGCGTTCGCGGTCGCCGCCCTCGTCGCCCGTACGCACCCCGGCAACCGGCTCTCCGACTACCGGGGCCTGTACGCCACCCGGCCCCTCGCGGCCCTGGCGCTCGGCTTCTTCCTGCTCTGCCTGGCCGGACTGCCGCCCGGCATCATCGGGCTCTTCGCGAAGGTCACCGTCTTCTCCGCGGCGGTCGACGCGGGCCTCGGCTGGCTCGCCGTCGTCATGGCCGTCAACGTGGTGATCGCTCTCTACTACTACCTTCAGTGGACCGCGATCCTCTTCCGGGCCCCGGACGAGGCCCCGGACAAGGCCTCGGAAACGGCCGAGGCGGCCACCGGCGCCGCAGCCCCCGCCCCGGCGCGCCGATTCCGCGCCCCCGCCCCTCTCACCACGGCGATCGTCCTCACCGCCGCCGCCGGAATCCTGCTCTCCGGGGTCCCGCAAACCGTCCTGCGCTTCGCCTCCGTGACCCTCTTCTGAGCCTCTTCCGAGCCCTCCCGGGCCCGCAAGATCGGTTTGCCCACGGCCCCCGCCACAGGGCATGGTCTTGGCTGCATACGTCACGAAATCGGCGTGGACGTGTCGGTAACAAGAGGAGAGAGAGCAGTGCTGAACGGGTTCAAGGACTTCATCCTGCGCGGGAACGTCATCTCCATGGCGATCGGTCTCGCGGTCGGGGCCGCCTTCACCGCCGTCGTCACGGGCTTCAGCAACGCCTTCATCACCCCGCTGATCGGCCTCGCCACCCGAGGCACCGGAGACTTCAGCAAGGCCACCTTCAAAGTCGACGGCGTCACGTTCCCCTACGGCCTCTTCATCAGCGCCGCCATCGCCTTCCTGATCACCGCCGCGGTGCTGTACTTCTTCGTCGTCGTCCCCATGGCCAAGGTGCAGAACCGCTTCACCAAGGAGCAGGAAGAGGCCGTCGACATCAAGGCCGCCCTCCGCGACTGCCCGCGCTGCTTCAGCGAGATCCCCGCCGTCGCCTCCCGCTGCGGCCACTGCACCAGCGAGGTCGAGCCCGACTCCGAGGCACTCTCCCTCGCCAAGCTCCCCGCACAGCAGCACTGACAGCACCCCCGCACAGCAGCACTGACACACCCCCGCACCACCGCGCCACGACGACGCCCCGCCACCCGTACGGCCCAGCGCCACTCCGTACGGGGCCGGGGGTCCGACCGGCGTGAACACGCGGCACGACCCCCGCCCTCCGGCCGCACGCACAAGGGAACTAGCTCCTGTCGCCTGGCGTTGACCAGTACAGGAGGCTCCACTGGGGAGTGGAGCACCACCATGCAAAGGGTTCCCCTGCTGCACCACTTGGAGGGCGTACCGTGCACCGCCGGCACAACGGGCTGAAGACCGCCGTACTCCTCGGGGGACTGTCCGCACTCATCATCGTCATCGGCAGTTTCTTCGGACGTACGGGCCTCGTCGTCGCGCTCCTGGTAGCCGTCGGCACCAACGCCTACGCCTACTGGAACAGCGACAAGCTCGCCCTGCGGGCCATGCGCTCCCGTCCCGTCAGCGAATTCGAGGCGCCGCAGCTCTACCGCATCGTCCGCGAGCTCTCCACGGCGGCCCGCCAGCCCATGCCGCGCCTCTACATCTCCCCGACGCAGGCGCCCAACGCGTTCGCCACCGGCCGCAACCCCCGCAACGCCGCCGTCTGCTGCACCGAGGGCATCCTCCAGATCCTCGACGAACGCGAGCTGCGCGGCGTCCTCGGCCACGAGCTCAGCCATGTCTACAACCGGGACATCCTCATCTCGTCCGTCGCCGGAGCGCTCGCCTCCGTCGTGATGTTCCTGGTCAACTTCGCCTGGCTCATCCCGGTGGGCCGCTCCAACGACGACGAGGGGCCCGGCCTCCTCGGCATGCTCCTGATCATGATCCTGGGGCCGCTCGCCGCGTCCGTCATCCAGCTCGCCGTCAGCCGCTCCCGCGAGTACGAGGCCGACGCCTCCGGGGCCCGGCTCACCGGCGACCCACTGGCCCTCGCCAGTGCGTTGCGTAAGCTCGAAGCGGGGACGAAGCAGCTCCCGCTGCCGCCCGAGCCGAGGATCGAGACCGCGAGCCACATGATGATCGCGAACCCGTTCCGTCCAGGCCGGGGGACGGCGAAAATGTTCTCGACCCACCCGCCGATGGCGGAGCGCATCGCCCGACTAGAACAGATGGCAGGTCATCGCCCGTGAAAACCATCCTGAACGTCATCTGGCTGATCCTCTGCGGATTCTGGATGTTCCTCGGCTACCTGCTCGCGGGCCTCCTGCTCTGCATCACCATCATCGGCATCCCCTTCGGACTCGCCGCCTTCAGAATCGGCGTCTACGCCCTCTGGCCGTTCGGCTACACCGTCGTCGACCGCCGGGACGCCGGCTCGCCCTCCTGCGTGGGGAACGTCCTCTGGCTGATCCTCGCCGGATGGTGGCTCGCCCTCGGCCACATCACCACCGGCATCGCCCTGTGCATCACGATCATCGGCATCCCCCTGGGCATCGCCAACTTCAAGCTGATCCCCGTCTCCCTCATGCCCTTCGGCAAGGAGATCGTCCCCACCGACCAGCCCTTCGCCACCCGCTGACCCGGCGGGCCCGGGAACCCTGGCTTCCGGGTTCCCGGGCAACCGAACACCTGCCCACCGCGTCTTGGGTTCCAAGACGAAGCAAGGGGTAGGTGCAGCGACATGGGCATCATCAGTTGGATCATTCTTGGGCTGATCTCCGGGGTCATAGCCAAAATCCTCCTCCCGGGACGCGACCCGGGCGGCATCATCGGCACCACCCTCATCGGCATCGCCGGGGCCTTCGTCGGAGGCTGGCTCTCCAGCCAATTCCTCGACCGCCCCATCAACAACGACTTCTACGACACCGCGACCTGGATCGCCGCCGTCGCCGGCGCACTGGTCCTGCTCATCGCCTACCGGCTGCTGTTCGGCAACTCCCGAGACCGCCGCTGAACCCACGGGCGGACACCGGGACCCGCGAACGGCCGGCACACACCGCCACCGCCCTACCGCGCGTCCCGTGACGTCATCCCGGTCTCCCGCAACGTCAGATTCAACCGGCCGGCCCGCAGCCCCGCGGCCGGGTCGGCCGGTCCCGGACACACCTTCGGCACCCCGTGGAACGCGAAACGCGACGGCCCGCCGAACACGAACAGATCCCCGGACGCCAACTCCACATCCGTGTAGGGCTGTCCGCGTCCCTCCGTGTTCCCGAAGCGGAACACACACCTCGCCCCGATGCTCAACGAGACCACAGGAGCGCTCGACCGCTCCTCCTTGTCCTGATGCATCCCCATCCGCGCTGTGTCGTCATAGAAGTTGATCAGCGCGGTGTCCGGTGCGAACGCCTCCGCCGCGCCCTCGTCCCCGTACGCCTCGGCCACCGCCGCCCGCCCCAGATCGCCCAGCCACTCCGGGAACGCGGCCACCCGGGCGCCGTTCACATCGTCAGCCGTACGGGCGTACCGGTACGGCTGCCAGTGCCACCCCAGGCACACCGTCCGCACCGACATCACCCCGCCGCCCGGCAGCGCCGTGTGCCGCAACGGGACCGGCCCCCGCGCCCACCGACGGCACGCCGACACCAACTCCGCCCGCCGCTCCACCGACAGCCACTCCGGCACATGGACGGCACCCGGCGCGACCACCCTCCGCGGCCGCCGGAACAGACCGTCCGAGGACGGCGGAAGCCCCTGCGCCACGGCTCAGCCCGCCCCGCCTTCGACGCCTTCGATCCCCAGCAGCAGCTTCTTCCGGTCCAGCCCGCCCGCGTACCCCCGCAGCGCCCCGTCCGCCCCGATCACCCGGTGACACGGCCGCACGACCAGCAACGGATTGCGCCCGATCGCCGTGCCCACCGCCCGCACCCCCGCGCCCGAGGCCCCGACCTGTGCCGCGACCTCCCCGTACGACACCGTGCTTCCGTACGGGATCGACTCCAGCACCGTCCAGACCCGCCGCTGGAACTCCGTGCCCGCGCCCTCGGCCAACGGCACGTCGAACCGGGTCGAACGCCCCGCGAAGTACGCCTCCAACTGCCGGGCGACCCCCGCGAACGCCCCAGGGGCGTGCCGCCAGCCGTCCTGGACGACCGCGCCGCCCTTCTGACCGGGCATCGACAGCGAGAGCAGCCGGACACCGGTGCCTCCGGCCGCATCCGGCCCCGCCGCATCCGGTTCGCCCACCGCCGCCTCGCCGACCAGCAGCAGCTCGCCCAGCGGGCTCTCCACCCGCGCGTACACCGTCGTCGTCATGCCTTCTCACTCTCCCGGTCCGTACCGCCAGTCTGCGCCCACGCGCCGCACGGCCACCGGCGGTATTCGGACATCACGTCCGCGCCCCGGGACGCGCCCGGCTTGATCGTGCGGGAATTGTCGAACTATATTCGTGCGAGATATTTCGAACGATGGGGAGGCTTCATGGCTGCCGCAAGGGTGTACCAGCACCCGGAGACGTCCGAGATCGCGATGCCCAGGGTGCTGTTCGCGCTCAGCGAGCCGCTGCGGCTGGGCATGGTCCGCATGCTCGTCGAACACGGCGAGGTCGACAGCATCGACCTCGGCCCGGACCTGCCGCGCTCGACGCTGACGCACCACACGAGCCTGCTGCGCGAGTCCGGGATCGTGTTCGTCCGCGCCGAGGGGCGCAAGTGCATGATCCGGCTCCGCGAGGACGACCTGGAGGCCCGGTTCCCCGGCCTGATCCGGACCGTCCTGACCGGCTACCCGGCAGGCGCGGACGACGAGGAGGACGCGTGATCCGCAAGGTGTGGCCCCTGGTCGCCGCCGCCGTCGCCCTCGGTATCGACGCCTACGTCCTCGCCGGGGTGCTGCCGTCGATCGCCGACTCACTGGCGACCACTGTCGCGGTGATCGGCCTCGGGGTGACCGCCTTCACCGCCGCCTACGCCGTGGCCGGGCCGCTGCTCTCCGGACGGCTCACCCGTGGCAGCACCGCACGGGCCCTGCTGATCGCGCTCGGTGTGTTCAACCTCGGAAACCTCATCACCGTCGTGGCGCCGGGCGTCGCGTTCTTCCTCGCGTCCCGGGTCGTCGCGGGTGCGGGCGCGGGCATCCTCACGGCGGTCGCGACCGCGACCGCCGCCGCGATGGTCGCCGACCGCGAACGCGGCCGGGCGATGGCGATGGTCACCTTCGGGCTGTCCACCGGGACGGTCGCGGGAGTGCCCGTGGGCATGCTGATCGGGCAGAGCTGGGGCTGGCGCTGGACCATGGCCCTGGTCGTCGCTGTCGGCGTGCTCAGCATGATCGCCCTCGCCGCCCGCGCGCACACCCTGCCGACCCTGCCCGTGACGGGAGGTGCGCCGGTCTTCGGAGTGCTGCGCTCGGGCACGGTCTCCGCCGGAATCGTCGCGGCGTTCCTGCTCGGCGTGGCCAGCCTCGGCCTGTACACCTACCTGCTGCCGATGGCGGACGCCCGAGGCCTTCGGGACTGGGGCTTCGCCCTGGTGTGGGCGTGGGGCGTCGGAGGCGTCACGGGGGCCGCGCTGATCGGCAGGCCCCTGGACCGATACGGCCCCAGGGCGCTGCTGGTGGCCCTGCCGGCGCTGCTCGCCGCGAGCTTCGCAGCAGTCTGGGCCTTCTCCGTCCCGGCTGTGTGGCTGATCGCCGCGGCAGTGTGGGGAGCCGCCGCCTGGGCCAGTGTGCCGACCTTGCAGCAGGCGCTCACCCGGGACCGCCCGGACCGGGCGATGGCGGTCATCGCCTTCCAGATGGCAGCCATGTACCTCGGGTCCGCCGCCGGGGCCGCCACGGGAAGCAGCCTCCTGGCCGGCGGAGCGGACTCCGCCGATCTCGCGGGATGGGCGCTGATCCCCACCGGGCTCGCCATCGCTCTGCTCGGCCGGATCGGCGCGAGCGCACGGGTGCTACCGGCCCGGACGCGTACGCCCGTTCACGCCCCGGCGGGCGACGACACAACGAGAGCCGCCGTCGAGGTCGGCCTCGACGATGCGCCCCCGTTGTGCCCCGGACGGCCTGCCTGACAACGTCCTTGCAGGTCAGGCCGGTTGGCTGCGGTGACTACCGGTAGTTCACGAACTGCACCGCGAAGTCGAAGTCCTGACCCTTCAGCAGCGCCTGCACGGCCTGCAGGTCGTCCCGGCTCTTCGAGCTGACCCGCAGCTCGTCGCCCTGGACCTGCGCCTTGACGCCCTTCGGGCCCTCGTCGCGAATGATCTTCGCCACCTTCTTGGCGTTGTCCTGGGAGATGCCTTCCTCGATCGTGGCGAAGATCTTGTACTCCTTGCCGGAGAGCTGCGGCTCACCGGCGTCCAACGACTTCAGCGAGATGCCGCGCTTGATCAGCTTGGACTGGAAGATGTCGAGGATGGCCTTGACGCGCTCCTCGCCGTTCGCCTCCATCAGAATCTTCTCGCCCGACCACGAGATCGAGGCGCCCGTGCCCTTGAAGTCGTAACGCTGGGAGATCTCCTTGGCGGCCTGGTTGAGGGCGTTGTCGACCTCCTGCCGCTCGACCTTCGAGACGATGTCGAAACTGGAGTCGGCCATGACGTGTGGCTCCTTGCGTCGAATGCTGGGGATACAGCCCAAAGCCTAGCCATCGCCACACCGTCCGGCCGCTGATCAATCAGGTGGCGGAGCACCCCTGGTCATCAGGTATTGTTTACGTCGTCGCCAAGGAGCTCACCACGAGATCCAACGCGTCGTTCGAGGCGGTGTGCCCGAGTGGCCAAAGGGAGCAGACTGTAAATCTGCCGGCTCAGCCTACCCAGGTTCGAACCCTGGCGCCGCCACGCGAACGAAGCCCCCGACCAGTCTTCTGGTCGGGGGCTTCGTCGTTGGTACGGGTCGTTGGTGCGAGAGCGGATCAGTTGCCCGCGACGTCCTTCACGGCCACCGTCACCGGCACGTTTCCGGAGATCGCCTCGAGGGTGAGGCCCGCCGTCGCCGGGGTGTCCAGCAGCTCCAGCAACGTGGCCGCCACATCGTCGCGGGGGATCGGGCCACGGCCCGTCGAGGCGGCCAGCAGGACCTGCCCGGTGCCCGCGTCGTTGGTCAGCATGCCGGGGCGCAGGATCGTCCAGTCCAGCGCGGTACGGGAGCGTACGTCGGCGTCGGCGGCGCCCTTGGCCCGGAGGTACACGTCGAAGACCTCGTCGCCGGGGTGGTCGGGGTCGGCGCCCATCGAGGAGACGACGAGATAGCGGCGGACGCCCGCCGCCTCGGCCGCGTCGGCGAACAGCACGGCCGCGTCGCGGTCGACGGTGTCCTTGCGGGCGGTACCGCTGTTCGGCCCCGCGCCCGCCGCGAAGACGGCCGCGTCCGCGCCGCGCAGCACCTCCGCGGTCTGTTCCACGGTGGCCGATTCGAGGTCCAGCACGGCGGGTTGGGCGCCGGCGTCGGTCAGGTCCTGACTCTGTTGGGGGTTGCGGATGATCCCTACGGCTTCATCCCCGCGTGCGGCGAGCAGCCGCTCCAGCCGCAGTGCGATCTGTCCGTGTCCACCTGCGATGACAATGCGCATACCCCCGACCGTACGCCCGGGAGCGGGCTCCCGCTCAGTTCCTGGGCCCGGAACCGGAGTCGGGTCGTCCCTGGCGCGGAAGACCGCCGAGGCCGGCGGTGGCGTCGGCGTCGGAGTCGCAGTACTCGCGCACGGCGCTGGTGCGGGCGACGATCCGGCCGCGGTGGATGACGATGCGGCTGTAGGCGAGGGAGAGCACCGCGGAGAGCCGTTCGCCGCGTACGGCGAGGAGTTCGGCGGGGAAGCCCGCCTCGACCCGTACGTCGGGAAGGCCGAGGGCCGCACGGGCGGTCGTGGAGACCAAGTCGTATGCCTGTTCGGCGCGTAGCCCGGCCTGCGAGGCGAGGAGGTACGCGGCCTCGAGCGGATCGCCGCGGCCCACCGGGTTGGCCGTGTCCCGCAGCGCGCCGCTGCCCGCCGCGACCCGCACGCCGGCGGAGCGCAGCAGGCGTACGGGGGCGGTCGTACGGCGCTCCGCACCGGCGCAGCCGCCCTGGGGCAGACAGACCACGGTGATCCCGGCGGCGGCCAGCCGGTCGGCGGCGCGGGTCGCGGCGTCCAGCGGCAGATGGGCCAGACCGGCGCACGGGCCGAGGGTGACGCCGGGGCGCAGGCCGGCGGCCATCGCGGCGAGCCGGGCCAGCCGGGCGGGGTCGTCGCCGTCGGTGTGCAGGTCCACGGGGCAGCCGTGCTCGGCGGCGATCTCCAGGACGGCCTCCGTGTAGCCGGTGGGGTCCGGGTCGAGGTCGGGGCAGCCGCCGACGACGGCCGCGCCCATCTTCACCGCGTCCCTGAGCATCGCGAGGCTGTCCGCTCCGGCGACGCCGGTGAGGAGCCGGGGGACCGCGACGGGCATGACGTCGGCGAGGCCGCGCAGGGCGCGCCGGGCCTGCAGGACGGCTTCGAGCGGGACGAGGCCCTGGACGTCGCCGACGCGGACGTGGGTGCGCAGGGCGGTGGCGCCGTGGCCGAGCTGGAGGAGCGCGGCCTCGGTGGCGCGGCGCTGGATGTCCTCGGCGCGGTGGGAGGCGGGGCCCGGGCTGTCGGGACCCGCGCTGTCCGCGGTGAGGGCGGTGTCGCTGTGGGCGTGGGGTTCGGCCGGGGCGGGGAGCAGGAGATAGCCGCGGAGGTCGATGCGGGGGCCGCGGGCGGTGAGGCTGCCCGCGGTGCCGACGGCCTCGATCCGGCTGCCGCTCAGGCGTACGTCGACGGCTCGGCCGTCCGCGAGGCGGGCGCCGCCGAGGACGAGGGCGGGGGTGTCGGCGGTGGTGGCTGCGTCGGCGCTGTCGGGCGCGTTGTCGTCGGGCCGCCGTGGCTGGCTGTCAGGCATCGCGCTCCTGGGAGGGGTGCAAGATCACACGGAGTGACCACACCCTAGGGGCGTGCGGGGGCGGCTTCCGGGAGGAGCGGAATAGTCGTACCGGTGCGCCTGTGCCGGCGGCCGGCCGGGCCGGGTCCGGAGTCGGACGCGGCCTGGATCAAGGCCTGATCAGGGGGTGTGGGCGGCCCCGGACGGAGGGCCGGAGCGTGCGGAACAAACGGATTTGGGCAACCGGCGGGGGACCGTGTAATGTCTTCATCGCTCGCCCCAATAGCTCAGTCGGTAGAGCGTCTCCATGGTAAGGAGAAGGTCTGCGGTTCGATTCCGCATTGGGGCTCTGGTGATCGGGAAACCCCGCTTCGGCGGGGGGACTCATTCATCAAAGCGGTGTAGCTCAGTCGGTAGAGCAAGCGGCTCATAATCGCTGTGTCACCGGTTCAAGTCCGGTCACCGCTACTAACGGTAGCCGATTGTTGGGTCGGTCCTTCGATCGGCTACCCTTTTATGCGTTCATCCGTCCATCGTCCGTCCAAGGAGCACTCACGTGGCTGCCACCGACGTCCGCCCGAAGATCACGCTGGCCTGCGTGGAGTGCAAGGAGCGGAACTACATCACCAAGAAGAACCGGCGTAACAACCCGGACCGTCTTGAGATGAAGAAGCACTGCCCGCGCTGCAACTCGCACACCGCGCACCGCGAAACGCGCTGAATCAGGCTCGTACACGAGGCCGTCCCCTCTGGGGGCGGCCTCGTGTCGTTGTACGGGGTCGCTCCCGCACGGGGGCGTGCCCTTGTTCGTCTTTCACCAGGTTTCTCAGGAGGTAGCGAGCTCATGGCGCTCGACCAGTCCTTCGTGGGGCGGACCTATCCGCCCACCCCGGCGTACGAGGTCGGCCGGGAGAAGATCCGCGAGTTCGCCGAGGCGGTGGGCGACACCCATCCGGCGTACGTCGACGTCGAGGCGGCCCGTGCGCTCGGTCATGCCGATGTGATCGCGCCGCCCACCTTCGTCTTCTCGATCACCTACCGGGCCGCCGGGGAGGTGGTGCAGGACCCGCAGTTGGGCCTGGACTACAGCCGGGTCGTCCACGGTGACCAGAAGTTCAGTTATGTGCGTCCGGTGCGGGCGGGGGACCGGCTGACGGTCACCTCGACGATCGAGAGCATCAAGTCCATGGCGGGCAACGACATCGTGGACATCCGCGGGGACGTGTACGACGAGGCCGGCGAGCTGGTCGTCTCGGCGCTCACGAAGCTGGTGGCGCGCGCCGCCGAGGAGGCGTGATGACGGCGAAGGTCTCTTACGGGTCGGTCGAGGTCGGTACGGAACTGCCGGCGCAGTCCTTCCCGGTGACGCGGGCCACGCTCGTGCAGTACGCGGGCGCCTCCGGCGACTTCAACCCCATCCACTGGAACGAGAAGTTCGCGCGCGAGGTCGGGCTGCCGGATGTGATCGCCCACGGCATGTTCACCATGGCCGAGGCGATCCGGGTGGTCACGGACTGGGCCGGCGACCCGGGCGCGGTCGTCGACTACGGGGTGCGCTTCACGAAGCCGGTCGTCGTGCCCAACGACGACAAGGGCGCGCTGATCGAGGTCAGCGGCAAGGTCGCGGCGAAGCTGGACGACAACCTGGTCCGGGTGGACCTGGTCGCCATGTGCGACGGCAAGAAGGTGCTGGGCATGTCCCGGGCCGTGGTCCGGCTCGCCTGAGGCGTCGGGGCGAGAGCTGAGGGGCGTTCCTCCCGCGGGTACTTCCCGCGGAGGGACGCCCCTCACCCGTGTTCGTCGACCCGGGCCCTTGCCACATTGGTTATTGAGTAATAACTTACTTCCATGGCAAGGATGAGTGCGGAGGAGCGGCGCGAGAGCGTCGTCCGGGCGGCGATCACCGAGTTCGCCCGCGGTGGTTACAACGGGACGTCCACCGAGGTGATCGCCCGGCGGGTCGGCGTCTCGCAGCCCTATCTCTTCCGGCTCTTCCCCAACAAGCAGGCCATTTTCATCGCCGCCGCCGAACGCTGCCTGGAGAGCATCCGCGGGGTCTTCGCGACGGCCTCCGAGGGGCTGGAGGGGGAGGAGGCTCTGCATGCCATGGCCGAGGCGTACCAGCGGCTGATCGTCCACGACGGCGAGAAGCTGATCATGCAGATGCAGACGTACGCCGCCGTCGCCGCGGCGGAGGCCTCCGGGGATCACGCCTTCGGGGAGTCCCTGAGGGCGGGCTGGGGGCAGATGTGGGACGAGGTGCACCTGATGCTCGGAGCCGACGAGAGCGAGACGACGACGTTCCTGGCGTACGGGATGCTCGTCAACACCCTCGCCTCGCTGGGCTTCCCGGCCGAGCACCGCGTCTGGTCGGGGTTCTACGACTCGGCCCGGCCCATCGTCTGAACAGCGCGCACCGGGTCCGGCCCGGTTTTCTGTCCGCAGAAGTTAGTAATCAATAACTAACCAACAGGGGGAGTCATGGACATGGACGTACGACACGGCACGGCCGGCCGCGGGGGAACGGTCTGGGTTCTCGTCATCACGAGCGTCGCCGGATTCATGGCGGCCCTCGACAACCTCGTGGTCACCACCGCCCTCCCCTCCATCCGCCAGAGCCTCGGCGGCGGCCTGGAGGAGCTGGAGTGGACGGTGAACGCGTACACCCTCACCTTCGCCGTACTGCTGATGCTCGGGGCCGCGCTCGGGGACCGGTACGGCAGACGGCGGCTGTTCATGACCGGACTCGCCGTCTTCACGGCCGCCTCCGCCGCGGCCGCGCTCTCCCCGGGCATCGAGGAGCTCATCGCCTTCCGCGCGGTCCAGGGCGTGGGGGCGGCGATCATGATGCCGTTGACGCTCACCCTGATCGGCGCCGCCGTCCCGCCCGAGCGGCGCGGAGCGGCACTGGGCGTCTTCGGAGCGGTGACCGGGGTGGCGGTCGCCAGCGGCCCGCTGATCGGCGGCGCGCTCACCGAGCACATCTCCTGGCAGTGGATCTTCTGGCTGAACGTGCCGATCGGCCTGGTGCTGCTGCCGCTGGCCCGGCTGCGGCTCACCGAGTCGTACGCCCCCAAGGCGCCCCTGGACATCCGTGGCACGGTCCTGGTCAGCGCGGGCCTCTTCGGCATCGTCTACGCCCTGGTCAACACCGCGAGTCACGGGTGGACCAGCCCTCTCGTCCTGACCGGGCTGCTCGCCGGCACGGCCCTGCTCGGGCTGTTCGTCCGCCACGGCCTCCGGGCGGAGAACCCGATGCTGCCGATGCGGCTGTTCCGCAACCGGGCCTTCCTCGGGATCAACGCCGCGAGCCTGCTGATGTTCCTCGGGATGTTCGGATCGATCTTCCTGCTCAGCCAGTTCCTGCAGAACGGCCTCGGACACTCGCCCACCGAGGCCGGGCTGCGGATGCTGCCCTGGACCGGGATGCCGATCCTCGTCGCCCCGCTCGCCGGGTATCTCTCCGACCGCTTCGGGGGCCGCCCGGTGGTGGTCACCGGGCTCGCGCTCCAGGCCCTCGGGCTGAGCCTGTTCGCCCTGGTCCTCGGACCCGACGTGAACTACACCGCCCAGCTCCCCGCCCTGATCATCGGCGGAGTCGGCATGGCCCTGTACTTCGCGCCCGCCGCGAGCCTGGTCCTCTCCAGCGTCCGGCCCGGCGAACAGGGCATCGCCTCCGGAGCCAACAACGCGCTGCGCGAGGTCGGCGGGGCGCTCGGGGTCGCGGTGCTCGCCGCCGTCTTCGCCGCGCGGGGCGGCTACGGCTCACCTCAGCTCTTCGCGGACGGGACCGTGCCCGCCGTCTGGATCGGGGCCGGTGCGGTCGCCCTGGGCGCACTCGTGGCGCTCCTGATCCCGGGACGCCGCCCCACCGGCCGCCCCGCCCCGGAACCGGTGGACCAGGGCGCTCCCGAGCCGGAGCCGGCGGCCGTCTGAGCCCCCCGGCCCCGGCGTACGGTCCGTGGCCCCGCACGAGCGGCGGGGCCACGGACCGTACTCTTGTCCCCGTGCAGGAACTCCACGACGCCCCCCTCGCCCCCCTGACCACCTTCCGGCTCGGCGGCCCCGCCGCCCGGCTGCTGACCGCCACGACCGACGCCGAGGTGATCGCCGCCGTCCGCGAGGCCGACGCGAGCGGCACCCCGCTGCTGGTGATCGGCGGCGGCTCCAACCTGGTCATCGGGGACAAGGGCTTCGACGGCACCGCGCTGCGCATCGCCACCAAGGGCTTCGCGCTCTCGGGTACGTCCCTGGAGCTGGCGGCCGGCGAGGTGTGGACCGACGCCGTCGCCCGGACCGTCGAGGCGGGTCTCGCGGGCGTCGAGTGCCTGGCCGGCATCCCCGGATCCGCCGGCGCGACGCCCATCCAGAACGTCGGCGCGTACGGACAGGAGGTGTCCTCCACCATCACGGAGGTCGTCGCCTACGACCGGCGCACCGAGGAGACCGTGACCATTCCGAACACGGAGTGCGCGTTCTCGTACCGTCACAGTCGCTTCAAGGCCGAACCCGACCGCTTCGTGGTGCTGCGTGTCCGATTCGAGCTGGAAGAGGCCGCCGGGCTTTCCGCGCCCCTCAAGTACCCCGAAACGGCCAGGGCGATGGGCGTCGAACAGGGCGACCGCGTCCCGCTGGCGGACGCCCGCGAGACCGTGCTGCGGCTGCGCGCCGGCAAGGGCATGGTGCTGGACCCGGAGGACCACGACACCTGGTCGGCGGGCTCCTTCTTCACCAACCCGATCCTCGAACCGGCCGCCTTCCAGGACTTCCTCGTCCGGGTCCGCGAGCACCTCGGCCCGGACGTGACGCCCCCGGCCTTCCCCGCCGAGGACGGCCGCACCAAGACCTCGGCCGCCTGGCTGATCGACCGGGCCGGATTCACCAAGGGCTACGGCAGCGGCCCCGCCCGGATCTCCACCAAGCACACCCTCGCCCTCACCAACCGGGGCGCGGCCACCACCGAGGACCTGCTCGCGCTGGCCCGCGAGGTCGTCGCCGGGGTGCACCAGGCCTTCGGCGTCACCCTGGTCAACGAGCCGGTCACGGTCGGCGTCAGCCTCTAGGGGCGCAGACGCGCGGGGCGTACGCGGTCAGTACGCGACGCCCACGCCCTGCTTCACGGCCGCCGGGTCGTCGATCAGCGCCAGCATCGCGTGCGCCACGTCCGCCCGGGAGATGGACCGGCCGCTGCGCGGCGTACCGCCCGCGACCCGTCGGTAAACACCCGTACGCGGCCCGTCCGTCAGCTTCGGCGGGCGCACCGAGGTCCAGTCCGTGGCGCTGCGGGCCAACGCCGCCTCCATCCGGGCGAGATCGGCGTACAGCTCCGCCAGGACCGCCCCGATCGCCTTGCGCACCAGCCGGTCCACCAGCGGATCGTCCGCCGGCTCCGGCCCGACCGGCGCCGCGCTCACCACCAGCAGCCGCCGGACTCCCTCGGCCTCCATCGCCGTCAGGATCTGCCCCGTCAGCCGCTCGGCGACGCCGTTCGCCTTGCGGCCGCGCGAACCCAGCCCCGAGAGCACCGCGTCCCGCCCCGCCACCGCCGCTCGCACCGCCGCCGGATCGTCCAGCCGCGCGACGGCGTGCAGCGCCGCGCGGTCCAGCGGCTCCGGGAGTCGGTCCGGGTCACGGACCACGGCCGTCACCTCGTGACCCGCCGCCAGCGCCTGTCCCACGATCTCCCGACCGACGCCGCCGGTCGCCCCGAACACGGTGATTCTCATAGTGCGCCCCCTGGTGGGTGAGTGTTCACTAACCTCTAGGATGAGTGGCTCCCCACCCGGGCGTCAAGATGTCCGGGTCACGGCCTGTTGGAGCACGCATGGACCAGAAGCCCGCCCGCGTCCGGATCGTCGACGCGGCGCACGAGCTGATGCTCTCCATCGGCCTCGCCAGGACCACCACCAAGGAGATCGCCAAGGCGGCCGGCTGCTCGGAGGCCGCGCTCTACAAGTACTTCTCCGGCAAGGAGGAGCTGTTCGTCACCGTCCTCGCGGAGCGGCTGCCCCGGCTCGGCAACCTTCTCGGCGAACTGACCGCCGGCGAGGGCACCGTCGAGGGCAACCTCACCGAGATCGCCCGGGTGGCCGCCCTGTTCTACGAGCAGACCTTCCCCATGGCCGCGTCCCTCTACGCCGAGCCCCAGCTCAAACGCCGCCACGAGCAGGGCGTGGGCGGGCTGGAGGCCGGGCCCCACCTGCCGATCCAGCGACTCGACGCCTATCTGCGCGCCGAACAGGGCGCGGGCCGCATCCGGGCCGACGCGGACACCTACGCCGCCGCCTCGCTGCTGATGGGCGCCTGCGCCCAGCGGGCCTTCGCCTACGCCGCGCTCCCCGGCGGCGAGCCCCCGCAGCCCCTGGACGACTTCGCCGCCTCCCTCGCCCGCACCCTGCTGGGCGGAATCAGCTAGCCAGCCAGTCGTCGATCCCCGACAGCAGCTTCTCCCGTACGTCCACGGGGGCAGCCGAGCCGCGCACCGACTGGCGGGCCAGCTCGGCCAGCTCCTCGTCGGTGAAGTCGTGGTGGCGGCGCACCAGCTCGTACTGGGCGGCCAGCCGCGAACCGAACAGCAGCGGGTCGTCCGCCCCCAGCGCCATCGGCACCCCCGCGTCGAACAGAGTGCGCAGGGGGACGTCGGCGGGCTTCTCGTAGACGCCGAGCGCCACATTGGACGACGGGCAGACCTCGCAGGTGACCCCGCGCTCGGCGAGCTTGCGCAGCAGCCGGGGGTCCTCGGCGGCCCGGACCCCGTGCCCGATGCGCGAGGCGTCCAGGTCGTCGAGGCAGTCGCGCACACTGGAGGGCCCCGACAGCTCCCCGCCGTGCGGAGCCGCCAGCAGACCGCCCTCCCGGGCGATGGCGAAGGCCCGGTCGAAGTCGCGGGCCATACCGCGCCGCTCGTCGTTGGAGAGCCCGAAGCCGACGACGCCCCGGTCCGCGTACCGCACGGCGAGCCGGGCCAGGGTGCGGGCGTCCAGCGGGTGCTTCATCCGGTTGGCGGCGATCACCACGCGCATGCCCAGGCCGGTGTCCCGGGCGGCGCTGTCCACGGCGTCGAGGATGATCTCGATGGCCGGGATCAGCCCGCCGAGCAGCGGGGCGTACGAGGTGGGGTCGACCTGGATCTCCAGCCAGCCGGACCCGTCCGCGACATCCTCCTGGGCGCTCTCGCGCACCAGGCGGTGGATGTCCTCCGGGGACCGCAGGCACGACCGGGCGATGTCGTAGAGCCGCTGGAAACGGAACCAGCCGCGCTCGTCGGTCGCCCGCAGCTTGGGCGGTTCTCCACCGGTCAGGGCGTCCGGGAGATGGACCCCGTACTTGTCGGCGAGTTCGAGCAGGGTGGTGGGCCGCATCGACCCGGTGAAGTGCAGGTGCAGGTGGGCCTTGGGCAACAGACGTACATCACGCTCCATCGGAAGATCCTGCCGCACGGGCGGGCCCGAGCGGTAGCCGCTTTCCTCTTTGGAGTGGGGCCGGGACGAAAAGTGCCCCCGGCCGAGGCGGCCGGGGGCACAATTCCGCGGGCTGTCAGGCCTTGGCCTCGCCCAGCAGCTTCTGGATCCGGGAGACGCCCTCGATGAGGTCGTCGTCGCCCAGGGCGTAGGACAGACGCAGGTAGCCCGGGGTGCCGAAGGCCTCACCGGGCACGACGGCGACCTCGGCCTCGTCCAGGATCAGGGCGGCCAGCTCGACGCTGGTGGCCGGGCGCTTGCCGCGGATCTCCTTGCCGAGCAGGCCCTTCACCGACGGGTAGGCGTAGAACGCGCCCTCGGGCTCCGGGCAGAGGACGCCGTCGATCTCGTTGAGCAGCCGCACGATCAGCTTGCGGCGGCGGTCGAAGGCGGTGCGCATCTCGGCGACGGCGTCCAGCGGGCCCGAGACGGCCGCGAGCGCGGCGACCTGGGCGACGTTGGAGACGTTGGAGGTGGCGTGCGACTGGAGGTTGGTCGCGGCCTTCACGACGTCCTTCGGGCCGATGATCCAGCCCACCCGCCAGCCGGTCATCGCGTACGTCTTGGCGACGCCGTTGACGACGATGCACTTGTCGCGCAGCTCGGGGACGATCGCCGGGAGCGAGGTGAACGTGGCGTCGCCGTAGACGAGGTGCTCGTAGATCTCGTCGGTGAGCACCCACAGGCCGTGCTCGACGGCCCAGCGGCCGATGGCCTCGGCGTCGGCCTCGCTGTAGACGGCGCCGGTCGGGTTGGACGGCGAGACGAACAGGACGACCTTGGTCTTCTCGGTGCGCGCGGCCTCCAGCTGCTCGACGGAGACCCGGTAGCCGGTGGTCTCGTCGGCGACGACCTCGACCGGGACACCGCCCGCGAGCCGGATCGACTCGGGGTAGGTGGTCCAGTACGGGGCGGGGACGATGACCTCGTCGCCCGGGTCGAGGATGGCGGCGAAGGCCTCGTAGATGGCCTGCTTCCCGCCGTTGGTCACCAGGATCTGGCTGGCGTCGACTTCGTAGCCGGAGTCGCGCAGCGTCTTCTCTGCGATGGCGGCCTTGAGCTCGGGGAGCCCGCCGGCCGGGGTGTAGCGGTGGTACTTCGGGTTGCGGCAGGCCTCGACCGCGGCGTCGACGATGTAGTCGGGCGTCGGGAAGTCGGGCTCGCCGGCCCCGAAGCCGATCACCGGACGCCCGGCGGCCTTGAGGGCCTTCGCCTTGGCGTCGACGGCGAGGGTCGCGGACTCGGAGATCGCACCGATGCGGGCGGAAACCCGGCGCTCGGACGGTGAAGTTGCAGCGCTCATGGGCCCCATGCTCGCAGACCGCAAAAGCCGTCGGCACAGGGGTTTCAGGGACCGGACAGGACCCGGACAGCATCCGGACAGGACCGGTCGGTAGTTGTCTGTTCGACGCGGCGGCCCTGAACACGTACACTCACCTGTCGTTGGCCTTCACCAGCCGCACCGTTCCTGCACCCGGTCACCGGGAAAGATGCGGTAGGTTGGTGGAAACCACAAAGGGTCGTAGCTCAATTGGTAGAGCACTGGTCTCCAAAACCAGCGGTTGGGGGTTCAAGTCCCTCCGGCCCTGCTACACACTCCTTCGCCAGGATGTGTGCGCATGTACGTACTTCATTGCACAGCCGTGCGGCTCCACCGGGCGCGGCACGGCCACGACCCGGAATCAGGTGAGTAGCGTGACGGACGCCGTGGGCTCCATCGACATGCCTGATGCTGAGGATGAAGCTCCCGAGTCGAAGAAGAAGACTCGGAAGGGCGGCAAGCGCGGCAAGAAGGGCCCTCTGGGTCGGCTCGCGCTGTTCTACCGCCAGATCGTCGCCGAACTCCGTAAGGTTGTCTGGCCGACCCGCAGCCAGCTGACGACGTACACCTCCGTGGTGATCGTGTTCGTCGTCGTCATGATCGGTCTTGTTACCGTTCTCGACATGGGCTTCGCCCGGGTCATCAAGTACGTCTTCGGCTGATCTCGCGGAAGGCGTCCGACCCGGCGCCCCTTTCGCACGTTCCACCCTTTGTATCCAGGAAGAAGCAGCCATCGTGTCTGACCCGAACCTGAACGACGCCGTCGAGCCCGAGGCTGGCGCCTTCGAGTCCGCCAAGGACGAGCTCGACATCGTTGAGGCTGCTGACTCCGTGGACCCGGACCAGGCCGAGGCCGCCGACCTCGCCGCGGGCGAGCCCGCTGAGCAGGCCGCCGTGAACGTCGAGGCCGACGAAGACGCAGTGGTCGCCGAAGCCGTCGAGGAAGAGGCCGCCGAGGCGGTCGAGGCCGAGGCCGACGATGAGAGCGCCGACGAGGAAGAGGCCGAGCCGGCCGCCCCCGTCGACCCCGTCGCCGCCCTGCGCGACGAGCTCCGCACGCTCCCCGGCGAGTGGTACGTCATCCACACGTACGCCGGTTACGAGAAGCGTGTGAAGGCCAACCTGGAGCAGCGCGCGGTCTCGCTGAACGTGGAGGAGTTCATCTATCAGGCCGAGGTGCCTGAGGAGGAAATCGTCCAGATCAAGAACGGCGAGCGCAAGAACGTCCGGCAGAACAAGCTCCCCGGCTACGTGCTGGTGCGCATGGACCTGACGAACGAGTCCTGGGGCGTCGTGCGGAACACGCCGGGCGTCACCGGCTTCGTGGGCAACGCCTACGACCCGTACCCGCTGACCCTGGACGAGATCGTCAAGATGCTCGCCCCGGAGGCCGAGGAGAAGGCCGCCCGCGAGGCCGCCGAGGCCGAGGGCAAGCCGGCTCCGTCCCGCAAGGTCGAGGTCCAGGTGCTGGACTTCGAGGTCGGCGACTCGGTCACTGTCACCGACGGCCCGTTCGCCACGCTGCAGGCCACGATCAACGAGATCAACGCCGACTCGAAGAAGGTCAAGGGCCTCGTCGAGATCTTCGGCCGCGAGACCCCGGTCGAGCTCAGCTTCGACCAGATCCAGAAGAACTAGCGCTTCCGCCGGTTTCTGGACACATGCCTACCCAGCAGGTCAGAAGGGCTTCGCAGCCCCTCTGACCTGCTTGGTTTTTGGTCGCACAGCTATACCCGTTATCGTTGTGCGGTATGCCTCCATCCGGATGACCGGAATTGGCGGCGAAACACTCTCACTAGGACCCGGAGAGAGCAATGCCTCCCAAGAAGAAGAAGGTCACGGGGCTTATCAAGCTCCAGATCAACGCCGGTGCGGCGAACCCGGCCCCGCCGGTCGGCCCCGCGCTCGGTCAGCACGGCGTCAACATCATGGAGTTCTGCAAGGCCTACAACGCCGCGACCGAGTCGCAGCGTGGCATGGTCGTGCCGGTGGAGATCACGGTCTACGAGGACCGCTCCTTCACCTTCATCACGAAGACTCCGCCGGCCGCCAAGCTGATCCTCAAGGCCGCGGGTGTGGACAAGGGCTCCGGCGAGCCGCACAAGACCAAGGTCGCCAAGCTGACGGCCGCCCAGGTCCGCGAGATCGCCACGACGAAGCTCCCCGACCTGAACGCCAATGACCTCGACGCCGCGTCGAAGATCATTGCCGGCACCGCCCGCTCCATGGGCATCACGGTCGAAGGCTGATTCAGCCCCGTAACCCCCAGTGGTAGGACCAAGCGCTGGTCCGCACCACGACTCCACGCTCTGAAACCACAGGAGTAGAAGTGAAGCGCAGCAAGAACCTCCGCGCTGCGGACGCCAAGATCGACCGGGAGCGCAACTACGCCCCGCTCGAGGCCGTCCGTATCGCCAAGGACACCGCCTCCACGAAGTTCGACAGCACCGTCGAGGTCGCCTTTGCCCTGGGTGTCGACCCGCGCAAGGCCGACCAGATGGTCCGCGGCACCGTGAACCTCCCGCACGGCACCGGCAAGACCGCCCGGGTCCTGGTCTTCGCGACCGGTGACCGTGCAGCGGCCGCGGAAGCCGCCGGAGCCGACATCGTCGGCGCCGACGAGCTCATCGACGAGGTGGCGAAGGGCCGTCTGGACTTCGACGCCGTCGTCGCGACCCCGGACCTCATGGGCAAGGTCGGCCGCCTGGGCCGCGTGCTCGGTCCGCGTGGTCTGATGCCGAACCCGAAGACCGGCACCGTCACCCCCGATGTCGTGAAGGCTGTCAACGACATCAAGGGCGGCAAGATCGAGTTCCGCGTCGACAAGCACTCGAACCTGCACTTCATCATCGGCAAGACCTCGTTCGACGAGACCAAGCTGGTGGAGAACTACGCAGCGGCGCTGGACGAGATCCTCCGTCTGAAGCCGTCCGCCGCCAAGGGCCGCTACATCAAGAAGGCCACCCTGGCCACCACGATGGGCCCCGGCATCCCGCTGGACGCCAACCGCACCCGCAACCTCCTCGTCGAGGAGGACCCGGCCTCCGTCTGAGCCACCGTGCTCACCCGGTAGCCGCGTCGCACGCGTGCTCTGTGTGAACGGGCCCCGCAACCTTTCGAGGTGCGGGGCCCGTCCTCGTATCCGTAAGGACCGATGTCTGTCAGTGCCCTGTGCCACTGTGGTGCGGGGGACGACGGACGATACGAGGGGTGGACGGGTACATGAGGACGAGCACGGCACGACGCATGGGCACGGCTCTGGCCGCCGCGGCGGCACTGACGTCGATAGCGGCCTGCGGTGGCTCCGACAGCTCGGGGGGCGCCGGCGGCTCCGGCAAGGACAAGGCGGGCGCCGTCTCCAAGGCGAGCCCCGTGGCCGCGCTGAAGCAGGTGCAGCAGAAGACCGGCGGCGCCCAGTCCGCGAAGGTCGAGGGCACCACCGAGATGGGCAGCGTCATGTCCATGAAGCAGTCCGGGGCCATCGGCTGGGCCGACGGCCTCTCGGGCGCGCTGACCATCACGTACACCGGCGGCAGCATGGGCGACGCCCTCAAGCAGTCCGGCGGCGACGGATCGGTCCAGGCGCGCTACTTCAAGGACGAGTACTACGCCAACATGGGCGACGCCATGGCGGCGAACACCGGCGGGAAGCACTGGATCCGGTATTCCTACAAGGACCTCGCCGAGCTGGGCGGCGCCTCCGGCGACGTCATGAAGGACCAGATCCAGAACAGCACGCCCGAGCAGGGTGTGAAGTCGCTCCTGGCCTCCGGCGACGTCAAGAAGGTCGGCGAGGAGGACGTCCGCGGGGTCCCCGCGACGCACTACTCCGGCACGATCGACGTGGCCGACCTGACCGCGAAGAACAGCAACCTGGACGCGAAGCAGCTGGCCGCGCTCAAGGAGCAGCTCGCGCTGGCCGGGGTGACCACCCAGACCGTCGACATCTGGGTCGACAAGAACGACCTGCTGGTGAAGAAGACCGAGCGCGGCGAGATGAAGACCGGCACGTTCAACTCGACGCTCTTCTACAGCGACTACGGCACCGAGGTCCCCACGGAGAAGCCGGCGGCCTCGGACACCGTGGACTTCAAGGAGCTGCTGAAGCAGGGCGATGCCCCGGTCGGCGCCTCCTGACACCTCCCGCACGGGACGAACGGGGACGGATTTGCCCGTCCCGCATCCGGTCGCGTACTCTCACCAAGAAGCCAAAGACCGCTGGTCGTCGCTGTGCCTCGTAAGAGGGACGGTGACCGAAGGTTCCGCTAGATCGGACGACCTGCGCAGGTGACTGTGGAACGCTCCCGGACTCTGTTCGGTCGAGCCGCGCCCTGGCACCTGTGCTGGGGCGTTTCGTCTTTCCCGGCCCCTTCTGAGCGGTCCTCATCACCCGGAAGGAGGCCGACGCTCATGGCAAGGCCCGACAAGGCTGCCGCGGTAGCCGAGCTGACGGACCAGTTCCGCAGCTCGAACGCCGCCGTGCTGACCGAGTACCGGGGTCTCACCGTGGCACAGCTCAAGGAGCTGCGCCGTTCGCTCGGTGAGAACGCCCAGTACGCCGTGGTGAAGAACACGCTGACCAAGATTGCGGCCAACGAGGCCGGGATCGACACGCTGGACGACCTGTTCTCGGGTCCGACGGCGGTTGCCTTCGTCACCGGTGACCCGGTGGAGTCGGCGAAGGGTCTTCGTGACTTCGCCAAGGACAACCCCAACCTCATCATCAAGGGCGGTGTCCTTGACGGTAAGGCGCTGTCCGCCGATGAGATCAAGAAGCTCGCGGACCTCGAGTCCCGCGAGGTTCTGCTCTCCAAGCTGGCCGGTGCCATGAAGGGCAAGCAGACTCAGGCTGCGCAGCTCTTCCAGGCTCTGCCGTCGAAGTTCGTCCGCACCGCGGAAGCTCTTCGTGCCAAGCGGGAAGAGCAGGGCGGTGCCGGTACTCCGGCTCCCGCCGAGGCCGCCGAGTAATTTCGCTCAGCGGTCCAGCGGGCTCCACGTACGCCCGCCGACATGTACATCCGGCACCTGCCGAATAGTGGAAGGACGCCATCATGGCGAAGCTCAGCCAGGAAGACCTGCTCGCTCAGTTCGAGGAGCTCACCCTCATCGAGCTCTCCGAGTTCGTGAAGGCCTTCGAGGAGAAGTTCGACGTCACCGCCGCCGCGGCCGTCGCCGTCGCCGGTCCGGCCGGCCCGGGCGCCGTTGCCGAGGCCGCTGAGGAGCAGGACGAGTTCGACGTCATCCTCACCGGTGCCGGCGAGAAGAAGATCCAGGTCATCAAGGTCGTGCGTGAGCTGACCTCGCTGGGTCTCAAGGAGGCCAAGGACCTCGTCGACGGCACCCCGAAGCCGGTCCTCGAGAAGGTCGCCAAGGAGGCCGCCGAGAAGGCTGCCGAGTCCCTCAAGGCCGCCGGCGCTTCCGTCGAGGTCAAGTAACACCTCGGGAGTCCTCGGGACTCCCTGGGCACCGTCAGGTGCCCGCGCCAAGGGCGATCACCCATCCGGGTGGTCGCCCTTCGGCGTGCCCGTGGCGGGTGCCTTGCTCTTCCGCCGACGACGAGTAGGGTGATCTTCGCCGTGCGCCTCTCGCGGGCCCCTCAGGGGCGTCCTGCGGGCATCACGGGGGTGGCCGGTGAAGACGCCTGGAGGTCCGATCGGACCGGCGGGCCTTGACGAACCGGACGCGGCGCGCAATTCTCAGGACGCGTCATCACTTCGATCCGAATCCGAGGCATGGATCGAGAGTGAAGAGGGCAGTAAAGAAGAGCGCACCCCGCGCGAGGGCCAGGGCTAGACATAGGTGTTGAGAACAGCTGTTGAGAGCAACGTGGGTCTCTGAGAACCCCGACTGGACATCAGTGTGCCGCTTGGCTACACTGACCCTTTGCGCTGCCTGTTAGCTGCCTCCTGCCCGTCACCAGGGGCATGCCCACGCTGAAGCACCGATGGCCGACCCCCTCCGACCTGGTCGCATTGCGACCGATTCGGAACGGTCTGTCTATGTGTCCAGGGTGGGACCGGTACGCGCGTAGTGAGTCCGAGCCCTCGGAAGGACCCCCTCTTGGCCGCCTCGCGCAACGCCTCGACCGCGAATACGAACAACGGTGCCAGCACCGCCCCGCTGCGCATCTCTTTTGCAAAGATCAAGGAGCCCCTCGAGGTTCCGAACCTCCTCGCGCTGCAGACCGAGAGCTTTGACTGGCTCCTCGGTAACGCCGCCTGGAAGGCTCGCGTCGAGGCTGCTCTGGACAGTGGACAAGACGTCCCCACCAAGTCCGGCCTGGAGGAGATCTTCGAGGAGATCTCACCGATCGAGGACTTCTCCGGGTCGATGTCGCTTACGTTCCGCGACCACCGCTTCGAGCCCCCGAAGAACTCGATCGACGAGTGCAAGGAGCGCGACTTCACGTTCGCCGCGCCGCTCTTCGTCACGGCCGAGTTCACCAACAACGAGACCGGCGAGATCAAGTCCCAGACGGTCTTCATGGGCGATTTCCCGCTCATGACCAACAAGGGCACCTTCGTCATCAACGGCACCGAGCGTGTCGTCGTGTCGCAGCTGGTCCGCTCGCCGGGTGTCTACTTCGACTCCTCCATCGACAAGACGTCCGACAAGGACATCTTCTCCGCCAAGATCATCCCCTCCCGGGGTGCCTGGCTGGAGATGGAGATCGACAAGCGCGACATGGTCGGTGTCCGCATCGACCGCAAGCGCAAGCAGTCGGTCACCGTTCTCCTCAAGGCTCTCGGCTGGAGCACCGAGCAGATCCTGGAGGAGTTCGGCGAGTACGAGTCGATGCGCGCCACCCTGGAGAAGGACCACACCCAGGGCCAGGACGACGCACTGCTCGACATCTACCGCAAGCTGCGTCCGGGCGAGCCGCCCACGCGCGAAGCCGCTCAGACGCTGCTCGAGAACCTCTACTTCAACCCGAAGCGCTACGACCTCGCGAAGGTCGGCCGCTACAAGGTGAACAAGAAGCTCGGCGCCGATGAGCCGCTGGACGCCGGGGTGCTCACCTCGGACGACGTCATCGCGACCATCAAGTACCTGGTCAAGCTGCACGCCGGCGAGACCGAGACGACCGGCGAGTCCGGCCGGGAGATCGTCGTCGAGACCGACGACATCGACCACTTCGGCAACCGTCGTCTGCGCAACGTCGGCGAGCTCATCCAGAACCAGGTCCGTACGGGCCTGGCGCGGATGGAGCGCGTCGTGCGTGAGCGCATGACCACGCAGGACGTCGAGGCGATCACGCCGCAGACCCTGATCAACATCCGGCCGGTCGTCGCCTCCATCAAGGAGTTCTTCGGCACCAGCCAGCTGTCGCAGTTCATGGACCAGAACAACCCGCTGTCGGGTCTCACCCACAAGCGCCGCCTGTCGGCGCTTGGCCCGGGTGGTCTCTCCCGTGAGCGGGCCGGCTTCGAGGTCCGAGACGTGCACCCGTCCCACTACGGACGCATGTGCCCGATCGAGACCCCCGAAGGCCCGAACATCGGTCTGATCGGTTCGCTCGCCTCGTACGGCCGCGTCAACGCGTTCGGCTTCATCGAGACGCCGTACCGCAAGGTCGTCGACGGTCAGGTCACCGATGACGTCGACTACATCACGGCCGACGAGGAGGACCGCTACGTCATCGCCCAGGCGAACGCGACCCTCTCCGAGGAGCTGCGCTTCACCGAGCCCCGCGTCCTGGTCCGCCGTCGTGGCGGAGAGGTCGACTACGTGCCCGGCACGGACGTCGACTACATGGACGTCTCGCCGCGCCAGATGGTGTCCGTCGCCACCGCGATGATCCCCTTCCTGGAGCACGACGACGCCAACCGTGCCCTCATGGGCGCGAACATGATGCGGCAGGCGGTGCCGCTCATCAAGTCCGAGGCCCCGCTGGTCGGCACCGGCATGGAGTACCGCTGCGCCACCGACGCCGGTGACGTCCTCAAGGCGGAGAAGGACGGTGTGGTCCAGGAGGTCTCCGCGGACTACATCACCGTCACGAACGACGACGGCACGTACACCACGTACCGCATCGCCAAGTTCATGCGCTCCAACCAGGGCACCTCGGTCAACCAGAAGGTCGTCGTCGCCGAGGGCGACCGGATCATCGCCGACCAGGTGCTCGCCGACGGACCGGCCACCGAGAACGGTGAGATGGCCCTCGGCAAGAACCTGCTCGTGGCGTTCATGCCGTGGGAGGGTCACAACTACGAGGACGCGATCATCCTGTCGCAGCGCCTCGTGCAGGACGACGTCCTCTCCTCGATCCACATCGAGGAGCACGAGGTCGACGCCCGTGACACCAAGCTCGGCCCGGAGGAGATCACCCGGGACATCCCGAACGTCTCCGAAGAGGTCCTCGCCGACCTCGACGAGCGCGGCATCATCCGGATCGGTGCCGAGGTCGTCGCCGGTGACATCCTCGTCGGCAAGGTCACGCCCAAGGGCGAGACCGAGCTGACCCCCGAGGAGCGTCTGCTCCGCGCGATCTTCGGTGAGAAGGCGCGCGAAGTGCGCGACACCTCGCTGAAGGTGCCGCACGGTGAGATCGGCAAGGTCATCGGCGTCCGCGTCTTCGACCGCGAAGAGGGCGACGAGCTGCCGCCGGGCGTGAACCAGCTGGTCCGCGTCTACGTCGCGCAGAAGCGCAAGATCACCGATGGTGACAAGCTCGCCGGCCGTCACGGCAACAAGGGCGTCATCTCGAAGATCCTGCCGATCGAGGACATGCCGTTCCTGGAGGACGGCACCCCGGTCGACATCATCCTCAACCCCCTGGGTGTCCCGTCCCGAATGAACCCGGGACAGGTCCTGGAGATCCACCTCGGCTGGCTCGCCAGCCGCGGCTGGGACGTCTCCGGCCTCGGTGACGAGTGGGCCCAGCGCCTGCAGGCCATCGGCGCCGACCAGGTCGCCCCCGGCACCAACGTCGCCACGCCCGTCTTCGACGGTGCGCGCGAGGACGAGATCACCGGCCTCTTCCAGGCCACGATCCCCAACCGCGACGGCGACCGCCTGGTCCAGCCCTCCGGCAAGGCCCAGCTCTACGACGGCCGCTCCGGCGAGCCGTTCCCGGACCCGGTCTCGGTCGGGTTCATGTACATCCTCAAGCTGCACCACCTGGTCGACGACAAGCTCCACGCGCGTTCGACCGGCCCGTACTCCATGATCACCCAGCAGCCGCTGGGTGGTAAGGCACAGTTCGGTGGTCAGCGCTTCGGTGAGATGGAGGTGTGGGCCCTTGAGGCTTACGGCGCCGCATACGCCCTCCAGGAGCTCCTGACGATCAAGTCCGACGACGTGACCGGCCGCGTGAAGGTCTACGAGGCCATCGTCAAGGGCGAGAACATCCCCGAGCCCGGCATTCCCGAGTCCTTCAAGGTGCTCATCAAGGAAATGCAGTCGCTCTGCCTCAACGTGGAGGTGCTGTCCTCGGACGGCATGTCCATCGAGATGCGCGACACGGACGAGGACGTCTTCCGCGCGGCGGAGGAACTCGGTATCGACCTGTCCCGGCGCGAGCCGAGCAGCGTCGAAGAGGTCTGACGGGCCGGCCGGCCGCCTCATCCCGAGGCGGCCGGCCCTCCCCGGACCCGTTCAGACCATTGATTGAGACGAGACCCCGAAAGAGGGATTGACGACAAGTGCTCGACGTCAACTTCTTCGACGAGCTGCGGATCGGCCTTGCCACCGCGGACGACATCCGGACCTGGTCGCACGGCGAAGTGAAGAAGCCGGAGACCATCAACTACCGCACGCTCAAGCCCGAAAAGGACGGACTCTTCTGCGAGAAGATCTTCGGTCCGACCCGGGACTGGGAGTGCTACTGCGGCAAGTACAAGCGTGTCCGATTCAAGGGCATCATCTGTGAGCGCTGCGGCGTCGAGGTCACTCGCGCCAAGGTGCGTCGTGAGCGGATGGGCCACATCGAGCTTGCCGCTCCCGTCACCCACATCTGGTACTTCAAGGGCGTTCCCTCGCGCCTCGGATACCTGCTGGACCTCGCGCCGAAGGACCTCGAGAAGGTCATCTACTTCGCCGCGTACATGATCACGTTCGTGGACGAGGAGCGTCGTACCCGCGACCTGCCGTCCCTGGAGGCTCACGTCTCCGTCGAGCGCCAGCAGACCGAGAACCGCCGCGACTCCGACCTGGAGGCCCGCGCCAAGAAGCTCGAGACCGACCTGGCCGAGCTCGAGGCCGAGGGCGCCAAGGCCGACGTGCGCCGCAAGGTGCGCGAAGGCGCCGAGCGTGAGATGAAGCAGCTGCGCGACCGTGCGCAGCGCGAGATCGACCGCCTCGACGAGGTGTGGAGCCGCTTCAAGAACCTCAAGGTCCAGGACCTGGAGGGCGACGAGCTGCTCTACCGCGAGCTGCGTGACCGCTTCGGCACGTACTTCGACGGCTGCATGGGCGCTGCCGCCCTGCAGAAGCGCCTGGAGTCCTTCGACCTCGACGAGGAGGCCGAGCGCCTCCGCGAGATCATCCGTACCGGCAAGGGCCAGAAGAAGACCCGTGCGCTCAAGCGCCTCAAGGTCGTCTCCGCGTTCCTGCAGACCAGCAACAAGCCCAAGGGCATGGTGCTCGACTGCGTGCCGGTCATCCCGCCGGACCTGCGTCCGATGGTGCAGCTGGACGGTGGCCGCTTCGCGACCTCCGACCTGAACGACCTGTACCGCCGTGTGATCAACCGCAACAACCGCCTCAAGCGTCTCCTTGACCTCGGCGCCCCCGAGATCATCGTGAACAACGAGAAGCGGATGCTGCAGGAGGCCGTCGACGCGCTGTTCGACAACGGTCGCCGCGGTCGCCCGGTCACCGGTCCCGGTAACCGTCCCCTGAAGTCCCTGAGCGACATGCTCAAGGGCAAGCAGGGTCGTTTCCGTCAGAACCTCCTCGGCAAGCGTGTGGACTACTCCGCGCGTTCCGTGATCGTCGTCGGTCCGCAGCTCAAGCTGCACCAGTGCGGTCTGCCGAAGGCGATGGCGCTGGAGCTCTTCAAGCCGTTCGTGATGAAGCGCCTGGTGGACCTGAACCACGCGCAGAACATCAAGTCGGCCAAGCGCATGGTCGAGCGTGGCCGCACCGTCGTGTACGACGTCCTCGAAGAGGTCATCGCCGAGCACCCGGTGCTGCTGAACCGTGCACCCACCCTGCACCGCCTGGGCATCCAGGCCTTCGAGCCGCAGCTGGTCGAGGGCAAGGCCATCCAGATCCACCCGCTCGTCTGCACCGCGTTCAACGCGGACTTCGACGGTGACCAGATGGCCGTGCACCTGCCGCTCTCCGCGGAGGCGCAGGCCGAGGCCCGCATCCTGATGCTGTCCTCGAACAACATCCTGAAGCCGGCCGACGGTCGTCCCGTCACCATGCCGACCCAGGACATGGTGCTGGGTCTCTTCTTCCTCACCACGGACGAAGAGGGTCGCAACGTCAAGGGCACGGACCGCGCGTTCGGCTCCACGGCCGAGGCCACCATGGCCTTCGACGCCCGCGAGCTGTCGCTCCAGGCGAAGGTCGACATCCGCTTCCCGGTCGGCACCATGCCGCCGCGTGGCTGGGTGCCGCCGGTCGCCGAGGAGGGCGAGCCGGAGTACCAGCCCGGCGACACCTTCCGGCTGCGGACCAGCCTGGGCCGCGCGCTCTTCAACGAGCTGCTGCCCGAGGACTACCCGTTCGTCGACTACTCGGTGGGCAAGAAGCAGCTCTCCGAGATCGTCAACGACCTGGCCGAGCGCTACCCCAAGGTCATCGTGGCGGCGACGCTCGACAACCTGAAGGCGGCGGGCTTCCACTGGGCGACCCGTTCGGGCGTCACCGTGGCCATCTCCGACGTCGTCGTGCCCGAGGCCAAGAAGGCCATCGTCAAGGGCTACGAGGACCAGGACGAGAAGGTCCAGAAGCAGTACGAGCGCGGTCTGATCACCAAGGACGAGCGCACGCAGGAGCTCATCGCGATCTGGACCAAGGCGACCAACGAGGTTGCCGAGGCGATGAACGCGAACTTCCCGAAGACGAACCCCATCTTCATGATGGTCGACTCGGGTGCCCGAGGAAACATGATGCAGATGCGTCAGATCGCGGGTATGCGTGGTCTGGTGTCGAACGCCAAGAACGAGACGATTCCTCGTCCCATCAAGGCGTCCTTCCGCGAGGGCCTCACCGTTCTGGAGTACTTCATCTCCACGCACGGTGCCCGTAAGGGTCTGGCGGACACCGCCCTGCGTACCGCCGACTCGGGTTACCTGACCCGTCGTCTGGTGGACGTCTCGCAGGACGTGATCATTCGCGAGGAGGACTGCGGCACCGACCGCGGCCTCAAGCTGAAGATCGCCGTCAAGGGCGCCGACGGCGTGCTCCGCAAGACGGAGGACGTCGAGACCTCGGTCTACGCCCGCATGCTCGCCGAGGACGTCGTGGTGGACGGCAAGGTCATCGCGCCTGCCAACGTCGACCTCGGTGACGTCCTGATCGACGCCCTGGTGGGCGCCGGCGTCGAGGAGGTCAAGACCCGCTCGGTCCTGACCTGTGAGTCCGCGGTCGGCACCTGTGCCTTCTGCTACGGACGCTCGCTCGCCACCGGCAAGCTGGTCGACATCGGTGAGGCGGTCGGCATCATCGCCGCCCAGTCCATCGGTGAGCCCGGCACCCAGCTGACGATGCGTACCTTCCACACCGGTGGTGTGGCCGGTGACGACATCACCCAGGGTCTGCCCCGAGTCGTCGAGCTCTTCGAAGCCCGTACGCCGAAGGGTGTCGCCCCGATCTCCGAGGCCAAGGGCCGCGTGCGGATCGAGGAGACCGAGAAGACCAAGAAGCTCGTCGTCACCCCGGACGACGGCAGCGACGAGACGGCGTTCCCGATCTCGAAGCGTGCCCGTCTGCTCGTGGGCGAGGGCGACCCGGTCGAGGTGGGCCAGAAGCTCACCGTCGGTGCGACCAACCCGCACGACGTGCTGCGCATCCTCGGCCAGCGTGCGGTCCAGGTCCACCTGGTCGGCGAAGTCCAGAAGGTCTACAACTCGCAGGGCGTGTCGATCCACGACAAGCACATCGAGATCATCATCCGGCAGATGCTCCGCCGCGTGACGATCATCGAGTCCGGCGACGCGGAGCTGCTTCCGGGCGAGCTGGTCGAGCGGTCGAAGTTCGAGACCGAGAACCGTCGTGTGGTCACCGAGGGCGGTCACCCCGCCTCCGGCCGTCCGCAGCTGATGGGTATCACCAAGGCCTCGCTCGCCACCGAGTCGTGGCTGTCGGCGGCGTCCTTCCAGGAGACGACCAGGGTCCTGACCGACGCGGCGATCAACGCCAAGTCGGACTCCCTGATCGGCCTCAAGGAGAACGTCATCATCGGTAAGCTCATCCCGGCCGGTACGGGCCTGTCCCGCTACCGCAACATCCGGGTCGAGCCGACCGAGGAGGCCAAGGCCGCGATGTACTCGGCCGTCGGCTACGACGACATCGACTACTCGCCGTTCGGCACCGGCTCCGGCCAGGCCGTTCCGCTGGAGGACTACGACTACGGTCCGTACAACCAGTAAGCGAGTGGCTTTCGCTTGAACGACCGGAGGGCGGTCACCCCGTACGTAACGGGGTGGCCGCCCTCCGGCGTTGGCTCGCACAGAGCCTCTGAGCGGCCTCTACCCGCCGAGCAGTGCGTGGTGGACCCGCAGCAGCGCGCGGGTGCCCACGGCCAGCAGAGGCGGCACGTCGGGCAGCGGGACCCTGCGGGCGAGGGCCAGGACGTCGACGACGATCGCGTAGTCGTCCACGACGGACTGCGGCAGTCCGGGAGTGGTCATGGCCGGGGCATAGGCGGAAGCGGCGTCACCGTATTCGATGACGGCCAGGCTGACGTCGGTGTCGAGCGCGCTCGGTGCCTGGAATACGGGGTCACGGCGGTCGGCTGTCATGTGGGACCTCCTTGGGCCAGGTCGGTCCGGGGACCGGTCGGGCTGGTGGGCTGACCGCATTGTCCGGCATGGTGGGGTACGGCGGCAGGGCGCAAGTACGCTGTTTCCGCGCCGCTGGATTGCCGGGATCCGGCAAGGACGCAGCCGGTCCGCCGGACGGGGCCCGGGGCCCGCTCCGGATGGTCCGCGGGTCCGGCGTGTCCGCGTGGACAGCATTTGTTTTGACCCAGCTCCGTGAGGTAGGTACGCTCAAGCCTTGTGCCTGGGGTGTGCCTGGGCTCGTGTGCGTGTCCTCAGCCGCATCGCGGGTCCGTCAGTAGCCACCGCAATCTGCGCCCCTCCCGTCCACAGGGCGGAAGTCCGCAGTATTCGACACACCCGACCGCGTGGGTCGGCGATGTTCCAGGTTAGTTTCACGAACGGCACACAGAAACCGGAGAAGTAGTGCCTACGATCCAGCAGCTGGTCCGGAAGGGCCGGCAGGACAAGGTCGAGAAGAACAAGACGCCCGCGCTCGAGGGTTCGCCCCAGCGTCGTGGTGTCTGCACGCGAGTGTTCACGACCACCCCGAAGAAGCCGAACTCGGCGCTCCGTAAGGTCGCGCGTGTGCGTCTGACCTCCGGCATCGAGGTCACGGCCTACATCCCGGGTGAGGGACACAACCTGCAGGAGCACTCCATCGTGCTCGTGCGTGGTGGCCGTGTGAAGGACCTGCCGGGTGTTCGTTACAAGATCATCCGCGGCTCCCTTGACACCCAGGGTGTCAAGAACCGCAAGCAGGCCCGCAGCCGCTACGGCGCCAAGAAGGAGAAGTAAGAATGCCTCGTAAGGGCCCCGCCCCGAAGCGCCCGGTCATCATCGACCCGGTCTACAGCTCTCCTCTTGTCACCTCGCTGATCAACAAGATCCTCCTCGACGGCAAGCGTTCCACCGCCGAGCGGATCGTGTACGGCGCCATGGAAGGCCTCCGCGAGAAGACCGGCAACGACCCGGTCATCACGCTGAAGCGCGCGCTTGAGAACGTCAAGCCCTCGCTCGAGGTCAAGTCCCGCCGTGTCGGTGGCGCCACCTACCAGGTGCCGATCGAGGTCAAGCCCGGTCGCGCCTCCACCCTCGCTCTGCGCTGGCTCGTCGGTTACTCCCGCGCCCGCCGCGAGAAGACCATGACCGAGCGCCTCATGAACGAACTGCTCGACGCCTCCAACGGCCTCGGCGCTTCGGTCAAGAAGCGTGAGGACACCCACAAGATGGCCGAGTCCAACAAGGCCTTCGCGCACTACCGCTGGTAGTCGCTACCCCCATCGAGACCGAGAGAAGATTGAGCCTTATGGCCACCACTTCGCTTGACCTGGCCAAGGTCCGCAACATTGGGATCATGGCCCACATCGACGCGGGGAAGACGACCACCACTGAGCGGATCCTCTTCTACACCGGTGTGAGCTACAAGATCGGTGAAGTCCACGACGGCGCTGCCACGATGGACTGGATGGAGCAGGAGCAGGAGCGCGGCATCACGATCACGTCCGCCGCGACGACCTGCCACTGGCCGCTCAATGATGTTGACCACACCATCAACATCATCGACACCCCCGGTCACGTCGACTTCACCGTCGAGGTGGAGCGTTCGCTCCGCGTCCTCGACGGCGCCGTCACCGTGTTCGACGGTGTGGCCGGCGTCGAGCCGCAGTCCGAGACCGTCTGGCGTCAGGCGGACCGCTACGGCGTGCCGCGTATCTGCTTCGTCAACAAGCTGGACCGCACCGGCGCCGACTTCTTCCGCTGTGTCGACATGATCGTGGAGCGCCTCGGCGCCACCCCGATCGTCATGCAGCTCCCCATCGGGGCGGAGGCCGACTTCACGGGTGTCGTCGACCTCGTGTCGATGCAGGCCTTCGTGTACCCCGAAGAGGCCGCCAAGGGCGAGATGTACAACACCGTCGAGATCCCGGACAACCTCAAGGAGGCCGCCGACGAATGGCGCGGCAAGCTCCTCGAGGCCGTGGCCGAGAACGACGACGCCATGATGGAGCTGTACCTGGAGGGCACCGAGCCCACCCAGGAGCAGCTGCACGAGGCGATCCGCCGCATCACCCTGGCGTCGAAGGGCAGTGCCGACTCCGTCACCGTCACCCCGGTGTTCTGTGGCACCGCGTTCAAGAACAAGGGCGTCCAGCCCCTGCTCGACGCGGTCGTGCGCTACCTGCCTTCCCCCCTGGACGTCGAGGCCATCGAGGGCCACGACGTGAAGGACCCGGAGAAGGTCATCGCGCGCAAGCCCTCGGACGACGAGCCGTTCTCCGGCCTGGCGTTCAAGATCGCGAGCGACCCGCACCTCGGCAAGCTCACCTTCGTCCGGATCTACTCCGGTCGCCTGGAGGCCGGCACCGCGGTGCTGAACTCCGTCAAGGGCAAGAAGGAGCGCATCGGCAAGATCTACCGCATGCACGCGAACAAGCGTGAGGAGATCGCATCGGTGGGCGCCGGCGACATCATCGCCGTCATGGGTCTCAAGCAGACCACCACCGGTGAGACGCTCTGCGACGACAAGAACCCGGTCATCCTGGAGTCCATGGACTTCCCGGCGCCGGTCATTCAGGTCGCGATCGAGCCGAAGTCCAAGGGCGACCAGGAGAAGCTGGGTGTCGCCATCCAGCGCCTCTCGGAGGAGGACCCCTCCTTCCAGGTGCACTCCGACGAGGAGACCGGCCAGACCATCATCGGTGGTATGGGCGAGCTTCACCTCGAGGTGCTCGTCGACCGCATGAAGCGCGAGTTCCGCGTCGAGGCGAACGTCGGCAAGCCCCAGGTCGCGTACCGCGAGACGATCCGCAAGGCCGTCGAGCGCATCGACTTCACGCACAAGAAGCAGACTGGTGGTACCGGCCAGTTCGCGAAGGTGCAGATCGCCCTCGAGCCCATCGAGGGTGGCGACGCCTCCTACGAGTTCGTCAACAAGGTCACCGGTGGCCGCATCCCCCGTGAGTACATTCCCTCGGTGGACGCGGGTGCTCAGGAAGCCATGCAGTTCGGCATCCTGGCCGGTTACGAGATGGTCGGCGTCCGCGTCACCCTTCTCGACGGTGGTTACCACGAGGTCGACTCCTCGGAGCTCGCCTTCAAGATCGCCGGTTCGCAGGCGTTCAAGGAGGGTGCCCGCAAGGCCTCTCCCGTGCTCCTCGAGCCGATGATGGCCGTCGAGGTCACCACGCCCGAGGACTACATGGGCGATGTCATCGGCGACCTCAACTCCCGCCGTGGCCAGATCCAGGCCATGGAGGAGCGCAGCGGCGCTCGCGTCGTGAAGGGCCTCGTGCCCCTCTCGGAGATGTTCGGCTACGTCGGAGACCTCCGCAGCAAGACCTCGGGTCGCGCAAGCTACTCGATGCAGTTCGACTCCTACGCCGAGGTTCCGCGGAACGTCGCCGAGGAGATCATCGCGAAGGCCAAGGGCGAGTAACTCTCCCGAGCTCACGCTTTAGGCTTGTCACCGGAGCCGGGCGGGCATTTCGCACAGCGCGTCAGCACTGTGCGGAATGCCCCCGGCGCCGGCACCCCAGCAAAGATCACCTGGCGCCGATGAAGCAAGGCGTACAGAACCACTCAGGAGGACCCCAGTGGCGAAGGCAAAGTTCGAGCGGACTAAGCCGCACGTCAACATCGGCACCATCGGTCACATCGACCACGGTAAGACGACCCTCACGGCCGCCATTACCAAGGTGCTGCACGACGCGTACCCGGACCTGAACGAGGCCTCGGCCTTCGACCAGATCGACAAGGCTCCCGAAGAGCGCCAGCGCGGTATCACCATCTCCATCGCGCACGTCGAGTACCAGACGGAGTCGCGTCACTACGCGCACGTCGACTGCCCCGGTCACGCGGACTACATCAAGAACATGATCACGGGTGCCGCGCAGATGGACGGCGCCATCCTCGTGGTCGCCGCCACCGACGGCCCGATGCCGCAGACCAAGGAGCACGTGCTCCTGGCCCGCCAGGTCGGCGTCCCCTACATCGTCGTCGCCCTGAACAAGGCCGACATGGTGGACGACGAGGAGATCCTGGAGCTCGTCGAGCTCGAGGTCCGTGAGCTCCTCTCCGAGTACGAGTTCCCGGGCGACGACGTTCCGGTCGTCAAGGTCTCGGCGCTCAAGGCGCTCGAGGGCGACAAGGAGTGGGGTGAGTCCGTCCTCAACCTGATGAAGGCTGTCGACGAGTCCATCCCGCAGCCCGAGCGTGACGTCGAGAAGCCGTTCCTCATGCCGATCGAGGACGTCTTCACGATCACCGGTCGCGGTACGGTCGTCACCGGCCGCATCGAGCGTGGTGTCCTGAAGGTCAACGAGACCGTCGACATCGTCGGTATCAAGACCGAGAAGACCACCACCACGGTCACCGGCATCGAGATGTTCCGCAAGCTGCTCGACGAGGGCCAGGCCGGTGAGAACGTCGGTCTGCTCCTCCGTGGCATCAAGCGCGAGGACGTCGAGCGCGGCCAGGTCATCATCAAGCCCGGCTCGGTCACGCCGCACACCGAGTTCCAGGCGCAGTCCTACATCCTGTCGAAGGACGAGGGTGGCCGTCACACCCCGTTCTTCAACAACTACCGCCCGCAGTTCTACTTCCGTACCACGGACGTGACGGGCGTTGTGACCCTTCCCGAGGGCACCGAGATGGTCATGCCGGGTGACAACACCCTCATGGACGTCGCGCTGATCCAGCCGGTCGCCATGGAAGAGGGCCTGAAGTTCGCCATCCGTGAGGGTGGCCGGACCGTGGGCGCCGGCCAGGTCACCAAGATCATCAAGTAGTTTCTGCTTGGTCCTTGGACCTGGTGGCTCACTGAGTCGCACAGAAGGGCCCCGCACCTCCTCGGAGGTGCGGGGCCCTTCGCGTACGTACGGGTCGGTGCGCCGGACATGGTTGTAGGGCCCCGGTACCTCAGGGCGGAGAGGTACGGGGGCCCTACGGCTGGGTGGGGCGTCCGGTCAGACGCCCGCGATCGACTGGATCCAGGACCGGTACGCGGTGACGTTGGTGTACGCGGTCGTGGTCTGGCGGTCGCTGGTGGAGGCGACGCCGACCTGGATGCCGTTGGCCGTCATCGGGCCGCCGGAGTCGCCGCCGGCGGTGATGCCGTTGCCCCGGCGGGCACAGATCGCCGAGCCGCCGTACGCGTCACCGCAGCCGCCGGTGACCGTCACGTCGGCCACCTTCAGGTAGCGGGACTGGCAGTTGGCCTCGGAGCCGCACTGGGAGGTGGCGCCCCAGCCCCAGACCTGCACGCCCTGCCCGACGCTGACCGAGCCGGGCTGGCCGAGGCGGGAGTAGGTGGTCTGCACCGAACGGTCCAGCCGGACGAGGGCCAGGTCCGAGCTGTGGGTGTAGGTCTGGGCGCCGTTGGCGACCACACCGCCGCTGTGCTGGTCGAGACTGCCGATGCGGAACGACAGGCCGCCGCCGGTGACGCAGTGCTTGGCGGTGAGGATCCAGGTCGGCGCGATGATCGTCGCCGAACAGGTCTCTCTGCCGTTCGAGAAGAGACGCGCGGCCCATGGGGCGTTCTGCGCGTAGCCGCCGCCGATGATCTGGGTGGTCGGGGGCGGGGCGTCCTGGAGCGGCGGCGCGGGTGCGGCCGTCGCGGACGGTGCGAAGAGCGAGAGGACGCAGGCCGCTGCTGCGGCGACAGCGGGCATGAGCCGGGATATGCGCATGATGCCTCGTTTCGCGCGACACGCTGGGTGGGCGTGTCCGTGGGGGATGGTGGGCAACAGGGTGCCGGAGCGCGACGAGGCCGGGGTACTAACGTTTGGCCATAACACGGCGTTATGGGGCGGGAGTTGGCGGGAACGCGATCGCTTCTACGGCCGCCACAGCCAGGGCGCGCCGTCCGGCCCGAACCCCACGACGGCGGGCCGCCCGCCGGCCCCCAGGTGGAGGGCGGCGCCGTCCAGGGCGACCGGGCCCCGCGACCGTACGGCGGTGCCCTCGGCGGTACGCACCTGGATCCGGCCCTCCGCGGACCGGCCGAGCAGGACCGGGCCGCTCGGTGCGGCGGCGGCGGTCACCGGACCGTACCCGTCGAAGCGGGGTACGGGGGCGGGGTCGGCCCGGACGACGGCGAGCCCCTCCCGCGCGGCCGGCCGGTAGTACAGCTCCACGGAGCCGTCGGGCGCGGGGAGTGCGCCGGGCGCGTGCGCGGGGACGGGGGAGCCGGTGAGCTGGGTACGGGCGGTGACGTCGGCCCCCGGGGCGTCCTGGGTCCAGTGGTGCACGGCATGGTGCCCGGCCGCGTACACATGGACGCGCCCCGCCGTGTCCACGACCGCGGTCACCCCGTCCTGGACCTCGCCGCCGCCCATGTCGCGCCAGGCGCTCCAGCGGCCGGTGGCCGCGTCGCGCACCCGGGTGCTGAGCCCCTTCTCCGCGTTGCGCACGAAGAGGTGGACGCGGCCGTCCGGCGCGGCGACGGCGACGGGTATCCCGATGCGGCGGCCGTGGTCGCGGCCCGCGGCGGGGTTGCCGAGCCCGCGCCAGGCCCGGAAGGGGCCGCCGGGGGAGCGCTGCTCCAGGAGCACGATCTCGCGCTCGTTGGCCGTGCCCTGCCCGCCGAGCGCCGCGAACCGCAGCCCGAACAGCAACTGCCGCCCGTCCGCCGTCGTCGCGGAGCCCAGCACCGGGGCGAGCGGTCCGCCGCCGAGGTCGTCCGGCGCGCCCAGGATCCCGCTGCCGGGCGCGCTCTCGCTCCACCGCACGGCCCGCAGCCCCAGCACCCCGTAGGCGGTGAGCCGCCCGTCCGGGGCGGAGGCGACGACGGCCCGGGGGCCCGGGTAGCGGTGCTGGGTGGAGCGGACCCAGCCCTTCCGGCTGGTCAGCGGCCGGTCGCCGCCGATGTTGTAGTCGCCGCAGCCGGACGGGTTGCCGCACTCCCAGTCGGGCGCTCCGCCGTACGGGACGAGGTGGGCGGCCTTTCGCTCCAGCACCGAGGGCGGCAGGTTCTTGGGCCAGTGCTGGTTGTAGTACCCCCGGAACGCGGCGACGACGAACCCGGGCACGGGCTCACCGCGCCCTGTCGCGGCCGCCACCCAGCGGATGAGGGCCGCCCAGGCGAAGCACCCGGCCGGGGTGTGGTCGGCGTGGTCGGAGTACCCGGGCTGCTCGCTGTCCCGGAGGCGTTCGTACTCGCTGCTGAACCGCAGGTCGGGGTCCGGGTCGAGGGTGTGCACGACGGTCGGCCGGTAGCGGTCCAGCAGTCCGACGAGGACGTCGATCATCGACTCGTACGTATACGAACCGGCCCGGTCCAGCGGTGAGCCGTCGGCGACGACGGTACGCAGCACGAGCCGGCGGTCCTGCCAGAGACTGGGCAGCCCGAGCCGGTGGCGCGCGGTGTGCATCGAGGTATTGAGGAAGACCAGCTCGACCCGGCGCACTCCGTCGGCCAGCACGTTCAACTCGGCCCGGTGGCCGCCGTGCAGGGCGAGCACGGTCTTCTGCCAGGGCGTGAACCGGTCGAGCCCGAGCAGCTCGGCGTACGCCTGGCGCAGGCCCTGCTGACGGGCCGAGACGTACGCGGCATGGTCGGGCTTCGGCTTCGGGGCTCCCGGGACCTTGTTGAGGCCGTCGGCGTCGCCCGCGGTGAGGTAGACGCAGACCACGGAGGTCCCGGCGTCGAGGGCCTCGCGGGTATCCGGGTTCATGAGGTACAGGTCGTCGTCGGGGTGGGCCAGGACCTGCATCAGCAGCGCCCGCCGACTGCTCGCTATGGCCAGACCCGGGGCGGGGTCGGGGGCCGGGTTCCGGCGGCGGGGGGCCGGTACGGCGCATCCGGCGGTGGCGGTGGTCGCGGTGGCCGCGAGGAGGAGGGTGCGCCGGGGCATCCGTATCCGGGACAGCACAGATCGATCCACCACGCCACGCACCCCGTCCGTCCCGCTTCCCCCGCAGCGGGCGAACGGCCGCCCTGTCCTGCGTACTGCCTGGTTCTCTGCGCAGGCCGGCGGCCGGTCGGGCCGCTCCTGCGGGGGGATAGACGGAGATCGGGGCGGGCGGGTTGCGTGGTCGGGGTGAACCGCACACCAGGACCGGTCCCGCCGGGCACAGTGAATCGAACGGTTCCACTGCTCGAAACGGAGGCGCAGGGGTGGACATGAGCCAGGCGGAGCGCATCGCCGCGGCCCTGATCGGGGAGGCCCTTCACGGAGTGGTTCCCGAGCCGGTCCTTGAGCCGTTCGGCGGGGGCGTGAAGTACTGCCGGGAACACCGCGTTCGCAGATCCGGGAAGCGTGTCACCCTGACGCGGAACTACTGGCTGAAGGGCATTCCGCGAGAGGCGGCGAAGGGTGTGGCGCTCCTGGTCTTCGGGAACTGGAGGGAGGCCGGCCACCGCGTTGACGCCGCGCCGGATCACGAAGGCCGTGTGGTCGCAGCCAGTCTGAGGAGCAGGCCCGACGCCTTCCTCATGCAGGTCGCCATGGGGCTGGGCGGTCAGCTGAGCGTCGGCGTCACCTCGCCCTGCTTCCGGGACCGGGGCTGACCGGCCCCGGTAGCCCCCGTAGAGCCGCCGGACGGAGCTTCGCGGGGGCCCGACGCCGCCGGATGCGCGCCCGCGTTTGAGTCCGCGTCGGCACGGGGTAGGATTTCCGACTCGATTGGCCAGGCCCGCGCCCCGTATGGCACACTGACCAGGTTGCTCGGTTGAGTGTCAATGCTGCGCGCCTCCCGCCGGGAGGACCGGAAGCGAGTCCCACAGTACTCGTCGGCCCCTAGGGCCGGACGTACGGGAATCTTCCGGGAAGCAATGCAGGGCGCCGGCCAGGCACCCGGTGGGTGTTCCGCCCCCGGTTCCGCGGTCTCAGGGTCCGCACCCCCTTGGTTGGGATCTCCTTCGGGAGATTTTCGTAGAGGGGATGCGACACGCCCGACCGCGTGGGTCGGAGGAGGAGTCCAGAGAACCCCCGGGTTCCAGAGCGTTACGAGAGACAGGACTACTAGTAGCCATGGCGGGACAGAAGATCCGCATCCGGCTCAAGGCCTACGACCACGAGGTCATCGACTCCTCGGCGAAGAAGATCGTCGAGACGGTGACCCGCACTGGTGCGTCGGTCGCGGGCCCGGTGCCGCTGCCCACTGAGAAGAACGTGTACTGCGTCATCAAGTCGCCGCACAAGTACAAGGACTCTCGCGAGCACTTCGAGATGCGCACGCACAAGCGCCTCATCGACATTCTCGACCCCACGCCGAAGACGGTTGACTCGCTGATGCGCCTCGACCTGCCGGCGGGCGTCGACATCGAGATCAAGCTCTGAGGGGACGGGCCGAGATGAGCAAGAACATCAAGGGCGTCCTGGGCGAGAAGCTCGGCATGACCCAGGTCTGGGACGAGAACAACCGGGTTGTCCCGGTGACCGTCGTCAAGGCCGGTCCGTGCGTCGTGACGCAGGTCCGTACGAACGACAGCGACGGCTACGAAGCGGTCCAGATCGCCTTCGGCGAGATCGACCCGCGCAAGGTGAACAAGCCCCTCAAGGGTCACTTCGCCAAGGCCGACGTCACCCCGCGCCGCCACCTGGTGGAGCTCCGCACCCCTGACGCCAGCGAGTACACGCTGGGCCAGGAGGTCACTGCCGAGGTGTTCGAGTCCGGCGTCAAGGTTGACGTCACGGGCAAGAGCAAGGGCAAGGGCTTCGCCGGTGTCATGAAGCGTCACAACTTCAAGGGCCTCGGCGCCGGGCACGGCACCCAGCGCAAGCACCGTTCCCCCGGTTCCATCGGTGGCTGCGCCACCCCTGGGCGTGTCTTCAAGGGCATGCGCATGGCGGGCCGCATGGGTAACGAGCGCGTCACCACCCAGAACCTGACCATCCACGCGGTTGACGCGGAGAAGGGTCTGCTCCTCATCAAGGGCGCGGTCCCCGGTCCGAACGGCGGCCTCGTCCTGGTCCGTACCGCGGCCAAGGGGGCTTGAGGTAATGAGCACCATTGACATCCTTTCGCCGGCAGGCGACAAGGCCGGTACCGTCGACCTCCCCGCGGAGATCTTCGACGCCAAGACCAGCGTTCCGCTGATCCACCAGGTCGTTGTCGCTCAGCTGGCGGCTGCCCGTCAGGGCACGCACAAGACCAAGCGCCGCGGCGAAGTCCGCGGTGGTGGCAAGAAGCCTTACCGCCAGAAGGGCACCGGCCGCGCCCGTCAGGGTTCGACCCGCGCCCCGCAGTTCGCCGGTGGTGGCGTCGTTCACGGCCCGCAGCCGCGTGACTACTCGCAGCGGACCCCGAAGAAGATGAAGGCCGCCGCCCTGCGCGGTGCCCTCTCGGACCGGGCCCGTCACTCCCGTATCCACGTCGTCACCGGCGTGGTCGAGGGTGCCGCCTCCACGAAGGCCGCCAAGACGCTGCTCGGCAAGATCTCGGAGCGCCAGAACCTGCTCCTGGTCGTCGACCGCGCCGACGAGGCCGCGTGGCTGTCCGCGCGCAACCTGCCCCAGGTGCACATCCTGGAGCCGGGCCAGCTCAACACGTACGACGTGATCGTCTCTGACGACGTGGTCTTCACCCAGGCCGCTTTCGAGTCCTTCGTGTCTGGCCCCCAGACCGCTGAGACCGAAGGGAGCGACGCCTGATGAGCGAGGCGACCGTTACCAGCAAGACGTACTCGGACCCGCGTGACGTTCTCGTCAAGCCCGTGGTCTCCGAGAAGAGCTACGCGCTGCTCGACGAGAACAAGTACACGTTCATCGTCGCGCCCGGCTCCAACAAGACCCAGATCAAGCAGGCCGTGGAAGCGGTCTTCTCGGTCAAGGTCACCGGGGTCAACACGATCAACCGGCAGGGCAAGCGCAAGCGCACCAAGACCGGCTTCGGCAAGCGCTCCGACACGAAGCGCGCCATCGTGACCCTCGCCGAGGGCGACCGTATCGACATCTTCGGCGGCCCGACCTCCTAGTGAGGTCGAGTCGTCCGGAATCGGACGAGGACTGAGAAATGGGTATCCGCAAGTACAAGCCGACGACCCCGGGCCGTCGTGGCTCCAGCGTCGCCGACTTTGTCGAGATCACGCGGTCCACGCCGGAGAAGTCGCTGGTCCGCCCTCTGCACAGCAAGGGCGGCCGTAACAACGCCGGTCGTGTGACCGTTCGCCACCAGGGTGGTGGCCACAAGCGCGCCTACCGAGTGATCGACTTCCGTCGTCACGACAAGGACGGCGTGCCGGCCAAGGTCGCGCACATCGAGTACGACCCGAACCGCACCGCGCGCATCGCGCTGCTGCACTACGCGGACGGCGAGAAGCGTTACATCGTCGCTCCCCGTGGCCTGTCGCAGGGTGACCGTGTCGAGAACGGTCCGACCGCCGACATCAAGCCCGGCAACAACCTGGCGCTGCGCAACATCCCGGTCGGTACGACCATCCACGCCATCGAGCTGCGGCCCGGCGGCGGCGCGAAGTTCGCCCGTTCCGCGGGTGCCTCCGTGCAGCTGCTGGCGAAGGAGGGCACCATGGCCCACCTTCGTATGCCGTCGGGTGAGATCCGCCTGGTCGACGCGCGCTGCCGCGCGACGATCGGTGAGGTCGGCAACGCCGAGCAGTCGAACATCAACTGGGGCAAGGCCGGCCGTATGCGCTGGAAGGGCGTTCGCCCGACCGTCCGCGGTGTCGCGATGAACCCGGTTGACCACCCGCACGGTGGTGGTGAAGGCAAGACCTCCGGTGGACGTCACCCGGTCTCGCCGTGGGGTCAGAAGGAGGGTCGTACTCGTTCTCCCAAGAAGGCGAGCAACAAGTACATCGTCCGCCGCCGCAAGACGAACAAGAAGCGCTAGGAGCGGGTTTAGATGCCGCGCAGTCTCAAGAAGGGGCCCTTCGTCGACGGCCACCTCATCAAGAAGGTGGACGTACAGAACGACGCGGGGACCAAGAACGTCATCAAGACCTGGTCCCGTCGCTCGATGATCGTCCCGGCCATGCTGGGTCACACCATCGCGGTGCACAACGGCAAGATCCACGTCCCGGTGTTCGTCACCGAGTCGATGGTCGGCCACAAGCTCGGCGAGTTCTCGCCGACTCGCACCTTCCGCGGCCACGTCAAGGACGACCGGAAGTCGAAGCGCCGCTAGCGCGGGGTGGAAACGACTATGACTCACACCGAAGGGACAACCATGGAAGCCAGGGCCCAGGCGCGGTACATCCGCGTCACGCCCATGAAGGCCCGCCGAGTGGTGGACCTCATCCGTGGCATGGATGCCACGGAGGCTCAGGCGGTCCTGCGTTTCGCCCCGCAGGCCGCGAGCGTGCCGGTTGGCAAGGTGCTGGACAGCGCCATTGCCAACGCTGCACACAACTACGACCACCCTGACGCCTCTTCGCTGGTCATCAGCGAGGCGTACGTGGACGAGGGTCCGACCCTGAAGCGGTTCCGTCCGCGTGCTCAGGGCCGGGCCTACCGGATCCGTAAGCGGACCAGCCACATCACCGTGGTCGTCAGCAGCAAGGAAGGAACCCGGTAATGGGCCAGAAGGTAAACCCGCACGGGTTCCGGCTCGGCATCACCACGGACTTCAAGTCCCGCTGGTACGCCGACAAGCTGTACAAGGACTACGTCAAGGAAGACGTCGCCATTCGTCGCATGATGACGAAGGGCATGGAGCGGGCCGGCATCTCGAAGGTCGAGATCGAGCGCACCCGCGACCGCGTCCGCGTTGACATCCACACCGCCCGTCCGGGCATCGTCATCGGTCGCCGTGGCGCCGAGGCCGATCGCATCCGCGGCGAGCTGGAGAAGCTGACCGGCAAGCAGGTCCAGCTGAACATCCTCGAGGTCAAGAACCCCGAGGTGGACGCTCAGCTGGTGGCCCAGGCCGTCGCCGAGCAGCTCTCCTCCCGCGTCTCCTTCCGTCGTGCCATGCGTAAGAGCATGCAGAGCTCGATGAAGGCCGGCGCCAAGGGCATCAAGATCCAGTGCGGCGGTCGCCTCGGCGGCGCCGAGATGTCCCGCTCGGAGTTCTACCGCGAGGGCCGTGTGCCCCTGCACACCCTCCGTGCGAACGTCGACTACGGCTTCTTCGAGGCCAAGACGACCTTCGGCCGCATCGGTGTGAAGGTCTGGATCTACAAGGGCGACGTCAAGAACATCGCCGAGGTTCGCGCCGAGAACGCCGCGGCCCGCGCCGGTAACCGTCCGGCTCGTGGCGGCGCTGACCGCCCGGCCGGCCGCGGTGGCCGTGGTGGCGAGCGTGGCGGTCGCGGCCGTAAGCCGCAGCAGTCGCCGGCAGCCGAGGCCCCCAAGGCCGACGCTCCCGCCGCCGCTGCTCCGGCTGCTGAGAGCACCGGAACGGAGGCCTGACCGAAATGCTGATCCCCCGTAGGGTCAAGCACCGCAAGCAGCACCACCCGAAGCGCAGCGGTATGTCCAAGGGTGGCACGCAGGTTGCGTTCGGCGAGTACGGCATCCAGGCGCTGACCCCGGCATACGTGACGAACCGTCAGATCGAGTCCGCTCGTATCGCGATGACCCGTCACATCAAGCGTGGCGGCAAGGTCTGGATCAACATCTACCCGGACCGTCCCCTGACGAAGAAGCCTGCCGAGACCCGCATGGGTTCCGGTAAGGGTTCTCCCGAGTGGTGGATCGCGAACGTCAAGCCGGGTCGGGTGATGTTCGAGCTGTCCTACCCGAACGAGAAGATTGCTCGTGAGGCGCTCACCCGCGCTGCTCACAAGCTTCCGATGAAGTGCCGGATCGTTCGGCGCGAGGCAGGTGAGTCGTGATGTCGGCCGGTACCAAGGCGTCCGAGCTGCGCGAGCTGGGCGACGAGGAGCTCCTCAACAAGCTCCGCGAAGCCAAGGAAGAGCTGTTCAACCTCCGCTTCCAGGCGGCGACGGGCCAGCTCGAGAACCACGGCCGGCTCAAGTCCGTCCGTAAGGACATCGCCCGGATCTACACCCTGATGCGTGAGCGCGAGCTGGGCATCGAGACGGTGGAGAGCGCCTGATGAGCGAGAAGACTGTGACTGAGACCAACACCGACCGCGGTTTCCGCAAGACCCGTGAGGGTCTGGTCGTCAGCGACAAGATGGACAAGACCGTCGTCGTCGCTGTCGAGGACCGCGTCAAGCACGCGCTGTACGGCAAGGTCATCCGCCGTACGAACAAGCTCAAGGCCCACGACGAGCAGAACGCTGCAGGCGTCGGCGACCGCGTCATCATCATGGAGACGCGTCCGCTGTCGGCCTCGAAGCGCTGGCGCATCGTCGAGATCCTCGAGAAGGCCAAGTAATTCCTGAGGGATTTTCCCCTCAGGTCAGTTCCGCCAGGCTCGGTGGGGTGCCTCCCCGGTAACGGAGAGGCACCCGCCGGGAACCGGCAGACGATCAGGAGATAGACGTGATCCAGCAGGAGTCGCGACTGCGCGTCGCCGACAACACGGGTGCGAAGGAAATTCTCACCATTCGTGTTCTCGGTGGCTCGGGTCGCCGCTACGCGGGTATCGGTGACGTCATCGTCGCCACCGTCAAGGACGCGATCCCCGGTGGCAACGTGAAGAAGGGTGACGTCGTCAAGGCCGTCATCGTTCGCACCGTCAAGGAGCGTCGTCGTCAGGATGGCTCGTACATCCGCTTCGACGAGAACGCCGCCGTCATTCTGAAGAACGACGGCGACCCCCGCGGCACCCGCATCTTCGGCCCGGTGGGCCGGGAGCTGCGCGAGAAGAAGTTCATGAAGATCATCTCGCTCGCGCCGGAGGTGCTGTAAGCATGAAGATCAAGAAGGGCGACCTGGTTCAGGTCATCACCGGTAAGGACAAGGGCAAGCAGGGCAAGGTCATCGTGGCCTACCCCGCTCAGGACCGCGTCCTCGTCGAGGGTGTCAACCGGGTCAAGAAGCACACCAAGGCCGGTCAGACGGCTCGCGGTTCGCAGACGGGTGGCATTGTCACCACCGAGGCCCCGATCCACATCAGCAACGTTCAGCTGGTCGTGGAGAAGGACGGCAACAAGGTTGTCACCCGCGTCGGCTACCGCTTTGACGACGAGGGCAACAAGATCCGCGTTGCCAAGCGGACCGGTGAGGACATCTGATGACTGCCACCACTGCGCCGCGTCTCAAGACGCGCTACCGCGAGGAAATCGCCGGCAAGCTGCGTGAGGAGTTCTCGTACGAGAACGTCATGCAGGTTCCCGGTCTGGTCAAGATCGTGGTCAACATGGGTGTGGGCGACGCCGCCCGCGACTCCAAGCTGATCGACGGTGCCGTCAAGGACCTCACCACGATCACCGGCCAGAAGCCGGCCGTCACGAAGGCCCGCAAGTCCATCGCGCAGTTCAAGCTGCGCGAGGGCCAGCCGATCGGCTGCCACGTCACCCTCCGTGGTGACCGGATGTGGGAGTTCCTGGACCGTACGCTGTCGCTCGCGCTTCCGCGTATCCGTGACTTCCGTGGCCTGTCGCCGAAGCAGTTCGACGGCCGTGGCAACTACACCTTCGGTCTCACGGAGCAGGTCATGTTCCACGAGATCGACCAGGACAAGATCGACCGGGTCCGGGGCATGGACATCACCGTGGTCACCACGGCGACCAACGACGACGAGGGTCGTGCCCTCCTTCGTCACCTCGGCTTCCCGTTCAAGGAGAACTGACCGTGGCGAAGAAGGCTCTGATCGCTAAGGCCGCCCGTAAGCCGAAGTTCGGCGTGCGCGGGTACACCCGCTGCCAGCGCTGCGGCCGGCCCCACTCCGTCTACCGCAAGTTCGGCCTGTGCCGCGTGTGCCTTCGTGAGATGGCTCACCGTGGCGAGCTGCCGGGCGTGACCAAGAGCTCCTGGTAACTCTCCTCCGCCCTAGGGCGAAGGGAAGTTCCGGAGACTCTCGGTAAGCATCTGGGTCGGCAGGAGCCCGTCCTTTCATGCCGTAGGCTTGAAGGGTTGGGCGCCTGCCGCCCAAGACCGACTTACTACGCCGTAGGTCCCCGCACCGCACCCGTCCCGCCACTGAGTGGGGAGAGGGATGGCGCATACAGGAAACCCCGGCGAGAGAGGCCGAAGGCCAACTCATGACCATGACTGATCCCATCGCAGACATGCTCACGCGTCTGCGTAACGCGAACTCGGCATATCACGACGATGTCTCGATGCCGCACAGCAAGATCAAGTCGCACATCGCGGAGATCCTCCAGCAGGAGGGCTTCATCACCGGCTGGAAGGTCGAGGACGCCGAGGTCGGCAAGAACCTCGTCCTCGAGCTGAAGTTCGGCCCGAACCGCGAGCGCTCGATCGCCGGCATCAAGCGGATTTCGAAGCCGGGTCTGCGTGTATACGCAAAGTCCACCAACCTGCCGAAGGTTCTCGGCGGCCTGGGCGTGGCGATCATCTCCACGTCCCACGGTCTCCTGACCGGCCAGCAGGCAGGCAAGAAGGGCGTAGGTGGGGAAGTCCTCGCCTACGTCTGGTAGTCGGGAAAGGAAGGAAAGCTCATGTCGCGAATCGGCAAGCTCCCCATCCAGGTTCCCGCCGGTGTGGACGTCACCATCGATGGCCGTACGGTCGCCGTGAAGGGCCCCAAGGGTTCCCTCACGCACACCGTTGCCGCGCCGATCGAGGTCTCCAAGGGTGAGGACGGCGTGCTCAACGTCTCCCGCCCGAACGACGAGCGTCAGAACAAGGCCCTCCACGGCCTGTCCCGCACGCTGGTGGCGAACATGATCACCGGCGTGACCGCGGGTTACTCCAAGGCGCTCGAGATCAGCGGTGTCGGTTACCGCGTCCAGGCGAAGGGCTCCAACCTGGAGTTCGCCCTGGGCTACAGCCACCCGATCCTCATTGAGGCTCCGGATGGCATCACCTTCAAGGTCGAGTCGCCCACGAAGCTCAGCGTCGAGGGCATCGACAAGCAGAAGGTCGGCGAGGTAGCCGCCAACATCCGCAAGCTGCGGAAGCCCGACCCGTACAAGGCCAAGGGCGTCAAGTACGCGGGCGAGGTCATCCGCCGCAAGGTCGGAAAGGCTGGTAAGTAGCCATGGCATACGGTGTGAAGATCGCCAAGGGCGACGCATACAAGCGTGCCGCCCTCAAGCGCCGCCACATCCGCGTCCGCAAGCACATCTCCGGTTCGCCGGAGCGTCCTCGCTTGGTCGTGACGCGTTCCAACCGCCACATCGTGGCCCAGGTCATCGACGACATCGCGGGCCACACGCTCGCGTCGGCGTCGACCCTGGACACCTCGATCCGTGGTGGCGAGGGTGACAAGAGCGCCCAGGCCCAGCAGGTCGGCGCCCTTGTCGCCGAGCGCGCCAAGGCCGCAGGCGTCGAGGCCGTCGTGTTTGACCGCGGTGGTAACCAGTACGCCGGGCGGATTGCCGCTCTGGCTGACGCCGCCCGTGAAGCCGGGCTGAAGTTCTAAGCCCCGGTTCCTACGCACAGCGGACGTAACAGAGAGAGGTAAATCCAATGGCTGGACCCCAGCGCCGCGGAAGCGGTGCCGGTGGCGGCGAGCGGCGGGACCGGAAGGGCCGTGACGGTGGCGCTGCCGCCGAGAAGACCGCGTACGTCGAGCGCGTCGTCGCGATCAACCGCGTCGCCAAGGTTGTGAAGGGTGGTCGTCGCTTCAGCTTCACCGCGCTGGTCGTGGTGGGCGATGGTGACGGCACCGTCGGTGTCGGATACGGCAAGGCCAAGGAAGTTCCCGCGGCCATCGCCAAGGGTGTCGAAGAGGCCAAGAAGAACTTCTTCAAGGTCCCGCGCATCCAGGGCACCATCCCTCACCCGATCACGGGCGAGAAGGCTGCGGGCGTCGTCCTGCTCAAGCCGGCTTCCCCCGGTACCGGTGTTATCGCCGGTGGCCCGGTGCGCGCCGTGCTCGAGTGCGCCGGCGTTCACGACATCCTGTCGAAGTCGCTTGGCTCGTCCAACGCGATCAACATCGTGCACGCGACCGTGGCGGCCCTCCAGGGCCTGCAGCGTCCCGAGGAGATCGCGGCCCGCCGCGGTCTGCCCCTCGAGGACGTCGCCCCCGCGGCTCTGCTTCGTGCACGTGCGGGAGCGGGTGCGTAATGGCTCGCCTCAAGATCACGCAGACGAAGTCGTACATCGGCAGCAAGCAGAACCACCGCGACACCCTGCGTTCGCTCGGGCTCAAGCGCCTGCACGACACGGTTGTCAAGGAGGACCGCCCCGAGTTCCGCGGAATGGTTCACACCGTCCGCCACCTCGTGACGGTTGAGGAGGTTGACTGACATGGCGGAGAACAGCCCGCTGAAGGCCCACAACCTCCGGCCTGCCCCGGGCGCCAAGACCGCCAAGACCCGTGTGGGTCGTGGTGAGGCGTCCAAGGGTAAGACCGCAGGCCGTGGTACCAAGGGTACGAAGGCTCGTTACCAGGTTCCGGAGCGCTTCGAGGGTGGCCAGATGCCCCTCCACATGCGTCTCCCGAAGCTCAAGGGCTTCAAGAACCCGTTCCGCACGGAGTACCAGGTCGTGAACCTGGACAAGCTCGCGACGCTCTACCCCGAGGGTGGAGAGGTCACGGTGGCCGATCTGGTCGCCAAGGGCGCTGTGCGCAACAACCACCTCGTCAAGGTCCTCGGACAGGGCGAGATCTCCGTGGCGCTGCAGGTTTCGGTTGACGCCGTCTCCGGCTCCGCCAAGGAGAAGATCACCGCCGCCGGCGGTACGGTCACCGAGCTCGTCTGAGCCGCGGGACAGAACTGAGCCTGGCCGGCTGCCTCTTCGGAGGTGGCCGGCCAGGCTTTTCCGTATTCACGGCGCTGTACGGGAACCGTAAAGCCTCGGGAAAGGTTGAACGGGTGTCCACCGCACCGGCGGTGGGGGAGTCCGAGGTCGTTCACGTCCCAAATGGTGTGGCTTGGCCGGTCTTTCGCGGCGCGGGCCGGGAGGCGGGCGGTGCACCGGTGTGCGGCGCGTGTTTCCTGCTCAGTCCCGGGCCGGGTAGGGTGGCGCCGTTAATCTTTTGTGGCCTCCTTACGATGTAGGGCTGCCTTGTATCCGATCCCGTCCAGTCCCATCCAGACCCGTCGCCTCTGACGCACAGCGCGGGGGTCGCAGGAGGCACCGTGTTCACCGCGTTCGCCCGAGCGTTCAAGACGCCCGACCTGCGCAAGAAGCTGCTCTTCACGCTCGGCATCATCGTGATCTATCGGCTCGGGGCACACATCCCGGCCCCCGGCGTCGACTACGCGAAGGTGCAGCAGTGCATCGACCAGGCCGACTCGGGTGGCCTCCTCGGTCTGATGCAGATGTTCAGCGGTGGCGCCCTGTTGCAGATCACCATCTTCGCGCTCGGCATCATGCCGTACATCACGGCGAGCATCATTCTCCAGCTGCTGACCGTCGTGATCCCGCGCCTGGAAGCCCTGAAGAAGGAGGGGCAGTCCGGCACGGCGAAGATCACGCAGTACACGCGTTATCTGACGGTCGCGCTGGCGGTCCTCCAGGGCACCGGCCTCGTCGCCACCGCCCGCAGCGGCGCGCTCTTCCAGAACTGCTCCGTGGGCAGCCAGATCGTCGCGGACAAGTCGGTCTTCACCACGGTCATCATGGTTCTCACGATGACCGCCGGTACGGCCGCCGTCATGTGGCTCGGCGAGCTCATCACCGACAAGGGCATCGGCAACGGCATGTCGATCCTCATGTTCATCTCGATCGCCGCCACGTTCCCCGGCGCCCTGTGGGCCATCAAGGAGAGCGGCAAGCTGGCCGACGGCTGGATCGAGTTCGGCACGGTCATCCTGATCGGCTTCGTGATGGTCGGCCTCGTCGTCTTCGTCGAGCAGGCCCAGCGCCGGATCCCGGTGCAGTACGCGAAGCGCATGATCGGACGCCGGTCCTACGGCGGTACGTCCACGTACATCCCGCTGAAGGTGAACCAGGCGGGTGTGATTCCGGTCATCTTCGCGTCGTCGCTGCTCTACATCCCGGCGCTGATCGTCCAGTTCTCCAACTCCCAAGCGGGCTGGGCGACCTGGATCGCGGACAACTTCGTGACCGGTGACCACCCGTACTACATCGCGACGTACTTCGTACTCATCGTGTTCTTCGCCTTCTTCTACGTGGCCATTTCGTTCAACCCCGACGAAGTCGCCGACAACATGAAGAAGTATGGTGGCTTCATCCCGGGTATCCGGGCAGGTCGACCTACTGCCGAGTATCTGAGCTACGTGCTCAACAGGATCACTTGGCCGGGCTCGCTGTACCTGGGCCTGATCGCTCTGGTGCCGACGATGGCGTTGGCAGGCTTCGGCGGTGCGAACCAGAACTTCCCGTTCGGCGGGACGAGCATCCTCATCATCGTGGGTGTGGGTCTGGAAACCGTGAAGCAGATCGAGAGTCAGCTCCAGCAGCGCAATTACGAAGGGTTCCTCCGCTGATGCGAATCGTCCTCGTCGGGCCTCCGGGTGCCGGCAAGGGAACGCAGGCTGCGTACCTTGCCGACAACTTGTCGATTCCGCACATCTCCACGGGCGACCTCTTCCGCGCCAACATGAGCCAGGGCACCGACCTTGGCAAGCAGGCCCGCGCCTACATCGACGCGGGACAGCTGGTGCCGGACGAGGTCACCATCGGGATGGCCAAGGACCGCATGGCCCAGTCGGACGCCGTGAACGGCTTCCTGCTGGACGGCTTCCCGCGGAACGTGGGCCAGGCCGAAGCCCTTGACGTGATGCTCGAGGACGAGGGCGTAAAGCTGGACGCGGTCCTCGATCTCGAGGTCCCCGAGGACGAGGTCGTGAAGCGGATCGCGGGTCGTCGCGTCTGCCGCAAGAACAGCGCGCACGTCTTCCACGTGACGTACAGCCCGCCGAAGTCCGAGGGCGTCTGCGACGTCTGCGGCGGCGAGCTGTACCAGCGGCACGACGACAGCGAAGAGACGGTCCGTACCCGGCTGGAGGTCTACCACACGCAGACCGAGCCGATCATCGACTACTACCGGGCCCAGGGCCTGGTAGTGACCATCTCCGCGCTGGGTGAGGTCGCGGACGTGACCGCCCGCGCCATGGAGGCCCTGAAGGTCTCCGACGAGGGCTGAGCGTCACCCCGTACACATCCGTAGTGCAAGCCGGCCGCGGCGCCTCAGGGCGCCGCGGCCGACTGCTTGCCCCCGTATCGTTGAACACGCCGAGCCGTACCCGTCACCGTCGATGCAGAGAGGCGCCGAGCAATGGTGCAGATCAAGACCCCCGAGCAGATCGCGAAGATGCGCGAGGCGGGCCTGGTGGTCGCTGCCATTCACGCCGCCACCCGTGAGGCGGCCGTCCCCGGGGCCACCACGCACGACCTGGACCAGGTCGCCCGCAAGGTGATCGCCGACCACGGCGCGAAGTCGAACTTCCTCGGGTACGGCGGGTTCCCCGCGACCATCTGCACCTCGGTCAACGAGGTCGTCGTCCACGGCATCCCGGACGAGAAGACGGTCCTGAAGGACGGCGACATCATCTCGATCGACGCCGGCGCGATCGTGGACGGCTGGCACGGCGACGCGGCGTACACCGCGTTCGTGGGCACCGGTCACGCACCGGAGCTGGTCGAGCTCTCCCGGGTGACCGAGGAGTCGATGTGGGCCGGGATCGCCGCGATGAAGGTGAACAACCGCCTCGTCGACGTCTCCCGGGCGATCGAGTCCTACATCCGCCGCCAGCCCCGCCCGGCGACCGGGAAGTACGGGATCATCGAGGACTTCGGCGGCCATGGCATCGGCACCGAGATGCACATGGACCCGCACCTGCTGAACTACGTCTCCCGCAAGCGCGGCAAGGGCATCAAGCTGGTCCCGGGCGTCTGCCTGGCGATCGAGCCCATGGTCTCCCTCGGCACGGCCCGGACGGAGACCCTGAGCGACGACTGGACGGTCATCACGACGGACGGCACCTGGTCCTCGCACTGGGAGCACTCCATCGCCCTGACGGAGCAGGGACCGCTGGTCCTGACCGCCCCGGACTGCGGCCGGGCCAAGCTCGCGGAGTACGGCGTGACGGCGGCTCCCGACCCCCTCGGGTGACGCAACCCCTCCGGCAGGTCTAAGGATCACCGGCAGTGGGCAAACTTGACGGATTCGTCTTTTGGAGTCCGCTGACGTAGACTGACTCGTCGGCTCTCGTGCATCAGTGTGCCCGCATACGGCGCACCGATGAAACAGGAGCCGATCAAGGTAGCCGATTCGAAAGGCGAAGCGTGGCCAAGAAGCAAGGTGCCATCGAGATTGAGGGCACCGTGATCGAGTCCCTCCCGAACGCAATGTTCAAGGTGGAGCTCCAGAACGGTCACAAGGTCCTGGCGCACATCAGCGGCAAGATGCGGATGCACTACATCCGCATCCTCCCGGATGACCGGGTCGTGGTGGAGCTCTCTCCGTACGACCTGACGCGTGGCCGGATCGTCTACCGCTACAAGTAGATCTTGCCGGCACCCCGTTTCGGCGGGTGATGGCACTGACCCGGAGAACCTGACATCCCATGAAGGTCAAGCCGAGCGTCAAGAAGATCTGCGACAAGTGCAAGGTGATCCGCCGTCACGGTCGGGTCATGGTCATCTGCGACAACCTGCGCCACAAGCAGCGCCAGGGCTGACGCACGACCACCTGCATCTCGCAGTTCTTCGCGCGACGCACGTAATACGTACATACGCAGAGCCCGTCCAAGCCACGGCTGACGACACCTCCGGCGGGGGCCGGAGACCCGGACGTACCACTGCTCCACAGGAGCGGTCGGCGGTCGGGAGTGGCCCTGCGGAAGACCCCCGAAATAACAACTGGAGCCATTGAATGGCACGCGTTTCAGGTGTTGACATCCCGCGCGAAAAGCGCGTGGAGGTTGCCCTCACCTACGTCTTCGGTATCGGGCGCACCCGGTCCAAGGAGATCCTCGCCTCCACCGGCGTGAACCCGAACACCCGCGTTCGCGACCTGGCCGAGGAAGACCTCGTCAAGATCCGCGAGCACGTGGACGCCAACCTCCGCACCGAGGGTGACCTCCGCCGTGAGGTCCAGGCGAACATCCGCCGCAAGGTCGAGATCGGCTGCTACCAGGGCATCCGCCACCGTCGTGGCCTGCCCGTCCACGGTCAGCGCACCAGCACGAACGCGCGTACCCGCAAGGGCCCGCGTCGCGCCATCGCCGGTAAGAAGAAGCCGGGCAAGAAGTAGTCCTCAGCGGACGCACTGCGGACCTCCGGTTCTCCGGAACCCGCAGCAACCAGCGGTCTTCGCTGTAGGACCGATCACCTCCCCTCTCCATCTGGAGTCAAGACATGCCCCCCAAGGGTCGTCAGGGCGCAGCCAAGAAGGTGCGTCGCAAGGAAAAGAAGAACGTCGCTCACGGGCACGCCCACATCAAGAGCACGTTCAACAACACCATCGTCTCGATCACGGACCCCTCGGGCAACGTGATCTCCTGGGCCTCCGCCGGCCACGTCGGCTTCAAGGGCTCGCGCAAGTCCACCCCCTTCGCCGCGCAGATGGCCGCCGAGTCGGCCGCCCGCCGCGCGCAGGAGCACGGCATGCGCAAGGTCGACGTCTTCGTCAAGGGTCCCGGCTCCGGCCGTGAGACCGCGATCCGCTCCCTCCAGGCCACGGGCCTCGAGGTCGGTTCGATCCAGGACGTCACCCCGACGCCGCACAACGGCTGCCGTCCGCCGAAGCGTCGCCGCGTCTGACCCGTCACGGCCGGTGACGGCCGTGCGTCAGTAGCGTCAGGTCCGGGCGGTACACCTCTTACGGGGCGTACCGCCCGTACCCTTGTTACATCTGTCGGGCATCAAATAGTGGGTGCCCACGACTGAAGGATCACCGCATGCTTATCGCTCAGCGTCCGTCGCTGACCGAAGAGGTCGTCGACGAGTTCCGCTCCCGGTTCGTGATCGAGCCGCTGGAGCCGGGCTTCGGTTACACCCTCGGCAACTCCCTCCGCCGCACGCTCCTCTCCTCGATCCCCGGTGCCGCTGTCACCAGCATCCGGATCGACGGTGTCCTGCACGAGTTCACCACCGTGCCGGGCGTCAAGGAGGACGTCACCGACCTGATCCTCAACATCAAGCAGCTGGTCGTCTCCTCGGAGCACGACGAGCCCGTCGTGATGTACCTGCGCAAGCAGGGCCCGGGTCTGGTCACCGCCGCCGACATCGCGCCCCCGGCCGGTGTCGAGGTGCACAACCCCGACCTCGTTCTCGCCACGCTCAACGGCAAGGGCAAGCTGGAGATGGAGCTGACCGTCGAGCGCGGTCGCGGCTACGTCTCCGCCGTCCAGAACAAGCAGGTCGGCCAGGAGATCGGCCGCATCCCGGTCGACTCCATCTACTCGCCGGTGCTCAAGGTCACGTACAAGGTCGAGGCGACCCGTGTCGAGCAGCGCACCGACTTCGACAAGCTGATCGTCGACGTCGAGACCAAGCAGGCCATGCGTCCCCGTGACGCCATGGCGTCGGCCGGTAAGACCCTGGTCGAGCTGTTCGGTCTGGCGCGCGAGCTCAACATCGACGCCGAGGGCATCGACATGGGCCCGTCCCCGACGGACGCCGCGCTCGCCGCCGATCTCGCCCTGCCGATCGAGGAGCTCGAGCTCACCGTTCGGTCGTACAACTGCCTCAAGCGCGAGGGCATCCACTCCGTGGGTGAGCTCGTGGCCCGTTCCGAGGCGGACCTGCTCGACATCCGCAACTTCGGCGCCAAGTCGATCGACGAGGTCAAGGCGAAGCTGGCCGGTATGGGCCTCGCGCTCAAGGACTCGCCTCCCGGCTTCGACCCGACCGCCGCCGCCGACGCCTTCGGTGCGGACGACGACGCGGACGCCGGTTTCGTGGAGACCGAGCAGTACTGAGTCGCCTCCCGGCTGGGGGTGCCCGGTTTTGAGGGTCCCCCGGGCCGGGGCTGAGGCTTTGTCCTCAATCGCCGGACGGGCTTGAATTTGGCTGATGTCCGGCGTGAACGTCGGGCGGGCTTGAATGCCGTCCGGCACTTATGACTTCCGGGAGGCGTCCGCCTCGCGGGAACTGACACCGGTACCTGATACGGCCGGTGCAGCACACAAGGAGAATCACCATGCCGCGTCCCGCAAAGGGTGCCCGTCTGGGCGGCAGCGCCGCGCACGAGCGTCTGCTCCTCGCCAACCTGGCGAAGTCGCTGTTCGAGCACGGCCGCATCACGACGACCGAGGCCAAGGCCCGTCGCCTGCGTCCGGTCGCCGAGCGCCTCGTCACCAAGGCGAAGAAGGGCGACATCCACAACCGTCGCCTGGTGCTCCAGACGATCACGGACAAGAGCATCGTCCACACGCTCTTCACCGAGATCGCTCCCCGATACGAGAACCGCCCCGGTGGTTACACCCGTATCACCAAGATCGGCAACCGTCGTGGCGACAACGCCCCGATGGCGGTCATCGAGCTGGTCGAGGCGCTGACCGTGGCCCAGCAGGCCACCGGTGAGGCCGAGGCCGCGACGAAGCGTGCGGTCAAGGAAGACGCCCTCAAGAAGGACGAGGCCCCCGCGGCCGAGTCCGTCGAGGACGCCAAGCCGGCCGACGACGCGGAGTCCAAGGACGCCTGAGCGTTCTAGCGACCACGGGACGGGTCCGCATCACCCTTCGGGGCGGTGCGGGCCCGTTCTGCTGAGCAGGCTGAGCAGGGGTAGGGAGAGGAGACGCGGTGAGTGACGAGGCTGAGCCCGGGTTCGTACGGGTACGACTCGACCTGTCCTACGACGGCAAGGACTTCTCCGGCTGGGCGAAACAGACCAGCCGGCGCACGGTGCAGGGCGAGATCGAGGACGCGCTGCGGACCGTGACGCGCTCGGCGGTGACGTACGACCTGACGGTGGCGGGCCGCACGGACGCCGGGGTGCACGCGCGCGGCCAGGTGGCCCATGTGGACCTGCCGGAAGCGGTGTGGGCCGAGCACGAGGAGAAGCTGCTGCGGCGGCTGGCGGGCCGGCTGCCGCTGGACGTACGGATCTGGCGCGCGGCCCCCGCTCCGGCCGGGTTCAACGCCCGGTTCTCCGCGCTGTGGCGTCGTTACACCTACCGGGTGGGCGACCGGCCCGGCGGGGTCGACCCGCTGACCCGGGGTCATGTGCTGTGGCACGACCGGCCGTTGGACGTGGACGCGATGAACGAGGCGGCCGCGCTGATGGTGGGGGAGCACGACTTCGCCGCGTACTGCAAGAAGCGTGAGGGTGCGACGACCATCCGTACGCTCCAGAAGTTCGGCTGGGTACGGGATCCCGACTCCGGGGTCCTCAGTGCGACCGTGCAGGCGGACGCGTTCTGCCACAACATGGTGCGGGCCCTGATCGGGGCGGCGTTGTTCGTCGGCGACGGGCGGCGGCCGGCCGGCTGGCCCGCCGAGGTGCTCGCCGCGAAGGTGCGCGACCCCGCGGTGCACGTGGTGCGGCCGCACGGGCTGACGCTGGAGGAAGTGGCCTACCCGGCCGACGACTTGCTGGCGGCCAGGGCCGTGGAGGCCCGGAACGTGCGGACGTTGCCGGGGGCGGGCTGCTGCTGAGCGCTGTTGCGCGGCGAACTCCCGGGCGGGTCCCGGGAGTTCGGCGTGCGCGTCAGCCGTTGGGCTCTGCGACCGCCTGGGAGGCCTGGAGCTGGCCCCGCCGGTGAATCTGGTGGAAGGTGAAGTTCGTCAGGTCCTTGTTGACCGCGTAGACGTCCTTGTCTGCGGTGGTGACCCGCTTGCCGTTCACGAAGCCGCCGACGGTGAAGTAGGCGTAACGGCCGTAGGAGTTGGTGGTGCGCAGGCAGACCGTGCCGCCCCGGCAGAAGGTGTCGACGCCCCCGCCGCTGAGGGAGGCGAGGCCGCCCGAGGCCTGGTCGACGGTCTTCTTCGCGCGGGCCTCCGTGTCGAAGACGGCGATGCCGACCGTGAAGGCCACCCCGTCCTTGCGGTAGGTGGCCCGGATGAGCTGGGTGCAGCCGTTGTTCGCGAGGACCGAGCCGAGGGCGCCCTGGGTGCCCGTCGCGCAGTTCGCGGCGCTGCTCGTCGCGCCCTTGAAGTGGACGCGGTCGCCCATCGTGAGTTTCTTGCCGGGGAAGAACCCGTCGACGGTGATCGGCGCCTTGTCCTTCTTGGCGCTGGATATGTAGTCCTTGGGGTCCGGCGGGGGCGGCGGTGCGACCGAGGAGAAGGAGGGCGCGGGGGCCGAGGTGTCCTCGGGGAGGTCGGCGGGTGCGGGCAGTTGGCTCGCGTTCTTGTCCGCCTTGCCGGTGCCGCCGCCGTTCGACGTGACCACGGCGGTCGTCACGATCGCGCCGATCGCCACGGTGGCCAGCACGCCGCCGCCGATCATCAGCAGTTTCTTCCGGCGGGCGCGCGCCGCGGATTGATCCGCCAGCGCCGCCCAGTCCGGAGTCCCGTCGCCCCCGGGCCCCCAGGAGGCCCCCCCTTGCCCAAAGCTCATGCGCGCAGTTTAGGGCTATCGGTAAACCGGTTGGGCCTGGGCTTCGCGGACCGTGACAATGCTCTGTATGGGACATCTCGAAGCAGGCCACCTGGAGTACTACCTACCGGACGGGCGGGTGCTGCTCGGCGACGCCTCGTTCCGGGTGGCCGACGGGGCCGTCGTCGCGCTCGTCGGGGCGAACGGCGCCGGCAAGACGACGCTGCTGCGGCTGCTGGCCGGTGAGCTCCAGCCGCACGGCGGCACGGTCTCGGTGAGCGGCGGGCTCGGCGTGATGCCGCAGTTCGTGGGCTCGGTGCGGGACGAGCGGACGGTGCGGGACCTGCTGGTGTCCGTGGCCCAGCCCCGGATCAAGGAGGCTGCGAAGGCCGTCGACGCGGCCGAGGAGCGCATCCTCACCGTCGACGACGAGGCCGCGCAGATGGCGTACGCGCAGGCGCTGAGCGACTGGGCGGAGGCGCGCGGGTACGAGGCCGAGACGGTCTGGGACATGTGCACCACGGCCGCGCTGGGCGTCCCGTACGAGAAGGCACAGTGGCGCGAGGTGCGCACGCTCAGCGGCGGTGAGCAGAAGCGGCTGGTGCTGGAGGCGCTGCTGCGCGGGCCCGACGAGGTCCTGCTCCTCGACGAGCCGGACAACTATCTGGACGTCCCCGGCAAGCGGTGGCTGGAGGGGAAGCTGAAGGAGACCCGTAAGACGGTCCTCTTCGTCTCCCACGACCGGGAGCTGCTCTCCCGGGCCGCCGAGAAGATCGTCAGCGTCGAGCCGAGCGCGGCGGGCAGCGATGTGTGGGTGCACGGTGGCGGCTTCGCCACGTACCACGACGCCCGCAAGGAGCGGTTCGCCCGCTTCGAGGAGCTGCTGCGGCGCTGGCAGGAGGAGCACGCCCGGCTGAAGGCGCTCGTCCTGCGGATGCGGCAGCAGGCGGCGAACAGCCCCGACATGGCGAACCGCTACCACGCGATGCAGACGCGCTTCAAGAAGTTCGAGGAGGCGGGCCCGCCGCCGGAGCCGCCGCGCGAGCAGGACATCAGGATGCGGCTGCGCGGTGGGCGGACCGGGGTGCGGGCGGTGACCTGCAAGAACCTGGAGCTGACCGGGCTGATGAAGCCGTTCGACCTGGAGATCTACTACGGGGAGCGCGTCGCGGTCCTCGGCTCCAACGGGTCCGGCAAGTCGCACTTCCTGCGGCTGCTGGCGGGGGAGCCGGTGGCGCACACGGGGGAGTGGAAGCTCGGGGCGCGGGTCGTGCCGGGGCACTTCGCCCAGACGCACGCGCATCCGGAGCTGCTCGGCAAGACGCTGGTGGAGATCCTCTGGACCGAGCACGCCAAGGACCGGGGCGGGGCGATGTCGGTGCTGCGGCGGTACGAGCTGGAGCGGCAGGGGGACCAGGACTTCGAGCGGCTGTCGGGTGGGCAGCAGGCGCGGTTCCAGATCCTGCTGCTGGAGCTGGCGGGCACGACGGCGCTGCTGCTGGACGAGCCCACGGACAACCTGGACCTGGAGTCGGCGGAGGCGTTGCAGGACGGGCTGGAGGTGTACGACGGCACGGTGATGGCCGTCACGCACGACCGGTGGTTCGCGAAGTCGTTCGACCGGTATCTGGTGTTCGGGTCGGACGGGGTCGTGCGGGAGACGTCTGAGCCGGTGTGGGATGAGCGGAGGGTTGAGCGGGTGCGGTGACCTTGGCGGTCGGGGGTCGGCGGTCGGCGGTCGGCGGGCGGGGGTGAGGTGGTGGGTGCGGTGCGGGTGCGGGGTGCCGTGCGGCGCCGTTGCGGGGACGCTGCCCCCGGGCCCCCGCGCCTCAAACGCCGGCGGGGCTGGATGTGTGCGGCCGGGCTGGAAAAGATCGCCTCAAGCGCCGGCGGGGCTGGGAGGGTGCGGCGGGGCTGAAACGGTCGCCTCAAGCGTCGGCGGGGCTGGAACGGTCGCCTCAAGCGTGAGAGGGCGCGGCGGGGCGGAGGAGGCGCGCGGGGCTGGATGGGTGCGGGGTCGTTTTGACCCGGCCGGGGGCTCCCCGGTAGGGTTCAGGTTTGTTATACGTATTGGCTTCGTCGTTCTCACGCGAAGGGCCTTACGTAGGTTCCCTGGAGCAGTTACCAGTGGCTCGCATACGGGCAGCGTCCCCGGCATTGTGAGCCCCAGCTGCATGATCGCTTCAGAGGTGCCGTGTGTCTGGATCCCATCCACTGAAGAAGCGAAGGCTGCGAAGTGCGTACGTACAGCCCCAAGCCCGGCGATGTCACGCGCCAGTGGCACATCATTGACGCTCAGGACATCGTCCTGGGCCGTCTTGCCACCACGGCTGCGAACCTCCTCCGAGGCAAGCACAAGGCGATTTACGCCCCCCACATGGACATGGGCGACTTCGTCATCATCATCAATGCCGACAAGGTTCACCTGTCCGGCAACAAGAAGACCCAGAAGATGGCGTACCGCCACTCGGGCTTCCCGGGCGGTCTCCGTTCGGTGCGCTACGACGAGCTCCTCGCGAAGAACCCCGAGAAGGCCGTCGAGAAGGCCATCAAGGGCATGATCCCCAAGAACACCCTGGGCCGTCAGATGATCTCGAAGCTCAAGGTCTACGCGGGCGACCAGCACCCGCACGCTGCTCAGCAGCCGGTCCCGTTCGAGATCACCCAGGTCGCGCAGTAGTTCCGGCCACCCCCTAAGACATACAGAAAGATCTGAGGAGAATCGTGGCCGAGACCACTGTTGAGACGCCCGTCGAGGGCACCGAGGCCACCGAGGGCGAAGAGACCTTCGCCGAGGTGACCACCTTCGAGTCGGAGGTCCCCGTCGAGGGTGAGTACACCTCCGAGTCGCTCGCCGGCCGCTTCGGCGACCCGCAGCCCGCGGCCGGCCTTGGCCGTCGCAAGAACGCCATCGCCCGCGTCCGGATCATCCCGGGCACCGGCAAGTGGAAGATCAACGGTCGCACCCTTGAGGACTACTTCCCCAACAAGGTGCACCAGCAGGAAGTCAACGAGCCCTTCAAGGTTCTCGAGCTCGACGGTCGCTACGACGTCGTGGCCCGCATCTCGGGTGGCGGTGTCTCCGGTCAGGCCGGTGCCCTGCGCCTCGGTGTGGCCCGCTCGCTGAACGAGGCGGACGTGGACAACAACCGCGCCACGCTGAAGAAGAACGGCTTCCTCTCCCGCGACGACCGTGCGGTCGAGCGCAAGAAGGCCGGTCTCAAGAAGGCCCGTAAGGCCCCGCAGTACAGCAAGCGCTAAATATCGCCTGCTCGACTGTCACGTTCGCCCCGGCGGCACACTCTGTGCTGCTGGGGCGTTCGTTTATACGCCCTCGCGGGCGTATAACGGCATAAGACGTTCATCGGCCCGCACGGGACCGCGGGCCCGGTGAGCGCCGTCGCGCATCTCGCAGGTCGGTCGCGCCATGCCATCCGACGTGCCCTTTTGCGTTTTTGCGTTGCTTTCGTTGCATGCGTTGTTTGGTTGCTCAGTTCGTTTGCTGTGCAGTGGTTTGTGGTTTCGGAGCACTTCGGAGGACACCAGTGGGACGACTCTTCGGTACGGATGGAGTACGCGGTGTCGCCAACGCCGATCTGACGGCCGAGCTCGCGCTCGGCCTCTCGGTCGCGGCGGCGCACGTCATCGCCGAGGCGGGCGCCGTCGCGGGCCATCGCCCGACCGCCGTGGTCGGACGTGATCCGCGGGCATCCGGAGAGTTCCTGGAGGCCGCCGTCGTGGCGGGCCTGGCGAGCGCGGGTGTGGACGTGCTGCGCGTCGGCGTGCTGCCGACGCCCGCCGTGGCGTATCTGACCGGCTCGCTCGGCGCGGACATCGGCGTGATGCTCTCCGCCAGCCACAACGCGATGCCTGACAATGGCATCAAGTTCTTCGCGCGCGGCGGCCACAAGCTCGCCGACGAGCTGGAGGACCGGATCGAGACGGTCTACGAGCAGCACCGCACCGGTGCGCCGTGGAGCCGCCCGACCGGCGCCGGCGTGGGCCGGGTCACCGACTACACGGAGGGCTTCGACCGGTACGTCGCCCACCTCATCGGCGTCCTCCCGAACCGCCTCGACGGCCTCAAGGTCGTCCTGGACGAGGCGCACGGCGCCGCCGCCCGGGTCTCGCCCGAGGCGTTCGCGCGGGCCGGGGCCGAGGTCGTCACCATCGGGGCGGACCCGGACGGCCTGAACATCAACGACGGCTGTGGCTCCACCCACCTGGAGCTGCTGCGCGCCGCCGTCGTCGAGCACGGGGCCGACCTCGGCATCGCGCACGACGGCGACGCCGACCGCTGCCTCGCCGTGGACGCGGCGGGCGAGGAGGTCGACGGCGACCAGATCCTCGCCGTGCTGGCCCTCGCGATGCGGGACGCCGGTCAGCTGCGCAAGGACACCGTCGTCGGCACCGTGATGTCGAACCTCGGCTTCAAGCTGGCCATGGAGCGCGAGGGCATCCGGCTCGTCCAGACGGCGGTCGGCGACCGGTACGTACTGGAGTCGATGAAGGCCGAGGGCTTCGCGCTCGGCGGCGAGCAGTCCGGGCACGTCATCGTCCTGGACCACGCCACGACCGGCGACGGCACGCTGACCGGCCTGATGCTGGCGGCCCGCGTCGCCGCCACCGGCCGGGGCCTCGCCGAGCTGGCCGGGGTCATGCAGCGCCTGCCGCAGGTCCTCATCAACGTGCCCGACGTCGACAAGACCCGGGTGAACACCTCGTCCGAGCTGGCCACCGCGGTCGTCGAGGCGGAGCGCGAGCTCGGCGAGACCGGGCGTGTCCTGCTGCGCCAGTCGGGTACGGAGCCGCTGGTGCGGGTCATGGTCGAGGCCGCCGACATCGAGCAGGCGCGGGCCGTCGCGGGCCGGCTGGCCGATGTGGTGAAGTCCGCGCTGGGCTGAGCCCCGGCCGTCCGACCCGGTGCACGGGTCACCCGCGTACGGAGGCCCCGGCGTGCTCGCCGGGGCCTTCTGTACACGCCGGACCTTCCATGGGGCCCGTAGGTTTCGCCGAAAACAACGCTGAGCGGCTGCGGCCCGGCTCCGAGGATGAAGCAGGGCAAGCCGCAGCGTGTGCCCGCCGAGGGGTGCCCGGAGCGCGGGCCTGGTCACCGGCAGAGAGCGCGGACGCGGACGGTGTCGTCCTGTGGTCGCCCCGGCGTCCGCCGCGCGGGCGAGCCCGGTCAACCCGGCGGCGGATGCTGAGCACCCACTCCGCACGCGAAGATCGACAACGTCGGATCTCGTCGGGGAGGGCACACATGACCACGCGGCCCAGGGCCACAGCAGTAGCGACGGCAGCCGAGACATCGGTCGGCGCACCGGCCGTCCGTAAACCCGTCGAGTCCGTTCCCCGCTGGGCGGTCCGGGTGGCCCATGCCATTCCGCTGTGTGTCCTGCCATCCGGGTTGTGGCGTGTTGCGCTCGTGCTGGGCCTGGCCGGCTACGACGCGGACTTCCCGTGGGCGGTGTGGGAACGCCCGTACGTGATCGGGCTGTCCGTGGTCTCCGAAGGGCTCGCGCTGCTCGCCCTCGGGCTGGTGCGACCTTGGGGCGAAGTCGTCCCGCGTTGGGTGCCGAGGCTGCGCGGCAGACGGATCCCGATCCCGGCGGTGGTCATTCCGGCCGCACTCGGGGCAGCGCTGATCATGATGCTCTGCGCGTACGGCGTGCTGAACCAGATCTTCGGTTTCGTGGAGCCGATGAACGATAACGGCGACGGCTTCCCTACCAGCGGTCCGGCCGCCTGGGCGCTGTGGACGACGTACGCCCCGCTCCTCGCCTGGGGCCCGCTCCTGGCGATCCTCACCGTCGCGTACCACCGACGCCGCCGGGCGAACGACGCAGATGTGCGCCGGTAACCTCAGCCGGCGGGCAGATGACCGGTACGGGTCTGCCCGCCCTTCCGGGCCGAAGCGGTCAGAGCTTGCGCAGGGAGAGCCTCTGGACCTTGTGGTCCGGGCCCTTGCGGAGCACCAGGGTGGCGCGGCCGCGCGTCGGGGCCACGTTCTCCAGCAGGTTCGGCTTGTTGATGGTCCGCCACATGGTGCGCGCGTAGTCCAGCGCCTCCTCCTCGGAGACCTGGGTGTACTTGCGGAAGTACGAGGACGGGTCCTGGAACGCCGTGGCGCGCAGCTTGCGGAAGCGGTTCAGATACCAGGTCTCGATGTCCTCGGCGCGCGCGTCCACGTACACGCTGAAGTCGAAGTAGTCGGCGAGCCCGACCCTGGTGCGGCCGTCGCTGCCGGGCAGCGCGGGCTGCAGGACGTTCAGGCCCTCGACGATGAGGATGTCGGGGCGGCGCACGGTGAGCCGCTCGCCGGGGACGATGTCGTAGATCAGGTGCGAGTAGACGGGCGCGGTCACCTCGTCCTTGCCCGCCTTGATGTCCGCGACGAAGCGGGTCAGGGCGCGCCGGTCGTAGGACTCCGGGAACCCTTTGCGGGAGGTCAGCCCGCGCGCCTTGAGCTCCTTCATCGGCAGCAGGAACCCGTCCGTGGTCACCAGCTCGACGCGCGGGTGCTCGGGCCAGCGGGCCAGCAGCGCCTGGAGGATGCGGGCGCTGGTGGACTTGCCGACGGCGACACTGCCCGCGACCCCTATGACGAACGGGGTGCCGCGCTGTGCCCCGTGCCCGTTCCCGGCGTCCCCGAGGAAGGTGTTCAGCGCGCCGCGCAGCCCGGAGGTGGCCTGGACGTACAGGTTGAGCAGCCGAGAGAGCGGCAGATAGACGTCCCGCACCTCGTCGAGGTCGATGACGTCGCCGAGGCCCCGCAGCCGCTCCACCTCGTCGGCGGTCAGCGGCAGCGGGGTCTTGTCCCGCAGCGCGCTCCACTCGTCGCGCGAGAGGTCGACGTAGGGGGTCGGCGCATGCTCGGTGCGACGGTGGGGGCTCCGTGCGGGCGAAGTGATCACGTGTTCATTGTTGCGGGAGTTTTAACGGAGTGGGGGGTGGGGTCGGTCACGTGGGTGTGGCCTTCTCCAGGAGGGTGAACGACTTGGGCGCACCGACCGGCTGCGGCTTTCCCGCTTTGTGGCCCACGACCCGGTAGCCGGCGTCCAGGTAGTAGGCGTTCAGGCGCGTGTTCTCGGCCAGGCAGTCCAGACGGACGAACGTCCGGCCCGCGGCGGCGACGCGGTGCTCCGCGGCACGGAGCAGAAGACTCCCCGTCCCCGGCTCGGTGCTCCTGTGGTCCACCATCAGACGATGCACATAGCCGGCCACCGGCGGCTGTGGCCCCCAGGCGTCCTCGTCCTGCCACCACAGCTCCCAGGCTCCGGCCACGCGGCCGTCGGCCTCGGCTAGCCAGACCTCACCCTTCGCCATGATGCGGCGGAAATGGTCCTCGTCCAGCTGGCTGGGCCGCCACTGGCCGGTGATCCCCTGGGCGATCATCCAGCGGGCGGCGTCGTCGCGCAGACGGACGAGAGTGGCGAGGTCGGTGTCGTCGGCGAGGCGGAAGCGCAGATCGTCCATGCCGTGATCCTCACACGGCCCCGCGGGGATACGGCCGTGGGCCCGGTGTCCGCTCCCCTGTGCCGGACACCGGGCCCACGCCCGGGCTTTGTGCGAGCCGTACGGTCAGGGCTTCTGGCCCTTGGCGTCGACGACGGCCGCCCTGGTCCTCGCGATGTTCATCAGGATGTCGCCGCGCTGGTGGACCGTGGGTTCGATGCCGTCGGGTGCGGAGACCTCGTGTGTCCTGGTGACCACGTCGCGGTCTCCCGCGTAGCTGTAGTCCACCGGGTCGATGAGGATCTCGCGCCGGGTGTCCCCCTGGTCGTAGTCGCGGGTCACAGCGATGACCTGGCGGCCCGAGGCGTCCCGGATCAGGTGGTCGGTCACCTCGACGCCCCCGATGGTGGCCATCGCCCGGTAGATCCTGGCCATCGCGTCCGGCGGGAGCGGGTACGACTGGAGCAGGACCGACAGGGCACGGAAGCTGTGCTCGTCCTCGGCCTCGGGAGGGCCGTCGGGGCCGCTGCCGGTGGGGAAGACCTCCCGCAGTTTCGCGAGGAGCGCCTCGGGGTCCTCCGGCAGGTCGGCGGCGATTTGGTACGACTCGCGGGCGGTTCGGTAGTCGGTATCGGACTCGTCGTTCTCCGCTTCCTTTTCCTTGTCGTCGTACCGGACCCACGAGTCCGGGCTGTACGACCACGGCATCTTCTTCCGGACCTCGGCGGGCAGCTCCTTCCACTGCTTCTCCTGGTCCGGGTTCACCTCCCGGAGATAGATCCACTGGTCCGACCGGGGCTCCGGCGGAACCTCCTGCCGCTCCAGGAAGTCCGCGGCCCGGCCCAGGGCGGCGGCCGGGCTGGACAGGTCGAGGTCGCCCGCCACGGTCGCCGGACCCGACTGCCGGGGGTCCGAGGTGTCGACGATCTGGGTGACGAAGAGCGCCGCCGCGGTGATCGCCACGACCGCGCCGAGCGAGGTGATCCGCCAGTCGGCCCGCTGCCGGAGCGTGCGGCGGCCGCCCCTGCCCGCGATGGTGTCGGTCAGCCGCGCGCGGCCGGGGGCGAGGGCGGCGCGGTCGGGTACGGGGGCGTCGGCGCGCAGTTCGCGCAGCTGGGTCATTTCGTCCATGACGGGTTCAGCTCCTGTCCGGCCGAGACGAACGCGGGGTCGGTGCTCAGGGACTCGCGGACCTTGCGGCGGGCCCGGTTCAGCCGGGACCTGACCGTGCCGAGCGGTATCCGCAGCGCCTCGGCGACCTCCTGGTAGCCGAGGTCCGCCCAGGCGACGAGCAGCAGGACGTGCCGGTCGCCGGGGGAGAGCTTGGCCAGCGCCCCGGCGAGGGGGGCCTGCACGGCGAGCCGGTCGTCCGAGCGGTCGCTCCAGGACGCGGCCACCGGGTCGTGGCCCGTCCGGGCCAGCGCCTTCAGCGCGCGGACCTCGGTACGGCGGTGCTTGCCGATCAGATTGGCCGCGATGCCGTACAGCCAGGGCCGGGCCAGCCGGTGGGCCGTGTCGTAGCGATCCCGGGTGCGGAACGCGATGAGGAACGTCTCCGCCGTGATGTCGTCCGCCGGGCCCTCCCCGAGCCGGCGGGCGGCGTAGCGGTGGATGTCCGGGGCGTGCCGGTCGTAGAGCCCGGCGAACAGTTCGGGCTCGTCGAGGGACTGCGTGATGACGTCGGCGTCGTCTCTCGCCTCGCCCTCGGTGCCCGGGCGGGCCGGAGGTGGTCCGGTCACTGCGCCTCCAGGGGTGCGTCGGTCGGTGTGGCTGTCACCCCTGTTGCCCGCAGCGGCCGGAAAGGTTCACGGGCGGTGCTCGCCGATGTCGTGTCGTACGACCGCCCGGGCCCTCCGCTTCTCCGGCCCGGCCCGTCAGCCGCGTCCCGGTCGCAGGGAGCGCAGCACCCCCAGCGCCCGGTCCTTCAGCCCGCCGCGTCGCGCGACGGGCTGCGGGATCTCGTCCGGGTCGCGCTCCGGCATGGGGACGACGGCCCCGGCCGGGACCCCCGCGTCGATGACCGCGATCCGGTCCGGGGTGAGCTTGGCGTACAGCGTCGGCTCCACCTCCACGACGAACGCGTCGAAGCCGATGAGGTGCCGGGCCCCGTCCGGGAAGACGCGCATCGCGGCGCACGCGTCGTACCGCACGGTGATCTGCCCGTCGGGCGTGGACAAGGTGACGGCCTCCGGCCCGACGGCCAGGCTCACGGCGTCGTGGCCCCGGGACCGGTGCACGGTGCCCGCCGGGTCGGGGACCGGGGCCGACCACTGGGGAGCCGCAGTGAAGCCCGCCCAGTCCACGTCCCGTCCCGGCACCTGGATCAGTGCGGAGGCGTGCAGTTCGCGGGCCACGTCGCGCAGGTCCTCTACGGTGACGGCGGCCAGTTCGGCGCGGTGTTCGTCGGGGGTGAGGTTGGTGTGTCCCGTCAGCACGTTCAGCGCGTACGAGGGCAGTGAGGCCGCGCCGAGGTCCGGGGTCTCGTACTGCTTGAGGCGCTTCGCCCGGGCCGAGTCGAGTTCGGCCTGCCCGATGGTTCCGGCACCGAGCCGTGCCAGTACGTCGATGAAGCCGCCCACCACCGCGTCCTGCTTCTGGGGGAGGGCGTCCGCGAAGGCGGTGATCGTCGCATGGTCGTTGTCGCGCGGGTGGTAGCCGCAGTCGGCGGTGTAGGAGTAGCCGCCCTTCTGCCGCAGGTCCGTGTAGAGCGCCCGCCCCAGCACCTCCGAGAAGAGGGACGCCGCCGTACTGCGCCGCACGATGCCGTCCAGGACCACTCCGCCACTGCTGCCCGTGATGTACGCGGGGGTGACGGGCAGGGCCGAGGTCGGCGCGGGCAGCGGCTGCCGCTGCCCGGCCGGCAGGGTCAGGTCCAGCCCCTCGGGCACGGTGTCGCCGGTGATCCACAGCACCGCGTTGTCCCGGGTGAACCAGGTCCTCGCCCAGTCGCGCACCGCGTCGGCCGTCAGATGCAGCGTGCCGTACTCCGGGTAGCTGGCGAGTCCGTAGCCCCGGGCCCCGTAACGCCACAGCGGCAGCTGGTGGTTGGGGCCACGGCTGCGGCCCGCCTGCTCGGTCCGCAGGATCTCCCGCTCGGTGGCGAGGCGTTCGACCGGCAGGTCCCGCAGGGAGGCGCAGACCCCGTTGAGGTAGGCGACGACCTCCTCGGCGGTGCCGGAGACCACGAAGTGGGTGTGGGTGGCGGCGGTGGAGCCGTTGTAGTGGAAGTCCGAGACGCCGTGCCGGTGCAGCGCCAGGTGCTCCACGAGGTGGGTGAGGCCGGCCGTGGCCAGCGTCTCGTCCGCGGCCCCGACCCGGAAGTACAGCCCCGCGGTGACTGGGCCGCCGGACGTGGGCGCCAGCAGGGTCGGTATGTGGTCGACCTCGGTGGTGGTGATGAACCCGGGCTCCGGGGGAGCGGGGGTGCTTGAGGGCGTCGCGGTGGCGGTGGCGGCTGAGCTGGTGGTGGCAGTGGCGGTGGTGGTGGGCTTTTCGGTCTGCTGTGTCATCGTCGGTTCAGCCCTTCGCCAGTGCGCGTCTGCGGTGCTTGAGGAACTGCACTTCCCGGTCGCCCCAGTAACCCCACGGGGTCTCGGTGGCCTTGTCCCCGAGGGTGCGGAAGTACGGGGCGGCCTCCCGGTGGTGGCCGCCCAGGCTCAGGGCCCCGGCGAAGTCGTTGTGGTCGCCCACCCAGTGGAAGCCCGGCCGGTAGTCCGGGTGCCGTACGGACCGGTCGGCGGCGGCCATGATGTCGTCGCGCACCTCGGCCGGACGCAGGTAGTCGCCGGGCCCGTCGTCGCTCTCGTCCAGCCAGCGTTCCAGGTGCGCCTGTGCCACCAGTCGCCCCGCGTGGCTTCCCGCGGGAGCGGAGTCCATGCACGCCCGGGCGAAGCCGAACGCGTCCTCCCAGCGGCCGCCCCACTTGGGGCAGAGCTGCTGAAGCAGCAGGACCTGGCCCTGGATGTGGTGCGGGTGATGCTCCGCCAGCCGGTCGTACCGCCGCCGCGCCTCGCTCGCCCCGAGTTCCAGGCCCCGGGCGGTCGTCAGCCGCTCCATCCAGGCGAGGGCGTACGTCGGTTCGTCGGCACAGACGCCGATCAGCAACCGCTCGGCACGCCGCAGCCACGCGTGGAACGCCTGGAACTGATCCCGCGACACGTGCTCCGCCGTGTGCGAGCTGCGGATGTCCCAGCCGACGACGATGTAGCGCGCGGCGAGCAGCGTCCGGGCCAGCGGCGACCCGTGGTCGGCGACGGCGCGTTCCAGGAAGCGCTCGGAGGAGCTGAGGCCGGAGACGAGGTTCGCGGCCACGGCACGCTCGTCCTCGTCGTCCAGGAAGTCGAAGTACGCCTCCACGGTGGCCCAGTCGTTCCCGCGTACGGCGGTGCGGAGGTCCACGAGGGAGGGGATCTGGCGGCAGAGGTCGAACTCCGCGCGTATCAGGTCGGGTTCGGTGGGAGGCACGTCGGTCCTTGGGTTCTGGGATCGGACGCGACCGGTGGGGGGCCGGGCGCACGAAGCGCGCGGCGTGTCGGCGAAGGGGGCTGGTGGGGGTGGTTGAGCGGTGAGGACGAGCGGTGAGGTGATCGGAACGGGAGGCTAGCACCCCGCGCGTGGTGTGTGCCGGGGGGTTTCCGCAGGCCAGGGTTCCCCCGGAGAGCCCGAGGGGAACGGCCCCCTGCCCGCCTGCCGCTCCTCGTCCCGTACGGGCTCCAGACCCAGCGGCCCGCAGGAGAACGCGATGGCGCGGAGGAACGCGGACGCCCGCCCCCGTTCGACGGGGGCGGGCAATCGCTTCGGCAGGTCGCTTGTGGAACATGGTCCACCGCGAACGCCACCGGATGTCAGCGAGAGGCGGGGGCGAGTTCGACGCCGAGCTGGCGCAGCCACTCCAGGTTGTCGTACTGCACCCATTCTTCCGCCAGCTTCCCGTCCTCGTCGTAGCGGAAGACATTGATCAGCGTCAGCGTCACCTGCTTGCCGTGCGGCTGCACAGTTCCGAACGGTGTCGGGTCGAAAGGCTTGTCGAAGACGCCGCCCATCTCCGTCCGGCAACCGATCACATTCCCGGCGGAGACGATCTCGTATCGCTCGCAGTAGTAGTTGGTGAATGCGTCGCGCATCTGGCCGAAGAAGATTTCAAGCCCCTCGAACCCGAGGTCACCGTCAGGGCTGTGGAACGTGAAGTCTTCACTGAAGTAGGCACGCAGCGCGCTCGGATTCTCCTTGGATATGGCGTTTCGTCCGATGCGGATGAGCGCGCGGGAGCGCTCGTCGTAGCGGGTGTCATCGGGAGAGATGAAATCAGACATGTTGTTTCCTCTGGATCGGGCTGAAGGTGTCATAGGAATCCCTGCGCCCACTTGTTTCATGCCGGGCGGGCGAGGTCGAAGGCGGCGAGCTTCTTCGCTATTTCGCTCGCATAAAAAGCATCGCATTGCTGAAGCTATTCGACCAGCGAGACCTTTTCATCGCTCCCATGCGAAAACAGCATGGCTGGGCCGACCCCGACCCGAATCGCACGCTCCCTCTCACGCGGCTTCGCGCACGGCCCGCTGTCACGTCACCGCGCCATGCCGGGCGTGGAGAGTCGTTCTTTGCCCGTCTCCCGGTTCACGCATACCGTCGGGTCATGCCAGAACTGACGCTGACGGGACTGCGGGTCATGCTCGAAGTGGCTCAGCGCGGATCTTTCACAGCAGCGGCAGAAGCCCTCGGCTACACACAGTCCGCGGTGTCTCGCCAGGTCATCGCCACGGAGGCCGCGGTGGGAGCCCCGTTGTTCGAGCGGCATGCCCGCGGGGTCCGGCCGACTCTGTCCGGGGAGACGCTGCTGCGGCACGCGCGCCGCATGCTGGCGCATGCGCAAGCCGCCGAGCTGGAGATCGCCGGGCTCCGCGACCGCCTCGCCGGCCGCCTGGCCGTCGGCGCGTACCCCACCGCAGCGGCTGCGCTCGTGCCCCGGGCCATCGCGCGCTTGCGAAAGGCGCACCCGGCTCTCACCGTGAGCCTGTGGGAGACGGGCAGCCCCGCCCAGTTGCGCCGCCTGCGTGCGGGCCGCATCGAGATGGCTGTCGTGGCCATCGGGGAAGGACTTCCCGACTACGACTTCACCGGGCTGCGCGTCGAGGCCATCGGCGCCGGCCGAGGCATCGGCGTGGCCGTCCACGCGGCCCATCCGCTGGCTTCCCGGGACGAGGTGCACGTCGACGAGCTGGCGCAGGAGGCCTGGATCGTGGGAGTCGGCAAGGAGGGCGCACCCCAGTTCGGCGCGTGGCCCACTCTTGAAGCTCCGCGGGTGGCCTACGAGGCGCGCGGCTGGCAGACACGCCTGGGGCTCGTTGCCGCAGGATTGGGCATCTCGGTGGTACCCGCTCTGGCCGCGGACACCATCCCGCGGGATGTGAAATGGCTGCGGGTCGAGGATCCCGCGTTCGTACCCGGAAGACAGACCGCGATGGTCACGGCGCACGACGCGTCGGCCGGCGCGCGAGCCATGCTCCAGGCCATGCGCGACGAGATCACCGGACTCGCCACGGAGCGCCGACCAGCCGTATGACGGCCGGGCGACCGGGTGTTCCCTTACGGCTCCGGGGCGACCTCCCGGCCCTTCTGACCTCAAGATCATGTACTGGCGGCTTTGGCCCTGCCGCGGCGCTACCCGAGGTGGCGCTCACCGGATCGTGACAGCCGCGACCCGGTGGAGCGCGATGCGGTGGACCGGGACGTGGCAGACCGCGACGTGGTGGACCGCGTCGCTGTCACCCGCGACATAAAAGCTTTTGAGTACTTGCTTTTAAGTACTGGGGAAATAACCCAACCCAACCCAGCCCTGACCGGCCTGTGGCTGACCCCCGGGTGCGCGGGCGCGTTTCGGGCGCGTAAGCGCGTGAGGGCGTCGTCACTCACACGGGTGAAGTGTGCCAACCGGGCTGGATTTATGACCTGTTGGCGGGCATATGCTCACGCTGACCACCACCTCAGACATGAGACGGCCCCCGACCGGGACTGGCATCCCGATCGAAGGCCTGACCACCTAGGAAGCGAACCCTTCCCGATGGATACCCAGCAGGTTAGCGCGCCCTCGCGCGCCCCGTCCTCCGGCCTCGTACACATCAACATCCGGCTCACCGACGGCTTCTCGATCATCTCCAACCGGCTCTCCCAGCACCGGGACATGTCGCTGCTGGCCATCGGCCTCGGCACCCACATCCAGTCGCTGCCCGCCGGGAGGCGCATCGGCATCAAGGCGCTCGCCGCGATCTTCCCGGAGAGCGAGGTCCGCATCGCCGCCGCCCTGCGCGAGCTGGAGCGCCACGGGTTCCTGCGGCGCACCCGCGAACGCGGCCGTGGCGGCCGCTTCGTCATGCGTACGGAGTCGTACAACCACCCGGACAACCACCCGGACAGCCACCCGTACAGCCACCCGGACAAGCACCCGGAGGCGGCGGCCCCTGCCCAGCCCGTATGGGAGCGTGAGCCTGCTCCCGTACCCGTACCCGTACCGGTGCCCGTCGTGGTGCCTGAGCCCGAGCCGCAGCCGCAGCCTGTGCCCCTGCCCCGGCTCGTGCCGCCGCCCACCGCCCCCAAGCCGCCGCCCCCGCCGCTGCCCGTCCCCTCCACGCCCAGCGCCGCGTTGCTCGGTGAGGCCGCCCGCCTGCTCGCCGGGCTTCAGGTCACCGCACCCCTGTTCGTCCTCTCCGAGGCGGACGTGGAGCGGCTCACTCCCGGGGTCGCCGCCTGGCTGGAGCGGGGCATGCGGCCGGACGCGGTGCGGGGCGCGCTCACCGACGATCCGCCCGTGCCCCTCCGGCACCCGGCGAAGCTCCTGCGGCACCGGCTCATCGCGCTTCTGCCGCCGTCCCTGCCCGCCCCCGTACCCGTCGTCCCCCTCCAGAACTGCGACGACTGCGACCGGGCCTTCAGGTCGTCCGCGCCGGGATACTGCGGGGAATGCAGCGAGGTCCGTGCGTTCGGTGGCGCATTGCCTCTGCTCAGTGCGTGAGGTCAACGGCCCGCCGTCCCACGCCCGTTCAGTCGATCTGCGCGCAGATATCGGTCTTGGTGATCACCGGGCCGGCCACGGTCTTGGCTCCGGCCGGGTCGATGCCGATCGTGTAGACGCCGTCGACGACGTACATGCCCCGGGCGAGGTTGCCGTCCCCGACGCCCACCAACACCGGGCCCACCACGCGCCAGAACTGGGCTCCGGAGGCGTACACATCGACGAGGGCGGAGCCGCTCACATCGGCGTCGTAATGGGCTCCGGTCTCCTTGTTCGTCACCCGGACCACGAGGTCGCCCTTGTACGCGCTCCGCGTGACGCCCTCGGCGGGCGGGGGCAGTTCGCGTCGGACGACCTCGTCCACGATCGGTTCGCCGTGGATGGCGAACGCGCACCGCTCGCCCGCCGCGACGTCCCAGGGGGTCGAGGGGGCCGGTTCCCAGCCGGATCCCTGCGGAGCGGTGGTGCTGGTGGTGGTGGTCGGGGCCGCTGCGGCGGGGCCCGTGCCGAGTGTCACCACGGCCGCGCAGGCCGTGCCGAGAGCGCCTAGAACGATGCTGCGTCGCATGAGATCTCCCCAGAAGTCGGTAGCTGGTAGTCGGTGGCCAGAAGTGCTGTTCGTCGAAGGATGCGACCGGTCGCTCACCAAAGGCTCACCACGACGCGGGCCGGGCCCGGGGGTGGCCTCGCGGGCGGGGGCAGTTGGATGCTTTCCCGATGGAATTCCAGTTGCTCGGACCCTTCGCCGCCCGGCACCGGGGGCGACCCGTGCTCGCGGGGCTGCGCCGCCAGGAGCGGTGCCTGCTGGCCGTCCTCGTCCTGGAGGCCGGCCGGACCGTTCCGACCGGGCGGCTCATCGACCTGCTCTGGAACGGCGAGGCTCCGGCCGGGGCCCGTTCCGCCGTGCACACGTACATCGGCAGGCTGCGCGCCTCCCTCGGGCCCGACGGCGTACACCTGGAGACGCGCAACGACGGCTACCTGCTCCGTGCCGACGATCACCTGATCGACACCCGGGCCTTCGAGGACGGGGTGCGGGAGGCCGCGGCGGCCGTGGACGACGAGGAGCGGGTGCTCCACTACGACCGGGCGCTGGCGCTGTGGCGGGGCGAGTTGCTCGCGGACGTCGCGGACGAGGCCCTGCGCGACCGGATCGGCCGGCGGCTCGCCGTGCTGCGGCTGTCGGCGGCGGAGGAGCGCGCCCGGCTCCTTCTGTCGCTGGGGCGGCACGAGCACGTGGCCGCCGAGCTGCCCCCGCTCGCCGAGGAGCACCCCGAACGGGAACGGCTCGTCGCGGACAGCATGGTCGCCCTGCACCGCAGCGGGCGGTCGGCGGAGGCGCTCCAGCTCTACCGGACCACGCGCAGCGCCCTGCGGTCCGCCTTCGACGCCGAGCCAGGGCAGGACCTGCGGACCCTGTACGACCGGGTCCGCCGGGACGACCCGGCCCTGCGGCGGCCCGTGACGCCCACGTACGCCGTCCGGGTGCGGGGGGAGTGGCTGCCGTGGAACACCAGCGGGGACCCCGCCCTGGAGTTCTGCAACACCTACGCCGGGTGGGGCGGCGGCCCACGGCCCGGCTCGGAGTGGCTGCGCGGCTACCGCACGCTCGCGGTCTGGGCCGGGCACCTGGACCTCGTCGACGACCGTACGGTCACCCTCCTGCTGCGGAGGGCGGAGGAGCGGCCGGAGGAGGCGAGCGCCGTGCTGGAGGAAGCGCGGGAGTTCCGGAGCGCGCTGTACGGCTGCCTGACGGAGGCTGTGGGGGGTGGCGGCGAGGCCTTCGCCCGGGCCGCCGGGGTGATCCAGGAGGCCATGCGCCACGCGGTCTTCGTCCGGGGCGAGGACGGGCTCGGGCGCTGGAGCCCGCCTTCCGGTTCCGGGCCCCGGATCCCGCTGTACGCCGTGGCCCAGCGCGCCGCGGACCTGCTCGCCGACCCCCGCCGCCTCACCGTCCGCGTCTGCCCGGGGAAGGGCTGCGGGTGGCTCTTCCTCGACGCGGGTGGCCGGCGTCGCTGGTGCAGCATGGGCGTCTGCGGGCGGGCGGAGTCGGACGCCGACGACCGCCGGATCCCGTCGTGAGAAGGAAGCGCGGAAAGTGCTCGTGAAGAAGATGCGGAAAGTGCTCGTGAAAAAGATTCGGGCGGCGTGTCGATCGGGCCCGGTCCCGTTCGTCGTCATCGTGTAGGGCGACCCGCACGGCGGGCGCGACACACGCGACACACAGGCGACAGGAGCCGACCATGAAGTACATGCTGCTGATCCACAGCGGGGCCGTCGACGAGCAGGGCGGCGCGCCCCAGTGCACCGTCGAGGACTGGATGGCCTACGACAAGGACGTACGCGACGCGGGGATCCACGTCTCCGGGGAGTCGCTGGCCGACCTGGTGACCGCGACCACCGTGCGGGTCTCGCCGACGGGGGAGCGGACCGTGACGGACGGGCCGTTCGCCGAGACACGGGAGCTGCTGGGCGGGTTCCTCGTGATCGACGTGCCCGACCTCGACGCCGCCCTCGACTGGGCCGCGCGCTGTCCCGGCTCGCGCGACGGCGGCTCGGTCGTCGTCCGGCCGGTCGCGGACTTCGGGGCCTGAGAGCCGTGCCGGGCGAGGTGCCGGGTGAGGCTCGGGCCGCCGTCGAGGCGGTGTTCCGGGAGGAGCGCGGGCTGCTGCTCGCCTCCCTCGTCCGCCGGTTCGGGGACCTCGACCTGGCCGAGGAGGTGACGTCCGAGGCGATCGAGGCGGCGCTGCGGCACTGGCCCGCCGAAGGCGTCCCCGCCCGCCCCGGGGCCTGGCTGCTGACGACCGCCCGGCGTCGGGCGGTGGACCGGCTGCGGCGCGACCAGGCGTACGCGGCCCGGCTCGCCGTCCTGCGGGCCGACGCGGAACGCGCCGAGCCCGGCCCCGCCGCGGACGCCTCCGGAGTCGGTGAACTGCCGGACGAGCGGCTCCAGTTGTTCTTCACCTGCACCCACCCCGCCCTCGCCGCCGAGGACCGTACCGCCCTGACCCTGCGCTGCCTCGCCGGGCTCACGACGCCGGAGGTGGCGCGGGCGTTCCTCGTGCCGACGGCGACCATGGCCCAGCGCATCGTGCGGGCGAAGAAGAAGATCCGCGAAGCCAGGATCCCGTTCCGGGTGCCCGGCCCCGACGAGCTGCCGGAGCGGCTGCCCGGGGTGCTCCAGGTCGTCTACTCGGTCTTCACGGAGGGGTACGCGGCCAGCTCGGGACCCCGTCTCCAGCGGCTCGACCTGGCCGAGGAGGCGATCCGGCTGGCCCGGATACTGCACCGCCTGCTGCCCGCCGAGCGGGAGAGCGCCGGGCTCCTCGCGCTGCTGCTCCTCGTCCACGCCCGGCGCGACGCCCGGACCGGCCCGGAGGGGGAGCCGGTGCTCCTGGAGGACCAGGACCGGGGGCGCTGGGACCGGCCGATGATCGAGGAGGGCCGCGCCCTGGTCGTACAGGCGCTGACGGGCGGGCCGGCCGGGCCCTACGGGGTGCAGGCCGCCATCGCCGCCCTGCACGACGAGGCGGCGGACGTGGCGGCCACGGACTGGCCGCAGATCGTGGCCCTGTACGACGTGCTCCGCACGCTCACGCCGTCCCCCGTGGTGGAGGTGAACCGTGCCGTGGCGGTGGCGATGAGGGACGGGCCGGGGGCCGGGCTCGCGCTGCTCGACGCGTTGGCGGGGGAGCCCCGCCTGCGGGCGTACCCGCCGTACGTGGTGGCGCGGGGGGACCTGCTGAGCCGGCTGGGGCGGGAGGAGGAGGCCGCTGACGCGTACCGGGAGGCGCTGGAACTCGCGGGCACCGAGCCGGAGCGGGCCGCGCTGCGGCGGAAGTTGGGGGAGTAGGAGTAGGAGTAGGAGTAGGAGTCGGGGCAGGGGGTGGCCTGTCGATTCCGTCCAGCTCCGTCCAGCTCTGTTCAGCCCCGTTCGGCCAAACGGAATCGATGGCCGGAACCACCATCTTGACCCGCTCATGACATGACTTCATCCTGTGGCCGTCGCACAGCTCCACCCCCCCACCATCCCGACGGACCCAGGAGATGCCAGCATGCGACTCGTCACCGCACGGAGATCCCGGCCGACGAAGGCCCGACGTAACGCCGCCTTGGCCGTCCTGCTCGCCCTCGCCCTCGCGGCCCCCGCCACCGCCGTGGCCACCGCCGGGGCCGCGGCCCCGAACGCGGCCGTCGCCGCGGACGAGCAGACGCTCCAGTACGAGATCACCGGGCGCACCACCCCCGCCGCCCGCACCGACATCGCCCGCGCGGGCGTCTCGATCGACGAGGTCCACGACCACGGCGTCGTGATCACCGCGGACTCCGCCCAGGCCCGTACGCTCCGGGCGCGCGGCCACGTACTGGAGGCCTTGCCCGCCCCGGTCGCCGAGCCGCACGCGGCCGACGGCGTCGGCGCGCTCGACTTCCCGCCCGCCGACTCCCGCTATCACAACTACGCCGAGATGAACACGGCGATCGACGCGCTCATCGCCGAGAACCCCTCGATCATGAACAAGCGCGTCATCGGCCAGACCCACGAGGGCCGGGACATCATCGCGGTCAAGGTCAGCGACAACGTCGCCACCGACGAGGCCGAACCCGAGGTCCTGTTCACCGCCCACCAGCACGCCCGCGAGCACCTGACCGTCGAGATGGCGCTCTACCTGCTCACCGAACTGGGCCAGGGCTACGGCTCCGACTCCCGGATCACCCAGGCGGTCGACGGCCGTGAGCTGTGGATCGTCCCGGACATGAATCCGGACGGCGGCGAGTACGACATCGCCACGGGCTCCTACCGCAGCTGGCGCAAGAACCGGCAGCCCAACTCCGGCTCCAGCGCGGTCGGCACCGACCTCAACCGCAACTGGGACTACAAGTGGGGCTGCTGCGGCGGCTCCTCCTCCAGCCCGTCGTCGGAGACCTACCGTGGGGCCGCGGCCGAGTCGGCTCCTGAGACGACGGTCGTGGCGGACTTCGTGCGCAGCCGGGTGGTCGGCGGGGAGCAGCAGATCACGGCGGCCATCGACTTCCACACGTACAGCGAACTGGTGCTGTGGCCCTTCGGCTACACGTACGACGACACCGCCCCCGGCATGACGGCCGACGACCGCGACGCGTTCGCCGCGGTGGGTCAGAAGATGGCGGCGAGCAACGGGTACACCGCCGAGCAGTCCAGTGACCTCTACATCACGGACGGCTCGATCGACGACTGGCTGTGGGGCTCGCAGAAGATCTTCGGCTACACCTTCGAGATGTACCCGCGCTCGGCCTCCGGCGGCGGCTTCTACCCGCCCGACGAGGTCATCGAGCGCGAGACCTCCCGGAACCGGGACGCGGTGCTGCAACTGATCGAGAACGCGGACTGCATGTACCGGTCGATCGGCAAGGAGGCGCAGTACTGCTCGTGACCGGTGACGGGACTGCTCGTGACTGGTGACGGGACTGCTCGTGACTCGTGACGGGCTGATCCCGCTCCGCGCGGGCCGGGACCCGGCGGTGCCTCACGCCGCCGTGCCCCGGCCCGCGCACTTCGGTACGGAGACGTCCCGGCAGAGGTCGGTGACTCCCGCGAGCCGCTTCCGGCCTTATGGTGCCGCTATGTGCGGAATCGTGGGTTATGTCGGTAACCAGTCGGCGCAGGACGTCGTCGTCGCGGGACTCAAGCGCCTCGAATACCGGGGCTACGACTCGGCGGGCGTCGCCGTTCTCGCGGACGGCGGGCTCGCCGCCGCGAAGAAGGCGGGCAAGCTCGTCAATCTGGAGAAGGAGCTGGGGGACCGGCCGCTGCCGGCCGGGCGGACCGGCATCGGGCACACCCGCTGGGCGACGCACGGCGCGCCCAACGACACGAACGCCCACCCCCACCTGGACAACGCGGGCCGGGTCGCCGTCGTCCACAACGGGATCATCGAGAACTTCGCGGCCCTGCGCCGCGAACTGACCGGGCGCGGGCACGCCCTGGAGTCGGAGACGGACACCGAGGTCGTCGCGCATCTGCTGGCCGAGGCGTTCTCGGCGGGCGGGGACCTGGCCGACGCGATGCGGCAGGTGTGCCGGCGGCTGGAGGGGGCGTTCACCCTCGTCGCCGTGCACGCGGACCAGCCGGATGTGGTGGTCGGCGCTCGGCGCAACTCGCCGCTCGTCGTGGGGGTCGGGGACGACGAGTGGTTCCTCGCCTCCGATGTCGCCGCGTTCATCGCGCACACCCGGTCCGCCGTCGAGCTCTGTCAGGACCAGGTCGTCGAGCTGAGCCGCGAGGGCGTCACCGTCACCGGGTTCGACGGGGAGCCGGCCGAGGTCCGCGAGTACCACGTCGACTGGGACGCGTCCGCCGCCGAGAAGGGCGGCTACGCCTCCTTCATGCTCAAGGAGATCGCCGACCAGCCCCAGGCCGTCGCCGACACCCTCCTCGGCCGGATCGACGGCGAGGGCGCGCTCCACCTCGACGAGGTGCGCATCCCGGACACCGAACTGCGGGAGGTCGACAAGGTCGTCATCGTCGCCTGCGGCACCGCCTTCCACGCCGGGATGATCGCCAAGTACGCCATCGAGCACTGGACCCGGCTGCCCTGCGAAACCGAACTGGCCAGTGAGTTCCGCTACCGCGACCCGATCCTGGACCAGCGCACCCTCGTCGTCGCCATCTCGCAGTCCGGCGAGACCATGGACACCCTGATGGCGCTGCGGCACGCCCGCGAACAGGGCGCGAAGGTGCTCGCCATCTGCAACACGAACGGCTCGACGATCCCGCGCGAGTCCGACGCCGTCCTCTACACACACGCCGGGCCCGAGGTCGCCGTCGCCTCCACCAAGGCCTTCCTCACCCAGCTCGTCGCCTGCTACCTCGTGGCGCTCTACCTCGGCCAGGTGCGCGGCACCAAGTGGGGCGACGAGATCCGTACGGTGGTGCGCCAGCTCTCCGCCGTCTCCGGGGAGGTCGACCGCGTACTGGAGACGATGGAGCCCGTGCGCGAACTGGCCCGGTCCCTCGCCCACCACGACACCGTGCTGTTCGTCGGCCGGCACGTCGGCTATCCGGTCGCCCTCGAAGGCGCGCTCAAGCTCAAGGAACTCGCCTACATGCACGCCGAGGGCTTCGCGGCCGGCGAGCTGAAGCACGGGCCGATCGCGCTCATCGAGGAGGGGCTCCCGGTCGTGGTCATCGTGCCGTCACCGCGCGGGCGTTCGGTCCTCCACGACAAGATCGTCTCCAACATCCAGGAGATCCGGGCCCGGGGCGCGCGCACCATCGTCGTCGCCGAGGAGGGCGACGAGGCCGTCGTCCCGTACGCCGACCACCTCATCACCGTCCCCGCAACGCCTACGCTGCTTCAGCCGCTGGTCACCACCGTGCCGCTCCAGGTCTTCGCCTGCGAGCTCGCGACGGCCCGCGGCAACGAAGTGGACCAGCCGCGCAACCTGGCGAAGTCCGTGACCGTGGAGTGAGCCGGGGCGTGCGCCCCGGGTGATGGGGATGGCGAGGGTGGGTTCGTGATCATCGGAGTCGGGATCGACGTGGCCGAGATCGAGCGCTTCGGCGCGGCGCTGGAGCGTACGCCCCAGTTGGCCGACCGGCTCTTCGTCGGGAGTGAGCTGACGCTGCCCAGCGGCGAGCGGCGCGGCATCGCCTCGCTCGCCGCCCGGTTCGCCGCGAAGGAGGCCCTGGCCAAGGCGCTCGGCGCACCGGGCGGGCTGCTCTGGAGCGACGCGGAGGTCTGGGTCGAGGAGAGCGGGCAGCCCCGGCTGCGGGTACGCGGCACGGTCGCCGCCCGCGCCGCCGAACTGGGCGTACGCGGCTGGCACGTCTCGCTCAGCCATGATGCGGGCGTCGCGTCGGCGGTGGTCATCGCCGAGGGGTGACACCCGCACGGCAGAACCGGGCGCGGCCTTGGCCGAACAGGCCGCCACGGCTTTGTGGGGGTGGCGTCGGCCCCCGTGATCGCGGAGGGTTGGACCCATGCGACGTGCCTACAGCGTGGAGACCGTACGGGCCGCCGAGGCCGCCCTCATGCAGCGGCTGCCGGAGGGCGCCCTGATGCAGCGCGCCGCCGCCGGGCTCGCCGTGGCCTGCGGCGATCTGCTGCGGCGCAACGGCCGGGTGTACGGGTCCCGGGTCCTGCTCCTGGTCGGCAGCGGCGACAACGGCGGCGACGCGCTGTACGCGGGCGCCCGCCTCGCCCGCCGGGGCGCGGGCGTCCGCGCCCTGCTGCTCGCCCCCGACCGGGCGCACCCCGGCGGCCTCGCCGCGCTGCTGGCCGCCGGGGGGCAGATCGTGGACGGGCCGGACGGGCTCGGCGTGCTCGACCTCGTCGTGGACGGCATCACCGGCATCGGCGGGCGCGGCGGGCTGCGCGAGGACGCCGTCGAACTGCTGCACACGGTGACCCGGGACCGTACGCCGGTCCTCTCCGTCGACCTGCCGAGCGGGGTGGAGGCCGACACCGGGGAGGTGCACGGCGACGCGGTCCGGGCGGACGCGACGGTCACCTTCGGCACCTACAAGCCCGGCCTCCTCGTCGACCCGGCCGCCGAACACGCGGGGGCCCTGCGGCTGGTGGACATCGGGCTCGGCCCGGAGCTGCCCGAGCCGCCGGACCTGGAGGCGCTCCAGTACGCGGACGTCGCGGCGCTGCTGCCGGTGCCGGGGGCCGAGAGCGACAAGTACCGGCGCGGGGTCGTCGGCGTCGTCGCCGGGTCCGAGCGCTACCCGGGCGCGGCGGTCCTCGCGGTCGCGGGCGCGCTGCGCGGCGGGGCCGGGGCCGTGCGGTACGTCGGACCGGGCGCGGACGCGGTGATCGCCCGCTTCCCCGAGGCGCTGGTGCACGCCGGGCCGCCGTCGAAGGCCGGGCGGGTGCAGGCCTGGGTGGTCGGGCCGGGGCTCGGCGACGGCAGGAGCGCGGAGGCGGCCGTCGCCGATGTGCTGGCCGCCGACGTCCCCGTACTCGTCGACGCGGACGGGCTGCGGCTGCTGGACGCGGAGACCGTCCGCACCCGGACCGCCCCCACCGTCCTCACCCCGCACGCGGGAGAGGCCGCCGCCCTGCTCGGCACGGCCCGCGAGGAGGTCGAGGCCGGGCGGCTCGTCGCGGTGCGCGAACTGGCCGCCCGCTACCGCGCCACCGTGCTCCTCAAGGGCTCCACGACCCTGATCGCGGAGGCCCGCGACACTCCCGTACGGGTCAACCCGACCGGCACGTCCTGGCTCGCCACGGCGGGCAGCGGCGACGTGCTCTCCGGGCTGACGGGCTCCCTGCTCGCGGCCGGGCTCGCCCCGCGCGACGCCGCGTCCGTCGGCGCGTATCTGCACGGGCTCGCCGCCCGGCACGGCTCGGACGGGGCCCCGGTCTCCGCCCAGGACGTCGCGGACGGCATCCCGGCGGCCTGGCGCGACGTGCGGGCGGGGTGAGCGGGGGCGATGGTGGAGAACGTGAGCGAACCCGTACGCGTACGCAGGGCCTACGACCCGGCCGAGGACGGCGACGGCACCCGGGTCCTGGTCGACCGGCTCTGGCCCCGGGGCGTCTCCAAGGAGCGGGCCGCCATCGACGTATGGCTCAAGGACGTCACGCCCTCGGACGAGCTGCGCTCCTGGTACCACCACGACCGCGCGGACCGGCACGAGGAGTTCGTCGAGCGCTACCGCACCGAGCTGGACGACCCGACGCACACGGAGGCGGTCGAGCGGCTGGTGGGGCTTGTGCGGAACGGTGGGCCCGTCACCCTGATCACCGCCGCCAAGGACGTCGCCGACAGCCATGTCCCGGTGCTGGTCGACCACGTCAAGCATGTGATGAAACGTACATAAGCCCGGATACCGGCGTGCGCTGCCCGAGAGGCGACCGACGCCTCTGAGACACTGGGCGCGATGAACGAGACAGCGTCCCTGAGAGCCCGTGCCGAGATCGACCTCGCCGCGCTGCGCGCCAATGTGCGTGTCCTGCGCGAGCGGGCGGCCGGTGCGCAGCTCATGGCCGTGGTGAAGTCCGACGGGTACGGGCACGGGGCGGTGCCCTGCGCCAGGGCCGCGCGGGAGGCCGGGGCGACCTGGCTGGGCACCGCGACCCCGCAGGAGGCGTTCGCCCTGCGTGCGGCCGGTCTCGACGGCCGGATCATGTGCTGGCTGTGGACGCCGGGCGGCCCCTGGCGCGAGGCGATCGAGGCCGACATCGACGTGTCGGTCAGCGGCATGTGGGCGCTGCGCGAGGTCGTCGCGGCCGCTGCCGGGGCGGGCCGCCCGGCCAGGATCCAGCTCAAGGCCGACACCGGCCTCGGCCGGAGCGGCTGCCAGCCCGCCGACTGGCCCGAACTGGTCACCGAGGCGCTGGCCGCCGAGCGGACCGGACACGTCCGGATCACCGGCCTGTGGTCCCACTTCGCCTGCGCCGACGAGCCCGGCCACCCCTCGATCGCCGCCCAGCTCGACGTCTACCGCGACATGGTCGCGTACGCCGAGAAGGAGGGCGTGGTCCCCGAGGTGCGGCACCTGGCCAACTCCCCGGCCACGCTCACGATCCCCGAGGCGCACTTCGACCTCGTCCGGACCGGCATCGCGATCTACGGCATCTCGCCCGCCCCCGAGCTGGGCACGCCCGCCGACTTCGGACTGCGCCCCGTGATGACGCTCGCCGCGTCCGTCGCCCTGGTCAAGGACGCCCCGGCCGGACACGGCGTCAGCTACGGCCACCACTACACGACGTCCGCCGAGACGACCCTCGGCCTGATCCCCGTCGGCTACGCGGACGGCGTCCCGCGCCACGCGTCGGGCCGGGGACCCGTCCTGGTCGGCGGGAAGACGCGCACGGTCGCGGGCCGCGTCGCCATGGACCAGTTCGTCGTCGACCTCGACGGCGACCGGCCGGAGGCGGGCGCGGAAGCGGTGCTGTTCGGGCCCGGCGACCGGGGCGAACCGACCGCGCAGGACTGGGCGGAGGCCGCCGACACCATCGCGTACGAGATCGTCACCCGCATCGGCACCCGGGTGCCGAGGGTGTACGTGAACGGGACGGCCAGCCCGACCGATCAGACCCATCCGACCGATCAGACCCATCCGACTGATCCGGCCGATCCGACCGAGGGCGTGGCGCGGTGAGCGAGAGCAGCGCGGGGGCCGTGGTGGCCACGGCGGCCGGCTGGCGTCGGGCGGGGATCGCCGGGGCCGCGATAGGGGTGCTCGCCGCCGGTGCGGCGGCCGGGGTCGCCGTCGAGCGGCTCACCGTCGGGCGCGGCATGCGGAAGAAGGCCCGCCTCGCGCTGGACGCCACCGGGCCCTACGGCTCGCTGCGCGGCACGCCGGGCCGGGCCGTCGCCGACGACGGCACCGAGCTGTACTACGAGATCGACGAGGTGGAGCCCGAGGCGTCCGAGGACGGAGCCGTTTCCACTGGAAACGCCTCCGGCACCCGCCGCCGTCGCCTCTTCGGGCGCAAGGCCCCCGCCCCGGTCACCGTCGTCTTCAGCCACGGCTACTGCCTCGGCCAGGACTCCTGGCACTTCCAGCGGGCCGCCCTGCGCGGCCTCGTCCGCGCCGTCTACTGGGACCAGCGCAGCCACGGCCGCTCCGGGCGGGGCCGGTCCCAGGCGGACGGGGTGCCCGTCGGCATCGACCAGCTCGGCCGCGACCTGAAGGCGGTCATCGACGCGGCGGCCCCCGAGGGCCCGCTGGTGCTGGCCGGGCACTCGATGGGCGGCATGACGATGATGGCGCTGGCCGACCAGTACCCGGCCCTGATCCGCGACCGGGTCGCCGCCGTCGCCCTGGTCGGCACCTCCAGCGGCAAGCTCGGCGAGGTCAGCTTCGGGCTGCCGGTGGCGGGCGTGAACGCGGTGCGCCGGGTGCTGCCCGGGGTGCTGAAGGCGCTCGGCTCGCAGACGGAGCTGGTGGAGAAGGGGCGGCGGGCCACGGCGGACCTCTTCGCCGGGCTGATCAAGCGGTATTCGTTCGGTTCGCGGGACGTGGACCCGGCGGTCTCCCGGTTCGCGGAACGGATGATCGAGTCCACCCCGATCGATGTGGTCGCCGAGTTCTACCCGGCCTTCACCGAGCACGACAAGAGCGGCGCGCTGCCCGCGTTCCGGGACGTGCCCGTGCTGATCCTGGCCGGGGACAAGGACCTGGTCACCCCCAGCTCGCACAGCGAGGCCATCGCGGACGTCCTGCCCGACGCCGAGCTGGTGATCGTGCCGGACGCCGGGCACCTGGTGATGCTGGAGCACCCGGAGACGGTCACGGACCGGCTGGCCGACCTGCTCGTACGCAGCGGCACGGTGCCGGGCGCTAACGTTGGCGGACATGGAAGCACCGCACAGCAGCCCGGCCGCTGAGACCGTTCCGGAGCCCGCAGGAACGACCGCTCCCGAGCCCGCAGGAACCGTACCCGAGGCCGTCGCCGTGACGCTCACCGTCACGTCCCCCGAACAGATGCAGGACCTGGGCCGCCGCCTCGCCCGGATCCTGGCCCCCGGCGACCTGGTGATGCTCACGGGCGAGCTGGGCGCCGGGAAGACGACGCTGACCCGGGGCCTCGGCGAGGGCCTCGGCGTGCGCGGCGCGGTCACCTCGCCCACCTTCGTCATCGCCCGCGTCCACCCCTCGCTGACCGGGGGCCCCGCCCTCGTCCACGTCGACGCGTACCGCCTGGGCGGCGGGCTCGACGAGATGGAGGACCTGGACCTGGACGTGTCGCTGCCGGAGTCGGTGGTGGTCGTGGAGTGGGGCGACGGCAAGGTCGAGGAGCTGGCCGAGGACCGGCTGCGGGTCCTCATCGACCGCGCGACCGGCGACACCGACGACGAGCGGCGCGAGGTGACCCTGGTCGGCATCGGGGCGCGCTGGGCGGGGCTGCGGGAGGACCTGGCGTAACGCTCCGGCCCTGGCCTTCCCGACAGGGCGTCGGTAAATTGTTGCGCGGGGGACCGTGGTCGTGGTCACATGGGTACGAGACCTGGTTAGGTCTACCTAACCTCGCCCTCCACCGGAGCACCCAGGAGGCATCCATGCCGACGCCCGAGCGCGCAGCGCGACCGCAGCCGCGACCGACTCCGTCCGCCGTGTCGATGAAAGACCTGTCGATGAAAGACCTGCTGGCCTCGTGCGCCGCGGCCACCGCGGTCTCCACCCCGCCGAGCGAGGCGGCGGAAGCGGCCGACCTGGACGAGGAGAGCGCACACGAGGACGCCGCCCGGCGGCGGGCCGCGTAACGCCCGGTCCGCGTAAGACGCCTACGGCACGACGACAGACGTTTACGGGACGACGACGACCTTCGCGCCGACCGTCGCGAAGGTCCACAATGCGTTGCCGTCCGCGCGCTTCATCCGGACGCCGCCGGTCTTCGACGTCGGGTCCGGGCTGGCCATCGAGCCGTCCTGCGCCGCGCTGAAGCCGATCGCGACCTCGTCCACGTTCGCGAAGCGGACCACGTGCTCGATCGGGATGCCGTCCGAGCCCTGGACCGTGCCCGAGCGCGAGGTGACCTGGTGGACCCCGGGCGGCGGGCTGACCGGGCTCGGCATCACGGTGAAGGTGCGGATCGCCTCGTTGTTCTCGTCGACGAGCCACACCCGGCGGTCCTTCAGCGCGTAGACGACGCGCTCGCCCTTGCCGGAAGCGGCCGGGACCGCCAGCGGGTCGGCCTTCGGCTTCGGCGCGGTGGAGGGCTGTGCCGGGGCCGAGGCGGAGGCCTTCGGGCCGCCGGGCGTGGACGCCACCGAATCGGGGGCGTGCGCCGAGGCCTGGTAAGCGAGGAAGGCGACCGCGGCGACCGCCGCCGCAGTGAGCCCGGCCACGATTCCCGAGCTGCTCCTTGCCACCGTGAACTCCCCTTTCGGCGCCGCCTGCCGCATGTCGTACAAGCGTTTACGTCGTACCCGCGGATACCCGGTGACGGTAGCAGCAGACAGGGGGCGGACCAGGACGCCGTACGGACGCGGTAACGCCGTCGGCGGAGCCGTAGGCTGTTTGCGTGCTCTTGCTCGCCATGGATACCGCCACGCCCGCCGTCACCGTCGCCCTGCACGACGGTACGTCCGTCATCGCCTCCTCGGGACAGGTCGACGCCCGCAGGCACGGGGAGCTGCTGCTCCCCGCCGTCGACCGGGTCCTCGCCGAGGCCGGGACGAAGCTCGACGCCGTGACGGGCGTGGTCGTGGGCGTCGGCCCCGGCCCCTACACCGGCCTCCGGGTCGGCCTGGTCACCGCCGCCACCTTCGGCTCCGCCCTCTCCGTACCCGTACACGGGATCTGCACTCTGGACGGCCTCGCGTACGCCGCCGGGACCGGGGGCCTGGAAGGGCCGTTCGCCGTGGCGACCGACGCGCGCCGCAAAGAGGTCTACTGGGCGCGGTACGAGGACGCCCGCACCCGTACGGGCGAACCCGCCGTCGACCGGCCCGCCGATATCGCCGAAGCCCTCGCCGGGCTTCCCGTGGTCGGCGCGGGCGCGAGGCTCTATCCGGAGTCCTTCCCGGACGCGCGCGGACCCGAGCACGTCGCCGCCGGGGCGCTCGCCGCGCTCGCCGCCGAACGTCTCGCCGCCGGGCAGGAGCTGCTGGAGCCGCAACCGCTCTATCTGCGCCGGCCCGACGCCCAGGTCCCGAAGAACTACAAGGTGGTCACCCCCACGTGAGCGCCTCCTCCGCCGCCGTACTGCGCGAGATGCGCTGGTGGGACATCGCACCGGTGCTGGAGCTCGAACACGCGCTGTTCCCGGACGACGCCTGGTCGCCCGGCATGTTCTGGTCCGAGCTGGCCCACGCCCGCGGCCCCGGCGCCACCCGCCACTACGCCGTCGCCGAGGACCCCGTCACCGGGCGGATCGTCGGCTACGCCGGGCTCGCCGCCCTCGGCGACCTGGCCGACGTCCAGACGATCGCGGTCAGCCGCGAGGCGTGGGGCACCGGCCTCGGCTCCGAACTCCTCACCGATCTGCTGAAGGCCGCGACCGACTTCGAGTGCGCCACCGTGCTGCTCGAAGTACGGGTCGACAACGCCCGCGCGCAGAAGCTGTACGAGCGCTTCGGCTTCGAGCCGATCGGCTTCCGGCGCGGCTACTACCAGCCGGGGAACATCGACGCGCTCGTCATGCGCCTCACCATGCAAGAGCAAGCCGTGCACGAACACGTAGCGGAAAACGGGACTGAATGATGGCTGCCGACGAACCCCTCGTACTCGGCATCGAGACCTCCTGCGACGAGACCGGCGTCGGCATCGTGCGCGGGACAACCCTGCTCGCGGACGCCGTCGCCTCCAGCGTCGACACCCACGCCCGCTTCGGCGGCGTCGTCCCGGAGATCGCCTCCCGCGCCCACCTGGAGGCGATGGTCCCCACCATCGAGCGCGCCCTGAAGGAGGCGGGCATCAGCGCCCGCGACCTCGACGGGATCGCCGTCACCTCCGGCCCCGGGCTCGCGGGTGCGCTGCTCGTCGGCGTCTCGGCCGCCAAGGCGTACGCGTACGCGCTCGGCAAGCCGCTGTACGGGGTCAACCACCTCGCCTCGCACATCTGCGTCGACCAGCTGGAGCACGGGCCGCTGCCCGAGCCGACGATGGCCCTGCTGGTCAGCGGCGGGCACTCGTCCCTGCTCCTGGCCCCCGACATCACCAGCGACGTCCGCCCGCTCGGCGCGACGATCGACGACGCGGCGGGCGAGGCGTTCGACAAGATCGCCCGCGTGCTGCATCTGGGCTTTCCCGGCGGCCCGGTCATCGACCGCCTCGCGAAGGAGGGCGACCCGAAGTCCATCGCCTTCCCGCGTGGTCTGACCGGTCCGCGCGACGCCCCGTACGACTTCTCCTTCTCCGGCCTGAAGACGTCGGTGGCGCGCTGGATCGAGGCGAAGCGCGCGGCGGGCGAGGAGGTGCCGGTACGCGATGTGGCGGCGTCCTTCCAGGAGGCCGTGGTGGACGTGCTCACCCGCAAGGCCGTCCGGGCCTGCAAGGACGAGGGCGTCGACCACCTGATGATCGGCGGCGGCGTCGCCGCCAACTCCCGGCTGCGCGCCCTGGCCCAGGAGCGCTGCGAGCGGGCCGGCATCCGGCTGCGGGTGCCGCGCCCCGGGCTCTGCACCGACAACGGCGCGATGGTCGCGGCGCTCGGCGCGGAGATGGTCGCCCGCAACCGCCGCCCCTCCGACCTGGAGCTGTCGGCCGACTCCTCGCTGCCGGTCACGGAGCCGCATGTGCCGGGCACCGCGCACTCCCACGACCATGTGCACGAGATCAGCAAGGACAACCTGTACTCATGAGCGGCGCGACCATCGTTCTGATGTGGGAGGCCCGGGCCGTCGAGGGCCGTGGCGGTGAACTCCTGGAGTGGGCCCGTGCCCGGTCCGCCGAGCTGGCCCGCGAGCCCCACCGCCGCGAACTGCTGCGCGCCCCGCAGGACCGGGTCCTGGTGATGACGTGGTGGCAGGACGCCTCGTACGCCGACGACCTGCCCGAACTTCCCGAGCCCGACGCCGCCCTGATCACCCGGCCGGTGCACCGCTGGCGCTTCGAGGCCGTGGGCTGAGCGGCGCACCGGGCGGAAGCCGTCAGGCCTCCGCGCCTCGCGTCCCGCGCCCGGTCAGTCTTCGCGCCTCGCGCCCAGCGCCGGATCAGGCCTCCGCGCCTCGCGTCCCGCGCCGGATCAGGCCGTCCACGATCGCTTCCAGCTCCTCGACGGTCTCGTAGTCGGCGGAGTACTCCCGCCAGCGGTCCTTGATCCCGGCGAGCCGGGGCAGCTCCGCCGCGTCCTCCTCGGTGACCATCTCCGGGAAGAACTCCCGGCGTGAGGGGTTCTCCGCCCGGCGGGCCGCCGCCCTGCGGAAGACCAGGTCCCCGTAGACGTAACTCCAGATCGTCCGGTACGCCCGCACCGAGCGGGCCGGGGAGAGGCCGCAGGCGAGCGCGCAGTCGATGATCTCCTCCACCATCCACAGGGCGTTGCGGTCGGTCAGCTCGCCCAGCGCCAGGATGTCCAGCACCCAGGGGATCTTGCCGATGATGTCGTGCATGTGCGCGGCCACCGCCACCAGCCGCTCGCGCGGGTCCTCGGGCAGTTCGGGGCGCGGGAACGCCGCCGCCGTGCCGGACAGGGTGAGCATCAGCAGCTCGTCCTTGTCCTGGACGTAGTGGTAGAGCGCCATCGGCGTGCTGCCCAGCTCCTTCGCCACCCGCCGCATGGACAGCGCGGCCACGCCCTCCTCCTCGACGATGCGGCGCGCGGTGGCGACCATCACGTCCGGGTCCAGCCGGCGGGGCCGCCCCACGGGCCGTCCGGATGCCCCGGTCTTCTTCGCGGTCTTCGCGGCCTTCGCGGTCTTCTTCTCGGTCTTCTCGCTGCCTGACACCTGGGCATTCTCCCCTTACGGCTCCCTCTCCGTACCGGCGCGTCTAGTTTCTATACGTGTATGGTAATTCTCGATCGAGGGACACACCGAGGAACACATCGAGGGGAAGGGGACGTCATGGGCGGTACGACGAAGGAACCGGGCGCGGGGGAGCGGCACGCGCGATGGCTGCTGGTGGTGGCGCTCACCGTGCAGTTCCTGGTGTCGCTGGACATGTCCGTGGTGAACGTCGCGCTGCCCGACATCCGCAGCGACCTCGGCTTCGGCGGGGACGGGCTGCTGTGGGTCGTGAACGCCTACGCGCTGGCCTTCGGCGGGCTCCTCATGCTCGGCGGCCGGCTCGCCGACCTGGCGGGCCCCCGCCGCGTCCTGACGGCGGGCCTGGTGCTCTTCGGTCTGGCCAGCCTGGCCGGCGGGCTCGCCTGGTCGCCCGGGTCGCTGGTGGCCGCGCGGGCCGTCCAGGGCGTCGGCGCCGCGGCCCTCGCGCCGGTGGCGTTCGCCCTGATCACCCTCGCCTTCCCGGCCGGGCCCGCCCGGTCCCGGGCGCTCGGGCTGTGGGGCATGGCGGGCGCGGCGGGCGGCGCGGTCGGGGTGCTGGCCGGCGGGGTGCTCACCGACGCGACGGGCTGGCGGTCCGTGATGCTGGTCAACGTGCCGATCGTCGCCTTCGCCCTGGCCGCCGCCGCGCGCACCGGAACCGTCGGCGGGCAGCGGCGTACCGGGGCCCGGCTGGACGTCGCCGGGGCGCTGCTGGTCACGGCCGGGACGACGCTGCTGGTCCTCGGGCTCGTGCGGACCTCGGACCACGGCTGGGGTTCGGCGACCACGCTCGCCTCGCTCGGCGCGGCGGTGGTCCTGCTGGCCGCCTTCGTCGCCGTCGAACTGCGGACCGCCTCCCCGCTGCTCCGGCCCGGCCTGCTGAAGGGGCGGCCGGTGCTGACCGCGAACCTGTTCTGCCTGCTGCTGGCCTCGGCCCAGTTCGGCGCGTTCTACTTCGTCTCGCTCTACATGCAGCTGGTCCTCGGATTCGGGCCGACCGCCGCCGGGTTCGCGTTCCTGCCGTTCTGCGTGGGCGTCGTCGCGGGCTCGGTCCTCGCCACCCGCGCGGTCGCCGTGCTCGGCATCCGGCGGCTGATGACGGTGGGCGCGACCCTGGCCGCGCTCGGGATGAGCTGGTTCGCGGCGACCGCCACGGTCGACGGCGGCTTCCTCGTCTCCATCCTCGGCCCGTCGCTGCTCTGCTCCTTCGGCATCGGGCTGTGCTTCGTCCCGCTCGGCACGGCCGCGACGACCGATGTGGCCCCCGGCGAGACCGGCATGGCCTCGGGGCTGCTCAACAGCTCACGGCAGGTCGGCGGCTCGCTCGGCCTCGCCGTCCTGGTCACCGTCGCCGCCCGGGTCACCGGTGGCTCCACCGGGCTCACCGAGCTGTCCTCGGGGTACGCGACCGCGTTCTGGGCCGCTGCGGGCCTCCTGGCGGCGGCCGCGCTGGCGGCGTACGTCCTGCTGCCGGCGGAGCGGAAGAGCCTCGACGGGCCGGTGGCCGTGGCGCGGCAGGACCAGGACAGGGGCGCGGCCTCCCGCTGAGCCCGTACGGGGGCGGTACGGGTGCGGCCTCACGCTGGGCCCGTACGGGTGCGGCCTCCTGCTGGGCCCGTACGGGTGCGGTACGGGCCGTCTCCTCGCGGGTCCGGGGCGTGTCCGATGAGTTCGGGCGGCGGGCCGGGTCTACCTTCCACGAGGTCCGGACCGGCCGGCCCGGACGTGTGGACGGCCCGACGAGGAGAAGACCATGCAGAAGATCACCCCCTGTCTCTGGTACGACGGCCGGGCGAAGGAGGCGGCCGAGCACTACGTCGCGATCTTCGGCGGTGACTCCCGCATCGGGGACATCACCTACTACGGTGCGGAGGCCCCCGGCGAGACGGGCTCCGTGCTCACCGTCGACTTCCGGCTCGCGGGCCAGGACTACATCGCGCTCAACGGAGGCCCGCAGTTCCCGTTCACGGAGGCGATCTCGCTCTCCGTCGACTGCGCCGACCAGGCCGAGGTCGACCGGTTCTGGGCCGCGCTCTCCGAGGGCGGCGAGGAGGGCCAGTGCGGCTGGCTCAAGGACAAGTTCGGGGTGTCCTGGCAGGTCGTCCCGAACGAGCTCCAGCAGCTGGTGACCGGCCCGGACAAGGCGAGGGCGGAACGAGCCGTCAAGGCCATGCTCGGCATGGGCAAGCTGGACATCCAGGCGCTGCGCGACGCCTGAACGGGCGCACGGCGCGGAGGGCTTGGGCGGGCGCGCGTCCGCTGCGGCCGCCTCGATAGTGTTTCGCGCATGCCACGCCGTGCCCCGCTCCCCCCACCCCCGCCGCCCGTCGAGATCCGCTCCTGGCCCGACCGCGAGGCGATGCTCGCCGACCGGGCGGTGGTCCTGGGCGAGCTGGTGAGGATGCACGTGGGGCCGGGGCGGCTCGGGCTGCTGTGGATGTGGGCGGCGCTCGCCGCGATCGGCTGGAGCCTGGTGGGCTCCGGGATCGTCATGTTCGAGCAGGCGATCGACCTGGTTGACTTCACCAGCGTCGTCGGCGGAATCGTCAGCCTGGTCATCGGCGTCGCGGTCCTCATCCCGGCCGCGGTCTTCCTCTGGGTCGGTGTCTCCCGGGACCGGAAGGTCCGCGTGCTGCTCACCGCCTGGGGCGCGCTGGGCCACGACCCGGAGCGCGACCGGCGGCTGCGGATGCCCGGGACGAGCCTCGCCTGGCTGCTGCTGTCGTTCGCCCTGGGCGCGGTGGGGCTGGCCCTGTGCGTCGTCATGCCCGCGACCGCGCAGCCGGGCCGGGAGACGTACGGGCAGGTCGCCCTGGTGATGGGCGTCGGCATGGTCGCCTGGCTGACCGCGCTGATCGGCGCGGTCACCGCCCTGGCACACCGCCGCTGGGTGGTGGGCGTCCTGATGGGATCCGCCGGCCGGGTCAGCCCAGCGGATGGCCGATCAGCATCGTCGGAGCCCCCGCCACCCGGGTCAGGAACACCGTCGCCGCGTGCGGACCGCTCAGCTTCATCCGGCGACGCAGCTCCTCCGGCTCCACCGCCGAGCCGCGCTTCTTGACGGTCAGCACGCCGACCTGACGCTCCCGCAGTAGCGCCTTCAACTTCTTCATGTTGAAGGGCAGCCGGTCGGTGATCTCGTACCCGGCGACGTACGGGGAGGAGTACGGCTCGTCGCCCGTGACGTACGCGATCGTCTCGTCCACCAGCCGCCCGCCGCACCGCTCCACGATGTCGGCGACCAGATGGGCCCGGATCACCGCGCCGTCCGGCTCGTACAGATAGCGCCCGACCGGGCCCACGGGCGGGGCGGGCAGCGGGGCCGGGGCGGTCAGGGTCGCCCCGGACGGCAACAGCGTGGCCCGGAACGCCCCGGGCGCGAAGCCCTCCCCGTACCAGAGCACCGCCTCCTTCACATCGCCGCCGTCCGAGATCCACTCGGCCTCCGCCTCCGGGCCGATCGCCTCGTGCGGGACGCCCGGGGCGATCTTCAGCGCCGCCCGGGGGGCCTTCAGCGCGGCGGCCGTCGCCCAGGACAGCGGCGGTGAGTACGCCTCCGGGTCGAAGATGCGGCCCCGCCCGCCGCGCCGCGCCGGGTCCACGAAGACCGCGTCGTACGGGGCGGTGTCGATCTCGGTGACATCGGCGCACCGCACCTCGATCAGCCCGGCCAGGCCGAGCGCCCCGGCGTTGGCGCGGGCCACCTCGGCGGTCAGCGGGTCGCGGTCCACGGCCAGGACGGAGATCCCGGCGCGGGCCAGCGCGATGGCGTCGCCGCCGATGCCGCAGCACAGGTCGGCCACGCTGCGCACGCCGAGCCCGGCGAACCGGGCGGCGCGGTGGGTGGCGACCGAGGTGCGGGTGGCCTGCTCGACGCCGTTGGGCGTGAAGTACATCCGGTACGCGTCCGTCGCCCCGAACTTCGCCACCGCCCGCTGCCGCAGCCGGGCCTGGCCGAGCGCCGCCGACACCAGCTCCGCCGGGTGCGTGCGGCGCAGCCGGGTCGCGGTGGCCAGCTCGTCGGCGGGGTCGTGGTCGCGGAGCTCGGCCAGCAGCTGCTCGCCCTCGGGGGTGCGCAGCGCGGCGAAGGCGGCGCGGGCGGGGTCGTCGGACGGGGCGGCGGGGGTCGTTGCGTTCACCCGGTCCATTGTGGCCGGTGCGCCGGTGTGGGCCGGCCGGGGGACGGGGCGGGGCCGCTCGCGGTGTCGAAAGGGCGCGCGGGCCGGTGGCTGGCAGGATGCGGCGCCATGCAGCTAGTACGACAAAAAGAAAAATCAGCCATGAAGCGGCACAGGTCGGGCGTCGTCGTGCTGGCGGCCCTGCTGGCCGCCGCCGTCGCCTCCGGATGCGCGGCGGAGGCGGGCGGCAGCGGCGCGGGAGCTCCCGGCGGACCCGCGAAGCCCGCCGCCGGCCAGCCGGGCGAGGCCGCCCCGAAGGCCGGTCCCGCCCGCGCACCCGACACGTACGCCGAGACACTCAAGAAGAAGCAGGCCGCACGGGCCGTCGCCGCGAAGAAGTGGAAACTCGCCAAGACCCCGCTCGCGGCCCCCGAGCCGCCGAAGGTGAAGCCCGCCATCACCACGCGCAAGGGCTTCGAGGTCCGGGACGACAAGGGGCTGCCGCCCGTCTTCACCACCGTCCCGACCAAGGAGAAGATCGTCTTCCTGACGATGGACGACGGGGCGGAGAAGGACCCCGAGCTGCTGCGGATGATGACCGAACTGGACATCCCGTACAGCGCGTTCCTCAGTGACTACGTCACCAGCGACGACTACGGCTACTTCAAGAAGATGCAGCAGCGCGGGGTGACCATCAGCAACCACACCCTCAACCACCGCTATCTGCCCGGCCTCTCCTACGCCGAGCAGAAGCGGGAGATCTGCGGTCAGCAGGAGAAGATCCTCAAGCACTACGGGAAGCGGCCCACCCTCTTCCGCCCGCCCTACGGCAACTACAACCGCGACACCCTCGTCGTCGCCAAGTCCTGCGGGATCACCGCCGTACCCCTGTGGGCCTCCGAGGCCTTCCCCGACCACATGGAGTGGCGCGAGTGGGACCGGGACCTGCACCCCGGCGACATCGTCCTCACCCACTTCCGGGGCAAGGAGGACTGGAAGGGCTCGATGCCCGACATGATCCGCCGGGTCATGAAGACCATCACGGACAAGGGATACGCGGTGGCGAAGCTGGAGGACTACGTCTGATCCCCGCCGGAGGAGCCCCGGCCGGGACGGCGCGAGGGTGGTGAATTGGCACTCCGCTTGACCGAGTGCTAATCGCGGTCATAGTCTCGGGTCTGGCACTCCCCCCTGGAGAGTGCCAGCACCACACTGTGCGACAGGGCAGGTCCGGCACCCGCGACGACGGATCGGTCTGGTCGCCGCCCACAGACTGTTAAACCCCGTGAGATCTCCGAAGGGGGAGACCGGATCGTGTCGACCACCAGCTCCAAGGTTGCGATCAAGCCGCTCGAGGACCGCATTGTGGTCCAGCCGCTCGACGCCGAGCAGACCACGGCTTCCGGCCTGGTCATTCCGGACACCGCGAAGGAGAAGCCCCAGGAGGGCGTCGTCCTTGCCGTCGGTCCGGGCCGCTTCGAGAACGGCGAGCGGCTTCCGCTCGACGTCAAGACCGGCGACGTCGTCCTGTACAGCAAGTACGGCGGCACCGAGGTGAAGTACAACGGCGAGGAGTACCTCGTCCTCTCGGCCCGCGACGTTCTCGCGATCGTCGAGAAGTAATTCACCCACGTTTGCTTGTGTTCTGCGCCCCTGGCCCCCTGCGAAATAACTAGCCGGGCGGCGAGGGGCGCAGTTCGTTTGAGAGGGAAGTACAGCCCATGGCGAAGATTCTGAAGTTCGACGAGGACGCCCGTCGCGCCCTTGAGCGCGGCGTCAACAAGCTTGCCGACACGGTCAAGGTGACGATCGGCCCCAAGGGCCGCAACGTCGTCATCGACAAGAAGTTCGGCGCTCCCACCATCACCAACGACGGTGTCACCATCGCGCGCGAGGTCGAGCTCGACGACCCGTACGAGAACCTCGGTGCCCAGCTCGTCAAGGAGGTGGCGACCAAGACCAACGACGTAGCGGGTGACGGCACCACCACCGCGACCGTCCTGGCCCAGGCGCTCGTCCGCGAGGGCCTGCGCAACGTCGCCGCCGGCGCCTCCCCGGCCGCCCTGAAGAAGGGCATCGACGCCGCGGTCAAGGCCGTGTCCGAGGAGCTCCTCGCGACCGCCCGCCCGATCGACGACAAGTCCGACATCGCCGCCGTGGCCGCGCTCTCCGCGCAGGACACCCAGGTCGGCGAGCTCATCGCGGACGCGATGGACAAGGTCGGCAAGGACGGTGTCATCACCGTCGAGGAGTCCAACACCTTCGGTCTGGACCTGGAGTTCACCGAGGGCATGGCCTTCGACAAGGGCTACCTGTCCCCGTACATGGTGTCCGACCAGGAGCGTATGGAGGCCGTCCTCGACGACCCGTACATCCTGATCCACCAGGGCAAGATCGGCTCCATCCAGGAGCTGCTCCCGCTCCTGGAGAAGGTCATCCAGGCCGGCGCCTCCAAGCCGCTCCTGATCATCGCCGAGGACGTCGAGGGCGAGGCGCTCTCCACCCTCGTCGTCAACAAGATCCGTGGCACCTTCAACGCCGTCGCGGTGAAGGCCCCGGGCTTCGGCGACCGCCGCAAGGCCATGCTCGGTGACATCGCCACCCTCACCGGTGCGACCGTCATCGCCGAGGAGGTCGGCCTCAAGCTCGACGGCGCCGGTCTCGACGTGCTGGGCACCGCCCGCCGCGTCACCGTCTCCAAGGACGACACGACCATCGTCGACGGCGGGGGCAACTCCGAGGACGTCAAGGGCCGCGTCAACCAGATCAAGGCCGAGATCGAGTCCACGGACTCCGACTGGGACCGCGAGAAGCTCCAGGAGCGCCTCGCGAAGCTGGCCGGCGGCGTGTGCGTCATCCGCGTCGGCGCCGCCACCGAGGTGGAGCTCAAGGAGAAGAAGCACCGCCTCGAGGACGCCATCTCGGCGACCCGCGCCGCTGTCGAGGAGGGCATCGTCTCCGGCGGTGGCTCCGCCCTCGTCCACGCGGTGAAGGTCCTGGAGGGCAACCTCGGCAAGACCGGCGACGAGGCCACCGGTGTCGCGGTCGTCCGCCGCGCCGCCGTCGAGCCGCTGCGCTGGATCGCCGAGAACGCCGGCCTGGAGGGTTACGTCATCACCTCCAAGGTCTCCGAGCTCGACAAGGGCCAGGGCTTCAACGCCGCCACCGGCGAGTACGGCGACCTGGTCAAGGCCGGCGTCATCGACCCGGTCAAGGTCACCCGCTCCGCCCTGGAGAACGCCGCGTCCATCGCGTCGCTGCTGCTCACGACCGAGACCCTGGTCGTCGAGAAGCCGGCCGAGGAAGAGGCCGACGCCGGTCACGGCGGCCACGGCCACTCCCACTAGTACGGCCCGCACCGCTCGGTACGCCGTTCGGTACGCCTGAGGCCCGGCACCCCCGTCGCGGGGGCGCCGGGCCTCGGTGCGTTCCGCCCCGGCTACGCGGAGCGGGCGAGGTCCTCCGGCGTCACCGGGTCCGCGAACGGCAGCCCGCTCGCGTACCGCGCCACCTCGTCCAGCGCGAAGTCCGCCAGGCGGTGGATCTCATCGCCCAGCGAACCCGCCACATGCGGCGTCAGCAGCACATTCGGCAGGTCGTACAGCGGCGAGTCGGCGGGCGGCACCTCCGGTTCCGTCACATCGAGCACCGCGTTCAGCCGCCCCGACACCAGCTCGGGCAGCAGCGCGTCGCCGTCGATCAGCGAACCCCGCGAGGTGTTGATCAGCGTCGCCCCGTCCGCCATCGCCGCCAACTGCGCCGCACCGATCAGATGCCGGGTCGCGGGCAGCTCCGGCGCGTGGACGGAGACGATCCGGCTGCGGGCGCACAGCTCGTCCAGGCCCACCTTCTCCGCGCCCAGCCGCACCGCCGTCCCCGCGTCCACGTACGGGTCGAAGAGCAACACGTCCAGATCGAACGGGCGCAGCAGCTCGATCACCCGGCGGCCGATCCGCGAAGCGCCCACGATGCCCACGCACCGCCGGTAGTTGCCGTGCCCCGCCAGCTCCGCGCGCCAGTCGTGCGGGGCGCGCAGCTCCCGGTAGCGGCGGGCGGCGGGCAGCACGTTCTTGCCCGCCTGGAGGATCGCGGCCAGCGTGTACTCCGCGACCGGCAGCGCGTTCGCCCCGGCCGCCGAGGTGACCCGCAGCCCGCGCTCCCAGCAGGCCGGGGTGATGTGGTGCTTGACGCTCCCGGCCGCGTGGACGACGGCCCGTAGCCGGGGCGCGGCGGCCAGGACGTCGGCGGTCAGCGGGGGCGCCCCCCAGCAGGTGATGAGCAGCTCCGCCCCGGCCAGCGCCCGTGCCACCTCGGGCGTCGGGCCGGTCAGCCGGTGGGCGACCAGGCCGGGGTCGGTGTCCACGAGCGCGGTGAGCCGCGCCCGCTGCCGGGCGCCGAACAACTGCTCCGCGATGCCCGGGCCCATCGCGAGAAGGGCGGCGGGGGTGGTGGGTGCGGTGGCGGGGGTGGTGGTCATTTGACGCTCCCCGCGGTCAGGCCCGCCTTCCAGTGCCGCTGGAGCAGGACGAAGGCGATGATCAGCGGCGTGACGGCCAGGAGGGAGCCGGTGACGACCATCGGGTAGAAGGCCGGGTCGGCGTTGGCGTTGCTGTGCCAGTTGTAGAGGCCCAGGCTCAGCGGATAGAGGTCCTTGTCCGAGAGCATCACCAGGGGCAGGAAGAAGTTGTTCCAGATCGCGGTGAACTGGAACAGGAACACCGTCACGAACCCCGGCATCACCATCCGGAGACCGACCGACCAGAAGGTCCGCAGCTCACCGGCCCCGTCGATCCGGGCGGCCTCCAGCACCTCGTCGGGTATGTAGCCCGCGCTGAAGATCCGGGAGAGATACACGCCGAACGGGTTGACCAGCGCCGGGATCAGCACCGCCCAGTACGTGTTGACCGTGCCCGTCTCGACCGCCAGCAGATACAGCGGCAGGGAGAGGGCGGTGGAGGGCAGCAGGACGCCCAGCAGCACCAGGGCGAACAGCTTCTCCTTGCCCCGGAAGCGGTACTTGTCGAAGGCGTACCCGGCGGCGACGCTGATCAGCGAGCAGCCCAGCGCCCCGACCCCGGCGTACAGCAGCGAGTTGCCGTACCACCGGAAGTAGATGCCGTCCTGGTAGGACGTCAGCTCGGAGAGATTGTGTCCGAGGTCGAATCCCTCGAAGGAGAAGACGTCGCCGCCCAGCAGATTCCCGGCGTCCTTGGTGGCCGCCGTGAGCAGCCAGATCAGCGGGAAGAGCGTGTAGACGGCGGCGATCAGCAGGACGACGTTGACCGCGGTCTTCGACAGCCATCGGGTGGAGGTCATCGGCGTGCCTCCTTCTTACGGTTGGCGAAGCGCGTGACGACGAAGGAGAGCACGGCGGCGACCAGGGCGATCAGGACGGACGCGGCGGCGGCCAGGCCGTAGTCGTTGCGCTCGAACGCCGCGCTGTAGGCGTACATGTTCGGGGTCCAGGTGCTGGTCACCGCGGAGCCCGAGCCGCGGCTGAGGATGAGGGGCTCGGTGAACAGCTGGAGCGAGCCGATGATCGTGAAGAGCAGGACCATCACCAGCGACGAGCGGATCAGGGGGAGCTTGATCGAGAAGGCGATCCGCCAGTTTCCCGCGCCGTCGACGGTCGCCGCCTCCAGCAGCGAGCGGTCCACGGCCTGGAGCGCGGCGTAGAAGATCACCACGTTGTAGCCGAGCCACTGCCACAGCGCGATGTTCACGATGGAGGGGAGCGTGCCTTCGGAGGAGAAGAAGTCGAAGCCGAAACCGCCGGCCTCCATCGCGGCGACGACCGGGCTGAGCTGCGGGGTGTAGAGGTAGATCCAGATCAGTGCGGCGATCAGGCCCGGGATGGCGTGCGGCAGGAACAGCGCCAGTTGGAAGAAGCGGCGGGCGCGGGCCAGCGCGGTGTCCAGCAGCAGCGCCAGCACGATCGCGCCGCCGCCCATCAGCGGGATGTAGAACGCGCAGTAGCCGAGCAGCACCCAGAAACCGTCGCGGAACGCCTGGTCGCCCAGGGCCGTCGCGTAGTTGCCGAGCCCGTCGAAGACCGTACGGGGACCGTCGAAGCCCAGGCCGGACTGCTTCTCGGTGAAGAGGCTGAGCCAGAGTGCGTAGCCGACCGGGACGATCATCGCCACGGTGAACAGGGCGAAGAAGGGGGCCAGGAGCGTGCCCGCCGCCAGCCGGGTCCGGGCCCTGCTGCTCAGGGCCGTCGACCGGCGTGCGGTGCGTTCGGTGTCGTCGGTGCTCATGAGCCCTCCTCCACCTGCAGGCCGCGCTTCCTCAGGTCGGCGACGGTGGCCTCGTGGGCCCGCCTGATCGCGCGCGGCAGCGTCGAGCCGCCACTGACGACCTCGCCCAGCTCGTCGCCCAGCGCGGAGTTGGTCGCCCCGGGGCTCGGCCCCCACACCCAGTCGGGCCCGATGGACCTGCCGGCCTCCTCGAACAGCCCGTACAGGTCCTGGCCGCCGTAGAAGCTCGTGTCGAACGCCTTCTTCGCGATCGGCACCATGGCGGGGGAGGCGGGCAGGGCGCTCGACGTACTGGCCCCGATCCGGGCGTTGATCGCGTCCTCGTGCGTCGACATCCACAGCGCGAACTCGACGGCGGCCGCGGTCTTCGTGCTGCCTTTGCTGACGGCGAACGTCGAACCGCCGATCATCCCGCTGGCCGGCCGGTCCGCCTCCTGGCTCGGCAGCCGGACCGCCGCCCACCTGCCCTTCTGCTCGGGCACGATGCCCGCGAGCACGCCCGCGCTCCAGGACGCCCCGAGGTAGCCGACGGTGGTGCCCTGCTTGAGGGATCCGGTCCACTCCGGGCTGAACGAGGAGGCGGTGGAGACGAGCCGGTCGTCGATCAGGCCCTGCCAGTACGCGGCGGTGCGCTCCGAGGCGGGGTCGGTGGTGTCGATCCGCCAGGCGTCCGTCCCGGCCCGGAACCACTGCGCGCCCGCCTGCCACGCCATGGCCTGGAAGAACGTCGGGTCGTCGGGGAAGAAGGTGGCGATCCGGGTCTTCGGCGAGGCCTTCTTCACCTGCTCCGCCGCGTCCCGGAAGTCGTCCCAGGTGGCGGGCGGTTCGATGGAGTGCTCGGTGAAGAAGTCCTTGCAGTAGTAGAAGATCTGGGGCGCGGCGTCGAAGGGGACGGCCCAGTTCTTGCCGCCGAGCGTCGTCATCTCGATCGTCTGCGGCAGGAACTTCTTCTTGATGTCCTCGGTCAGATAGGGGCTGATGTCCTGGAGCGACCCCTGGCTGACGAACGCGGACAGCTGCGGATACTCGATGGAGAGCAGATCGGGGGCGATGCCCGCCTTCACCGCGTTGGCGATCTTGGGGTAGCCGCCGAGGCCGCCCGAGGGTATCTCCTCGAACTTCACCTGGATCGTGTCGTGGGTGGCGTTGAACGCGTCCACGACCTCCTGCGACCCCTTCGTCCATGCCCAGAAGGACACGGTCACGGGGTCGTCGGCGGTACCTCGGGCGCTGCGGGAGTCGTCGGGGCCGCCGCACGCCGTGACAACGGCGAGAGCGGTGGCGGCGCCGACCAGCGCATGGACGGGACGGGACCAACTGCGGCTCACGGCATGGCTCCTGTACGAGCTGGGCGGCCGGGAGTTCCGGCCGTGCCGCGATATTTCGATTCCGCCTGAGCGAAGTCAAGAGCGAAAGATTGAATGATCGAATAATGATCGAACAGGGAGGGTGGGAAACCCTCCCTATCACCTGATATTGGGTGTCCGGTCATATCCCGGCAGCAGCCGGATCCGGCGCCGGCCGCCCGCAGGAGCCCCGCACCCGCAGCGTCGGCAGCAGCGCCACCTGCCGCCGGGGCGCCGGCCCCTCCCCGCCCGGATACCGGGGCCCGGACAGCCGCTCCACCAGCAGCTCCGCCGCCGCGCGCCCCACGTCCCGCTTGGGCGGGGCCACCGCGCTCAGCGGGGTGTCGGCGAGCGCGGCCACCTCGTCGTCGTACGTGATCAGCGCCAGGTCCTCCGGGACCCGCACGCCCAGCTCCGCCAGGCGGCGCACCAGCCGGATGGCCTCCTCGTCGTTGTGGACCAGCACCGAACCCGCCCGCCCCTCGCGCACCGCGGACCGCACCGCCAGCGCCGACCGCTCGAAGAGGGCCGGATCACGGTCGGCGGAGACCGAAGCGACCAGCGGTTCCGTCCCGGCGAGACCCAGCACGGCCAGCGCCCGTGTGAACCCGGCGCGTACCGCCAGGGCCGTCGGGCTGTCGGACCGGGCGACCAGCATCGGCGTCCCGTGCCCCAGGCGCACCAGGTGCCGTACGGCGAGGAGCACCCCGTGCGCATGGTCCGAGCCCACCCGGTCCAGGCCCTCCAACGGGCTGCCGGGCGCCCCCTTCCGCTCCACCAGCACCTTCTCGCCCGGCAGCCGGGCGATCCACTCGCCGTACCGCTCGGGGTGGTCCGGCTCCGTCCAGCTCGGCGCGAGCAGCAGTCCCTGCGCCCCGGCCGCCAGCAGCCCGGCCGCGTGCGCCGCGTCGTCCTCGGGGCGGTAGTCGGTGACCCGCAGGATCAGCCGCGCGCCGAGCCGGGCGGCCGCCTCGTGGGCGCCCCGGATCACCTCGGCGAAGTAGTAGGCGGCGGCCGGGGCCAGCATCCCGATCACGGGGCCGCCGCCCGCCGGCGTACCGGCCGGGCCCCGGTCGGCGGGCCAGGACACCGAACCGTGCGCCCGCTCCAGCAGCCCCCGGGAGGCCAGCGCCTCGACATCGCGCCGGGCGGTGACCGCGGCGACGCCGAGCCGGTCCGCCAGGTCGGAGACCCGTACGGTGCCGCGCTCGCGCACCAGGTTCAGCAGCCGGTCATGACGTTCAGCAGCACCTTCGCGCACGGAGACAGCCCCCTGGAGCAGAATGATCGAACCCTGAGCAACGGGCGATCATTCGATCACAGGGCGGCCGGACGCGGGAGGGGCGGAGCGACTCCCGTACCGCTACTGCCCTACTGCCCTACTGCGGACCGTACTTCCGCCCCGTCCGCGAGGTGACCCCGCCGAGCAGCCCCCGCGGGGCGACCTTCACCAGCCCCATCAGCGCCTTGTAGCGCGGGTCCGGGATCGACACCGTCTTCCCCCGGGCCAGATCCGTCAGCGCCGAGGCCACCAGCTTGTCCGCGTCGAGCCACATCCAGTTCGGGATGTTGTCCGTGCCCATCCCGGCCCGCTCGTGGAACTCCGTCCGGACGAACCCGGGGCACAGCACCATCAGCCGCACCCCCGACCCGGCCAGATCCCGCGCCGCGCCCTGGGTGAACTGCACGACCCACGCCTTGGACGCCCCGTACGTACCGCGCGGCACGAACGCCGCGACGGACGCCACGTTGACGACCCCGCCCCGGCCCCGCTCCTTCATCCCGGCGACGGCCGCCGAGGTCAGCCGCAGCACGGCTTCGCAGTGCACCTTCAGCATCGTCAGCTCGTCGGCCATGGACACCTCCAGGAAGCGCCCCTTGTTGCCGAACCCGGCGTTGTTGACCAGCAGATCGATCGGGTGCGTGCGCTCCGCGAGCCGCTTCTCGACCGCCTCGATTCCGCTGTCCGTGGACAGGTCGGCGCTCAGCACCTCGGCCTCGATGCCGTGCCGGTCGTGCAGTTCCGTGGCCTGCTCGCGCAGCCGTGCGGTGTCCCGCGCCACCAGCACCAGGTTGTGCCCCTGGGCCGCGAGCCGCCGCGCGAACGCGGCCCCGATGCCCGCCGTCGCGCCCGTGATCAGTGCAGTCGTCATACGCGGCACGTTAGTGCCCCGCGTGTTCCGGCGGCTCACCCGCCCGCTGCCCCTTCTCCACCACCACGAACTGACCCATCATCCCCTCGTCCTCGTGGGACAGCAGATGACAGTGGTACATGTACGGGATGTCCGGATCGGGCGGCCCGTCGAACCGCAGGGCGATCCGCACGGTCGAGCCCGTCGGCACCGCCACCGTGTCCTTGCGGCCCCGCAGCGCCGGCTCCGGCCGCTTCCCGTCCACGTCCAGGACCCGGAACTGCACGTCGTGCACATGGAAGTTGTGCGTCATGTCGCCGCCGTTGCGCAGCGTCCAGATCTCCGTGGTCCCCCGGGTGACGGTCTCGTCGATCCGGTCCATCGCCATCTTCCGCCCGTTGATGCCGGACCTGCGCAGCTCGAAGTGGCGGCTGCGCACCGCGTCGCCGGCCTCCGGCAGCTCCAGCCCCCGGTCCTCGGCCAGCCGGGAGGGGACGGCGGGGGAGGGGCGCAGGCGGTCGGCCGCCCGCAACTGGAGTACGTCGAAGGAGTCGTCGCCCCCTTCGAACCGCCGCTCCCAGCCGTTGCCGTCCCGCCACGGGTAGCTGCGCAGCACCGTCCGCTCGCCCGGCCGCACCGTCACGACGACCTCCGCCCGCTCGCCCGGCGACAGCTGCACCCGGTTCATCGCGGCGGGCGCCGCCAGCAGCCCGCCGTCCGTCCCCACCAGGTCGAAGGAGCGGTCGTCGTCGAAGCCGAAGGTGTAGATACGGGCGGTCGAGGCGTTCAGCAGGCGCAGCCGTACGCGCTCGTCGCCGACCTCGGCGTACGGGTCGAGCGTGCCGTTGACCATGGTCCGCTCCCCGAGGAAGCCGGTGTTGGACAGGAACCGGTGCCCGTGGTCGAAGTCGGCGCCGTCGAAGGTCACGTCCTGCACCATCACCGGCAGATCGTCCACCCCGTACGTCTTCGGCAGCTTCAGCCGCCCGGAGTTCTCGTCGTCGAGCAGGAACATCCCCGCCAGACCCCGCTGCACATGCCGCTCCGTCGCCCCGTGCGGATGCGGGTGGTACCAGAGCGTCGCCGCCGGCTGGTCGACCTTCCAGTGCGGGGCCCACCTGCCGCCCGCCGCCACCGGCTGGTGCGGACCGCCGTCCATCGCGGCGGGCAGGTGCATCCCGTGCCAGTGCACGCTGGACGCCTCGTCGAGCGTGTTGCGCACCCGCACCTTCACCCGCTCGCCGCGCTCGGCCCGCAGCGTCGGGCCGAGATGACCGCCGTTGAACCCCCAGGTCGGCGTCGCCACTCCGTCACGGAACTCCGTGCTCCCCGCCTGCATCCGCAGATCGAAGACGCGCGTGCCGTCCTTCTCCACCGTCGAGGGCGCGAGCGGCGGCACCGCCAGCGCGTTGCCGAAGCGGACCTTGCCCACCGTGCTGACGTCGGCGCTCGTCCACAGCCACGCGAACGCGCCGCCGACGGCCGCGACGAACACGCCCAGCACCGCGGTGAGCGTGATGAGCACCCGCTTCAGCCGCCGCCGTCCCCTGGTCTTCTCCATGCTCAGCAGCATGTCGGGCCGACCACCCGCCGGGCATGGGGCAGAGCCCTGAACCGCCCCCGACCGGGCCCCTACGTCCCGGCCGGGGGAAACCCCTCACTACAGGTCAGGGTGACCCCGGGACGAAGGACAGCATGCGGGCCTCACGCACGGGCTTGTGGTCCTCGTCGCCGCTCACGTGCGTCGGCGTCAGGATGAGCCGCCCGTCGACATAGGCATGGTGCCCCGAGAACATCTCGTACTCCCACGGGGCGGTCGCCGCCGGGTGCTTGACGACCTCCGTCTCCGTACCGGCGCCGTCCGGGCCCATGAGGTAGGTCCGGCCTGGCCGGGCCAAGGTGGTCGAATCGTAGGTGGCCGCCTCGTAGATGAGCATCGACTTGCCGTCCTCCGCGCGCAGCGGATACAGCAGGGGCATCGTCTCGGTCTTGATGCCCCACAGGAACTTCCCGGTCTTCACGTCGTACGCGCCGACCCGGTCCTGGCCGCCCAGCATGATGAGGCCCTTGCCGACTCCGGTGCCCCGGCAGGGCTGCATGTCCTCGCCGGCCCCGGCTCCGGCGCAATGCTCGAACCCCTTGTCCCGGGCGTCGAAGGTGACGCGGTGCTTGCCCTTGGGGTCCAGGACGGTGATGCGCCAGTCGTTCGCGCTGTCCTCGTTGTTGTAGACGGCGAAGACGACCGGGTCCATGGAGATCAGGGTGCCGAAGCTCCAGCCGGTCTTCATCCGGTAGCGCCACAGGACCTTGCCGGTCTTGGGATCGAGCTCGCGCACCTGGCCGTAGTTCTTGCTCCGGTCGACGGCGATCATGCAGTCGGAGCTCACCAGCAGCCGGGCACCGCCCCCCACCTTGTTCGGGACGCACTTGCCCTTGTTCTCGCGGGGGATCTCGTACAGCTTGCTCCCGTCGGCCATCCGGTAGGTGATGGCCACCATGTTCCGGGCGACGGACAGGACGTCGCCGCTGATGGCGCTGTAGACGATGAAGGTGTTGTCCCTGTCACCGGGCTCGTCGAGCTTCTTGGTCCACCCCTGCTTCCCGGTCTTCAGATCGATCATCTGCATCCGGTTGCACTGGTTGCCCCGCTCGTTGTCGGGCCGCTCGTTGTGGAACACCACGACCTTGCCGTCCGGCGTCGGGTTGGCCGGTGTCTCGCACACGGCGGAAGGCAGCGTCACGCTCCAGACCTCGGCGCCGTCCGACAGCCGGTAGGCGGTGACCTTCCGGTACAGGGCCTGGACGGCGGTGTCGCCGACGATCCACAGGTCGTGGACCTTGTTCGTCTGTTTCGGCAGGTCGGTCTGGTCATCGACGATCCACGCCGCCGCCTCTCCCTGCTTCCGCGCCGCCCCGACCTCCTGCGTCGTCGGTATGTGGCTCAGCTCCGGGCCGCCGGCCGCGGGGGTACGGGACGGGGACGCCGACCCGGTGGGGCCGGACGACTCCTTCGCCACGGGCTTCGCGGGCTCGTCCCGTCCCCAGTCGGTGAGGGCGTACACCCCTCCTGCCACGGCCACGAGCAGGAACGCGACGACCGCGGCGACGACCGGGGCCCCGCCGAACCGCCGACGGCGCGGCGGCGGTGGTGGCGGTGGCGTCGGCGGCCCGAACCCCTGCGGCGCGCCGCCCTGTGAGGCGTACGGATTACCGGGAACGGGCTGCTGCCGCGGGCCCGGGGTGTACCAGGGCTGCTGCGGGTCGGGCATGGTCTTCCCCCTGAGACGTGCCACTCGGCGCGAGAACTGCTCATCGGGCGCTGGTCACTGGTGGTGGACGCGCCGCGCACCGATCCAGTTCCCGCTCAACGGCCCGGGATCTCGCGACAGGTGACGCTGCGTCACCGCATCGGGGTGCTGTCACCGCAACGGGACGCCGTTCTCGTACGGGACCGCCCCCGCCCGGTCCTCAGCCCTGTTGCGCCACGTACTCCCGGGCCTGCCGCAGCGCCTCGGGGTGCAGCGCCTCCCCGGCGGCCAGCAGCGCGGGCAGCAGGGTGCGTTCGGTCGTGACGGCCCGGAACTGCAGGGCGGCGGTGACCTCGTGGTCCGGCCGGTGCACGATCTCGATCGGGTCCCCGGCGTGGACCGTCCCCGGCTCGATCACCCGCAGATACGCGCCGGTGACGCCCTGCTGGGTGAAGCGCCGGACCCATCCCGACTCCCCGAGGTGGTGGGCGAAGGTCCGGCACGGAATGCGTCCCGAGGTCACCTCCAGCACCAGATCCGCCCCCACCCGCCAGCGCTCGCCGATCCGCGCGCCGCTGACGTCGAGGCCCAGCGTCGTGAAGTTCTCGCCGAACATCCCGTTGGCCAGCGTCCGGCCGCCCAGCTCCCGCTCCCAGGCGTCCAGCTCCTCCCGGGCGAAGGCGTACACCGCCTGGTCGCTGCCGCCGTGATGGCGCAGGTCGCACACCGCGTCCCCGGCCAGCCCGCTGCCGCCGACGCCCTTGGGGCCGGGGTCGAGCACCTCGACCGGGCCCTCCACCGGTCGCTTGTCGATCCCGGTGAGGCCGTCCGGGCCGTTGGTCTGCGGGGAGGGGCCGGGGCGGCCGATATTCACGGTCAGCAGCTTCATACGGTCACGCTAATCCCTCCCGGCTCAAAGCCGCATGCGATTAATTCGCCTCGCATCCAAGAAGCTCTTATGGTGGAGGGGTGATCGAAGCCCGCCACCTCCGTGTCCTGCGCGCCGTGTCCACCACCGGCTCGTTCTCCGCCGCCGCCCGCGAACTCGGCTGCACCCAGCCCGCCGTCAGCCAGCAGATGAAGGCCCTGGAGTCCTCCGCGGGCACCACGCTGCTGATCCGCACCGGACGCGAGATGCGCCTCACCCAGGCCGGTGAGGCGCTGGTGCGGCACGCCTCCGGCATCCTCGCGGGGCTGACCGCCGCCGAGGAGGAAGTCGCCGCCATCGCCGGGCTGCGGGCCGGCCGGGTCCGGTTGGTCTCCTTCCCCAGCGGCAGCTCCACCCTGGTCCCGGGGGCGCTGGCCGCCCTGCGCGCCGAACACCCCGGGACCAGGGTGTCGCTCGTCGAGGCCGAGCCGCCGCGCTCGGTGGACCTGCTGCGCGAGGGCGACTGCGACATCGCGCTGGCGTTCCGTTACGGGGCGACCGGCGGCGAATGGGACGACCTGGTGGTCCGGCCGCTGCTCACCGACCGGCTGATCGGCCTGGTCCCGGAGGGGCACCGGCTGGCCGGGGCGTCGAGCGTGTCCATCGGCGAGCTGGCCGAGGAGTCCTGGATCGCCGGCTGCCCGCGCTGCCGCAAGCAGTTGGTCGAGGTCTGCGAGGAGTCCGGCTTCACCCCGCGCATCGACTTCGCCACCGACGACTACCCGGCGGTGATGGGCCTCGTCGGGGCCGGGCTCGGAGTGGCGGTGCTGCCGGAGCTGGCCGTCGAGTCGGTACGCCCCAAGGGGGCCAGGGCCGTGCCGGTCGAGCCCGCGATCGAGCGGGAGATCGTCGCCCTGACCCTGCCGGACCTGGCCCGGGTCCCGGCGGTGGCGGCCACCCTGGACCAACTGGCGCGGGCGGCCGCCCGGTGAGGTCGCACGGGGCCGCGGTGCCCGCCGGGGCCCCGCGGCCCACGGGCGGTGAGGGGTCCGGCCCCGCTGCGGCTGGTCGCGGGCCGGATGGCTGAAGGTGTTGGAGAAACGTTTCTGCGTTCAGGTGCGGCGTACGGGTGTCAGGTGGCGCCGGGGCCGTGGGCGGGGGCTCCGGAGGGCGCCGCGGTGATCAGCCGGGTTCTGGCCCGGCCCATCAGCTCTTCGCGCTCGTCCTCCGTCAGGCCGCCCCACACTCCGTAGGGCTCCCGTACGGCCAGGGCGTGCGCCGCGCACTCGGCCCGTACCGGGCAGCGCATGCACACCTCCTTCGCGGAGGTCTCGCGGGCGCTCCGCGCCGCGCCGCGCTCACCCTCCGGGTGGAAGAACAGGGAGCTGTCCACGCCTCGGCAGGCGGCGAGCAGCTGCCAGTCCCACAGGTCTGCGTTGGGTCCGGGAAGGCGGGAGAAATCTGCCATTGCTTGTCCCCTCGGAGCTGTGCTGCGTCGGAAGCGGCATCCTCGACCGTCTGTGATCGACGGCCTGCTGTGATCGGACCGTCTGTGATCGGTGTGACCGAAGTCTCGACCGTACATCTACGGTGCTAGTAGATGTAAATATGACTGATTGCGAATCTAGCCACAGACACCCTCAAAAGGGAAGAAATGGTGCCGAATAGGGCATGCCAACGAGTGAAGATTCGGTTGACGGGTGAATCACCCGCGCCGTTCTCCTCCGTATACGGCCCTTCACGTAGAGTGCCGAACCCGGCCGCCCGACCCGTAACTCTTTCGAGTGACCGTCGTTAAGGGAACGGATGCGGTTGACGGATATCCGGCTCGGGCACATGTCCGAGGGGGTCAACCGCACAGGTGACGACTTGTATCAGCCTGGAGGCTCAAGGTGACGCGCATCAGCTGCGGAGGACGGTCATGACATCCGTCCTCGTCTGCGACGACTCCCCGCTTGCCCGAGAAGCGCTCCGTCGCGCGGTGGCCACCGTGCCCGGCGTCGAGCGCGTGACGACGGCGGCCAACGGCGAGGAAGTCCTCCGCCGCTGGGGTGCCGATCGTTCGGATCTGATTCTGATGGACGTACGCATGCCCGGTCTGGGGGGTGTGGAGACGGTCCGGCGACTGCTCTCCGCCGACCCCGGGGCCCGGATCATCATGCTGACCGTCGCCGAGGACCTGGACGGCGTCGCACTCGCGGTCGCCGCCGGGGCCCGCGGCTATCTGCACAAGGACGCCTCGCGCGCCGAGCTGCGGGCCACCGTCACCCAGGCGCTGGCCGACCCGACGTGGCGGCTCGCCCCGCGCCGGCTGCGGTCCGCCGAGATGGGGGCGGCTCCCACGCTCACCGCGCGGGAGATCCAGGTGCTCGAAGGCATGAGCCACGGCCGCTCCAACGCGGAGATCGGCCGTGAGCTCTTCCTCTCCGAGGACACGGTCAAGACCCACGCCCGACGCCTGTTCAAGAAGCTCGGGGCCTCGGACCGCGCCCACGCGGTGGCCCTCGGATTCCGCTGGGGCCTGGTCCGCTGACGACCGGCCCGGGCCGCGCCCCGTCCGCAGACCGGCGGACGGGGTCACGGAGCGGGCCACCGGCTCCACACCCCGTATCCGGGCGCCCGATCGGCGGTGCCATGTGACGCTTCCCGGCCGATGACGCATCCTTGAGTCGTGGAGTTCCTCAGGAACGATTCGGTCGAGCGGAAGGGGAGGGCGCAGGACATGACATCCGGCGCACCCGCTCATAACGCTTCGGTGCACAACTCGGGACGCGGTGGAGCGGACCGGACGGCATCAGGGCACCATGGTCCGATGCGCGACGACGAAACCACGGTGATCGGTGCCCTCGTGCACCGGGCCGTCGACGGCGACGCGCAGGCCACCCATGATCTGCTGGCCCACGTCCACCCCCTCGCCCTGCGCTATTGCCGCTCCCGGCTGAGCCGTCTGCCTGGTGATGCTCGCCACTTCGTGGAGGACCTGGCGCAGGAGGTCTGCGTCGCGGTGCTGATGGCGCTGCCGCGCTACAAGGACACGGGCCGGCCCTTCGAGGCCTTCGTCTTCGCGATCGCCGGCCACAAGGTCGCCGACCTCCAGCGCGCCGCGATGCGCCACCCGGGATCGACCGCCGTGCCCTCCGACGAGATGCCGGAGCGGCCCGACGACTCTCTCGGCCCGGAGGAGCGCGCCCTGCTCAGCAGCGATGCGGCCTGGGCCAAGAAGCTCCTCGCCAACCTCCCGGAGAACCAGCGCGAGCTGCTGGTCCTGCGGGTCGCGGTCGGGCTGACCGCGGAGGAGACCGGCCAGATGCTCGGGATGTCCCCGGGCGCGGTCCGGGTCGCCCAGCACCGCGCGCTCAGCAGGCTCCGGGCGCTCGCCGAGCAGTAGAGAGACCCGCGAAGGTCCCCGTCGGCGTCGCTGTAGGAAGCTACAGAACAGCCAAGTGATCTTGGTCGTGGAATGAGACACCCGTGGAGCCCGTTAGCATGGACATCCGCACCGATCAAGGCCATTTGGGGAAGGTGTCATGACTGCAAACGTCGACGGAGTGCCCGAGAAGTTCGCGACGCTCGGGCTGACCTACGACGACGTGCTGCTGTTGCCCGGCGCGTCCGAGGTCCTGCCCAACGCGGTCGACACCTCGTCGCTCATCTCGCGCAACGTACGGGTGAACATCCCCCTGCTGTCCGCCGCCATGGACAAGGTGACCGAGGCCCGGATGGCGATCGCCATGGCCCGTCAGGGCGGCGTCGGCGTGCTGCACCGCAATCTCTCGGTCGAGGACCAGGTCAACCAGGTCGACCTGGTCAAGCGGTCCGAGTCCGGCATGGTCACCGACCCGATCACCGTGCACCCCGACGCCACGCTCGGCGAGGCGGACGCGCTCTGCGCGAAGTTCCGCATCAGCGGCGTGCCGGTCACGGACCCGGCGGGCAAGCTCCTCGGCATCGTCACCAACCGCGACATGGCCTTCGAGTCGGACCGCTCGCGCCAGGTGCGCGAGGTCATGACGCCGATGCCGCTCGTCACCGGGCGCGTCGGGATCTCCGGCGTGGAGGCCATGGAGCTGCTGCGCCGCCACAAGATCGAGAAGCTGCCGCTCGTCGACGAGGCCGGCATCCTCAAGGGCCTCATCACGGTCAAGGACTTCAAGAAGGCCGAGCAGTACCCCAACGCCGCCAAGGACGCCGAAGGCCGTCTGCTGGTCGGCGCGGCCGTCGGCGCCAGCCCCGAGGCGCTGGACCGCGCCCAGGCGCTCGCGTCCGCCGGGGTCGACTTCCTGATCGTCGACACCTCGCACGGACACAACAGCAACGCCCTCGACTGGATGGCGAAGATCAAGTCGAGCGTCGGCGTGGACGTCATCGGCGGCAACGTCGCCACCCGCGACGGCGCCCAGGCGCTCATCGACGCCGGTGTCGACGGCGTGAAGGTCGGCGTCGGACCCGGCTCGATCTGTACGACCCGGGTGGTCGCCGGTATCGGCGTCCCGCAGGTCACCGCGATCTACGAGGCCGCGCTCGCCGCCCGTGCCGCGGGTGTCCCGGTCATCGGCGACGGCGGTCTGCAGTACAGCGGCGACATCGGCAAGGCGCTGGCCGCCGGCGCGGACAGCGTGATGCTCGGCAGCCTGCTGGCGGGCTGCGAGGAGTCCCCGGGCGAGCTGATGTTCATCAACGGCAAGCAGTTCAAGTCGTACCGCGGCATGGGCTCGCTGGGCGCGATGCAGTCCCGCGGACAGGGCCGGTCGTACAGCAAGGACCGCTACTTCCAGGCCGAGGTCTCCTCCGACGACAAGCTCGTCCCCGAGGGCATCGAGGGCCAGGTGCCCTACCGGGGCCCGCTGGCCAACGTCCTCCACCAGCTCGTCGGCGGCCTGCGCCAGACCATGGGCTACGTCGGCGCCGCGTCCGTCGACCAGATGGAGAGCAAGGGCCGCTTCGTGCGGATCACCTCGGCGGGTCTCAAGGAGAGCCACCCGCACGACATCCAGATGACGGTGGAAGCACCGAACTACAGCCGGAAGTAACACAGGGGCGCGTGGCTGAGGGGCGGACCGGAGTTCCCGGTACCGCCCCTCAGGTGCGTGTCGGGGATACTGGTCAGCGCAGACGTAGAGGGAAAGGCCACACATCGTGACTGAGATCGAGATCGGGCGCGGCAAGCGCGGCCGCCGGGCTTACGCATTCGACGACATCGCCGTCGTTCCGAGCCGCCGCACCCGGGACCCGAAGGAGGTCTCGATCGCCTGGCAGATCGACGCCTACCGCTTCGAGCTGCCGTTCCTGGCCGCTCCCATGGACTCCGTGGTCTCCCCGCAGCACGCCATCCGGATCGGCGAGCTCGGCGGCCTGGGCGTGCTGAACCTGGAAGGCCTCTGGACCCGGCACGCCGACCCGCAGCCGCTGCTGGACGAGATCGCCGAGATGCCGGTCGAGTCCGCGACCCGCCGGCTCCAGGAGATCTACTCCGCCCCCATCCAGGAGGAGCTGATCGGGCAGCGCATCAAGGAGGTGCGCGACTCCGGCGTCGTCACCGCCGCGGCGCTCTCCCCGCAGCGCACCGCCCAGTTCTCCAAGGCGGTCGTCGACGCGGGCGTCGACATCTTCGTCATCCGCGGTACGACGGTCTCCGCCGAGCACGTCTCGGGCGCGGCCGAACCGCTGAACCTGAAGCAGTTCATCTACGAGCTGGACGTCCCGGTCATCGTCGGCGGCTGCGCCACGTACACCGCCGCCCTGCACCTCATGCGGACCGGCGCGGCCGGTGTCCTCGTCGGCTTCGGCGGCGGCGCCGCGCACACCACGCGCAACGTCTTCGGCATCCAGGTCCCGATGGCCACCGCCGTCGCGGACGTGGCCGGGGCCCGCCGCGACTACATGGACGAGTCCGGCGGCCGGTACGTGCACGTCATCGCCGACGGCGGCGTCGGCTGGTCCGGCGACCTGCCGAAGGCCATCGCCTGCGGTGCGGACGCCGTGATGATGGGCTCCCCGCTGGCCCGCGCGACGGACGCGCCGGGCCGGGGCCGCCACTGGGGCATGGAGGCCGTCCATGAGGACGTGCCGCGCGGCAAGCTGGTCGACCTCGGCCCGGTCGGGACGACGGAGGAGGTCCTCACCGGTCCTTCGCACACCCCGGACGGCTCGATGAACATCTTCGGCGCCCTGCGCCGTGCGATGGCCACCACCGGCTACAGCGACCTCAAGGAGTTCCAGCGCGTCGAGGTGACGGTGGCGGACTCGCAGCACCGCCGCTGACCGCCCGCAGGTACAGGTATGCGGAAGGGCCCGGACCGTGACGGTCCGGGCCCTTCCGCGTGGTCCTGCGGGGTGTCAGCCGGCCTTCTTGGCGCCACCGACGGCGGCGACCGCGGCGAAGAGGAAGAAGAGGTAGGTCATGAAGTTGGAATCCTCCGACCAAGCCTTCGTCACGGAGTCGAGGTGGTCGCCGATGACCTCGGAGAAGGGGATCTGCGCCAGGTCGGAGAGCACCATCGAGATGCCGATGATCTGGCCGAGGTAGACGGCGCCGACGGAGAAGAGGGCCGACGCCGCGATGACCGCCGGGTTGGCGCCGCCGACCTTGCTCGCCGCGAAGCCGACGAGGAAGCCGACGCCGACCGCCGCGTAGCCGACCTCGCGCTCGATGGAGCCCGCGATCACGCCGTACAGGATGCCCGCGACCAGCGCCGCGCCGAGGGCGACCAGCACGCCGAGCAGGATGTTGTTACGGGCCGGGGGCGCCGGGGCGAAGGGCGCGCCGCCGCCGAACGGGGCGCTCTGGCCGGGCTGCTGGCCCGCGAACGGGTTGCCGGTCGGGGCCGGAGGCTGCTGGCCGTACGGGTTGCCGGTGGGCGCCGGGGGCTGCTGGCCGTACGGGTTGCCGGTCGGGGCGGCGGGGGTGGGCTGGCCCGGCTGGCCGGCGTACGGGTTGCCGTCGGCGGGCTGGCCGCCGTAGGGCTGCTGGGGCTGGTTCGGCGGCTGCACGGGCTGACTCACGGTGGGGCTCCCCCTGGGACGGCTGCACGCGACTGTGCGAGGCACGCACGGCTGTGCGCTCTGTGACGCCGCAGGGTAGCAGGACGTTACGTGATCGGTCACCGACAATCTTTCGACGGACCGTCACGTCCCGGGGGCGGTGCCCGTCAGAGCCGGTGCGCGGCCCCCGCCGGGGTGGCCCCCCGGGTGTCCAGGAGCAGTTGGGCCTTGACCGCGAGGCCCTGGAGGTCGTAGGTGCGGTGCTGCTGGAGCAGTACGGTCAGGTCGGCCGCGGCCGCCGCCTCGTACAGCGAGTCGGCGCGCGGGACGGGGCGTTCGCGCACCCGCCAGTCCAGGACGTGCGGGTCGTGGTAGCCGATCTGGGCGCCCATGTCCATCAGCCGGGTGGCGATCTCCCGGGCGGGGGCGGCCTCCTGGTCGGCGCTGTCCGGTTTGTAGGTGACGCCGAGCAGTAGGACGCGCGCGCCCCGGACGGACTTGCCGTGCTCGTTCAGGAGGGTGGCGCAGCGCTGGATGACGTAACTGGGCATCCGGTCGTTGATCTCCTGCGCCAGCGAGACCATCCGCAGCGGGTGTCCGGGGGTGCGGGTGCTGTGGGGCGGGAAGCCCGGGTCCACCGGGACGCCGTGGCCGCCGACGCCGGGGCCCGGGCGGAAGGGCTGGAAGCCGAACGGCTTGGTCTCGGCGCACCGGATGACGTCCCAGAGGTCGACGCCGAGGTCGTGGCAGAGCACCGCCATCTCGTTGACCAGGGCGATGTTGACGTGCCGGAAGTTGGTCTCCAGGACCTTCGTCATCTCCGCCTCGCGCGGTCCGCGGGCCCGGACGACCTTGTCGGTGAGCCGTCCGTAGAAGGCGGCGGCCGACTCGGTGCAGGCGGGGGTGAGGCCGCCGATGACCTTGGGGGTGGAGGCGTAGGTGTGGGTGCGGTTGCCGGGGTCGAGCCGGCTCGGCGAGCAGGCGAGGTGGAAGTCGCGTCCGGCGACCAGCCCCGAGCCCTCTTCGAGGAGGGGGCGCAGGAAGGTCTCGGTGGTGCCGGGCGGCACGGCGGACTCCAGCAGCACGGTGGTGTGCGGGCGCAGCCGGGCGGCCAGTGCTCGGGCGGCGTCGCCGAGGGCGGTGAGGTCGATGGTGCGGTCGGGGCCGAGCGGGGTGGGGGAGCAGATCACGGCGGTGCGGACCCGGCCCAGCTCGGCGGCGTCGGTGGTGGGTCGGAAGCCGCCGGAGAGCATCCGGCGGACCTCGGACGCGGTGAGCGTGCCCTCGACGGGGCTGCGGCCCGCTCTGAGCTCCGCGTAGGGGCGTGGGTCGGGGTCGTAGCCGACGGTGGCGATTCCGGCGGTCACGGCGGCCCGGGCGAGGGGCAGGCCGAGGTGACCGAGTCCGATGACGGCGAGGTCTGCGGGCATACAGGAAGACCCCCTAAGTGCGGAGAGCGAAGATCGCAACTGCTGTGGACAGCGCAATGTCAGACTAGGCGTAAATATGACCTATATGTCGCATTGCGTGGCTCCGGTCGCCCGGGTGTTGTCCACAGGCGGTGGCTGAACTCGGGGAGCGCGGACAGAATCGAGGGGTGGACACGGGCGGCCGGCCCCTCGGCCGGGTGGCACTCCCGTGTCCGACCACCCCGATCCACCGGGAGGCAGCAGTGAGGACAGCGACACTGGGACCCGCCGAGCGCACCGTCGCGCTCGCCGCCATGGCCGAGCGCGAACTGGACGTGCTGGTCGTGGGGGCGGGCGTGGTCGGCGCGGGCACGGCGCTGGACGCCGCCACCAGGGGCCTGACGACCGGACTGGTCGAGGCGCGCGACTGGGCGTCCGGCACATCGAGCAGGTCGAGCAAGCTGATCCACGGCGGCCTGCGCTATCTGGAGATGCTCGACTTCGCCCTGGTCAGGGAGGCCCTCAAGGAGCGCGGCCTGCTCCTGGAACGGCTCGCCCCGCACCTGGTGAAGCCCGTGCCCTTCCTCTACCCCCTGCAGCACAAGGGCTGGGAACGGCTCTACGCCGGCTCCGGCGTCGCGCTGTACGACGCGATGTCGGTCTCCTCCGGCCACGGCCGGGGCCTCCCCGTCCACCGGCACCTCTCCCGCAAGCACGCCCTGCGGGTCGCCCCCGCACTGAAGAAGGACGCCCTGGTCGGCGCCCTCCAGTACTACGACGCCCAGATGGACGACGCCCGCTTCGTCACCGACCTGGTGCGCACCGCCGCCTCCTACGGCGCCCAGGTGGCGAACCAGGCCCGTGTCGTCGGCTTCCTCCGCGAGGGCGAACGCGTCGTGGGCGCGCTCGTACGGGACGTCGAGAGCGGCGAGGAGTACGAGGTCCGGGCCAAGCAGGTGGTCAACGCGACCGGCGTGTGGACCGACGACACCCAGGGGCTCATCGGCGAGCGCGGGCAGTTCCACGTCCGGGCCTCCAAGGGCATCCACCTGGTCGTCCCCAAGGACCGCATCCACTCCTCGACCGGCCTCATCCTGCGCACCGAGAAGTCCGTCCTCTTCGTCATCCCCTGGGGCCGGCACTGGATCATCGGTACCACGGACACCGACTGGGACCTGGACAAGGCCCACCCGGCCGCCTCCAGTGCCGATATCGACTATCTGCTCCAGCACGTCAACTCCGTCCTCAACACCCCGCTGACCAGGGACGACGTCCAGGGCGTCTACGCCGGACTGCGACCGCTGCTGGCCGGCGAGTCGGACGCCACCAGCAAGCTGTCGCGCGAGCACACCGTCGCCCACCCCGCCCCCGGCCTGGTCGTCGTGGCGGGCGGCAAGTACACGACGTACCGGGTCATGGCCAAGGACGCGGTCGACGAGGCGGTCCACGGACTCGACCAGCGGGTCGCCGCCTGCGTCACCGAGGACACTCCGCTGCTGGGCGCCGAGGGCTACAAGGCCCTGTGGAACGCGCGCGCCCGGATCGCGTCCCGGACCGGACTCCATGTCGCCCGGGTGGAGCATCTGCTCAACCGGTACGGCTCAATGACCGAGGAAATTCTGGAACTGATCCTCGCCGACCCCACCCTGGGCGAACCCCTGCCCGCCGCCGACGACTATCTCCGCGCCGAGATCGTCTACGCGGCCTCCCACGAGGGCGCCCGCCACCTGGACGACGTGCTGACCCGGCGCACCCGGATCTCCATCGAGACCTTCGACCGGGGCACCCGCAGTGCCCGCCTCTGCGCGGAGCTGATGGCGCCGGTGCTGGGCTGGGACGAGGGCCGGGTCGACCGGGAGGTCGAGCACTACGAGAAGCGGGTGGAGGCCGAGCGCGAGTCGCAGCGGCAGCCCGACGACCTCACGGCGGACGCGGCCCGGCTCGGCGCACCGGACATCGTGCCGATCTAGAGCCGGTCGGCCCGCGTTCACCCGGGCGACCACCGCCCGTCAGGTCCGGGCCAGTTGAGCGGAACGGGCCCGGTTCCGGGGCGGTGGCCGCCCGGTCGGCGCTGGACGGGAAGGCCGGGTTGGTAGGAGGCTGTGGGGGCTTCCCTCTTCGGGCCCCAGTACGGCGGACCCCGGACCCGGCACCAGGACCGGTCCCGGGGTGAGGGACAATGAACGCTCTGCCAGGGCGGGTTGATCGCAGAGGGGACGCATGTCGGAGGCGGAGCAGGCACGAGAGCCCCAACGGGACAAGAACGGTCGTCTCCTCGCGGGGCGCTACCGGCTCGGTGAGGTGCTCGGCCGGGGCGGCATGGGTACGGTCTGGCGCGCCGACGACGAGACGCTCGGCCGCACGGTCGCGGTCAAGGAACTGCGGTTCCCCTCGGCGATCGACGAGGACGAGAAGCGCCGGCTGATCACGCGCACCCTGCGTGAGGCCAAGGCGATCGCACGGATCCGCAACAACAGCGCGGTGACCGTCTACGACGTGGTCGACGAGGACGACCGCCCGTGGATCGTCATGGAACTGATCGAGGGCAAGTCGCTCGCCGAAGCCATTCGCGAGGACGGCACGCTGACGCCCCGGCGGGCCGCCGAGGTCGGGCTCGCCATCCTCGACGTGCTGCGCTCGGCGCACCGCGAGGGCATCCTGCACCGCGACGTGAAGCCGTCCAACGTGCTGATCGCCGAGGACGGGCGCGTCGTGCTCACCGACTTCGGCATCGCCCAGGTCGAGGGCGACCCGTCCGTCACCTCCACCGGCATGCTCGTCGGCGCCCCCTCGTACATCTCGCCGGAGCGGGCGCGCGGTCACAAGCCGGGCCCGCCCGCCGACCTGTGGTCGCTCGGCGGACTGCTGTACGCGAGCGTCGAGGGCTGCCCGCCGTACGACAAGGGCTCGGCCATCGCCACCCTGACGGCCGTGATGACCGAACCGCTCGACCCGCCGAAGAACGCCGGTCCGCTCACCGAGGTCATCTACGGGCTGCTCGCCCGGGACCCCGAACAGCGTCTCGACGACGCCGGGGCGCGGGCGTTGCTCAACGACGTCATCAACGCCCCCGACGTTCCCGTGCCGGCCCCCGCGGACTCCACCCAGATCATGGCGCTGCCGCCCGCGCCCGCGGACCCCCTCGTCAAGAGGGCGCCGAAGCAGCCCAAGGCCCCGAAGCCGCCGAAGCCGCCGAAGCCGTCCACCGGCTCGGGCGAGAGCGGCGAGGGCGCCCGCGACCGGCTGCGCGGAGCCCTGCGCTCCGTGCGCAACGCGAAGACCCCGGCCGCCGCGGCGGGAGCGGGAGCGGCCGCGGCCTCGGCGAGCTCTCCGGCCGCCGCCACGGGCTCGCCCGTCGCCCCGCCCAAGCCTCCGTCGCCCCCCGGGACGCCCGCCCCGGGCGCGAAGTCCGGAGCGGCCACGGCGTCCGCCCCGGCGGCCCCGTCGTCTGCGAAGGGAGCCGTCGCCGCCCCCGCGGCCCCGGTCGGGGCCCCGAAGCCCGCGACGACGGCGAGTGCTTCCGTACCCGGGCAGCGCCCGCCGTCCTCGGCCGCGTCCACGCGTGCCTCGATCACCGACGTGGTGCCCCGCCGCACCCTCGCGATCATCGCGGCCGTCGTCGCGCTGGCCATCCTCGGCACGGTCCTTGCCCTCACCCTCGGCGGCGACGACCCGGACAAGGGCAAGGGCGACACCGCCGCCTCGGCCGGAGCCTCGGCGGGCGGCGCCGACGACAAGGGCGACGACACGGGCGGCGGTTCGGCCGGCGAGAAGGGCGACGGCCAGAAGGAGGGCCAGGGCACGGACGACGGCCGGGCCTCCGATGACCCGTCCGGCGACGCCGACGACCCGAAGTCCGACGACCCCGATGACGACGGAGACGACGAGCCGGGCGAGGGCGACTCCCTGCCCGCCGGCTACAAGAACGTCACCGACACCCGGTTCCACTTCTCCATGGCGATGCCCGGGAACTTCATGCGCACGGCCATCGCGGGCGCCAACTCCGGCGGCATCTACAACGCCGGGCAGGGCACCTTCCCCCGGGTCCAGGTCGACTTCAACAGCTCGCCCAAGGACGACGCGGCGGCCGCCTGGCGCGGGGCCGTCGCGAGCGCCAAGGTCCTCAGCGACGGCTACAAGCACGGCAGCATAAAGAAGGTCGAGTACAACGGCTATCCGACCGTCGCGGACTGGACGTTCGAGCGCAACCACAACGGCGTCCGGGTCCGGGTGCTCAACCGCGGCTTCAAGGTCGACGCCAAGCGCGGCTACTCGATCATGATCAGCTGCAAGGTCGACGAGTGGGACGGCGACGCGTGCCGGACGCTGCGCGAAACGGCGTTCGCCACGTTCACGCCCACCGACTGACCGGCGGGCACGCCCACGGGCAGTACGCCTGTGAACCGGCGGGAGTGAAACGTTTGTGCGGGCCGGGTTGGCACGACCCGGCCCGCCCGCCCGCGTTGCCACGTATCGTAAGAGGCCGGAGACCGTACGCAGCCGGAACGGCGGGTCAATTGCCCGCCGAATGACCGTAACTGACGGATACGTGCGCCTCTGACGGCCGGGGGAACAGCGCGCTCTGGGGAGGCGTCGTGGACGACTACGCGGGTCGGGTGCTTGCCGACCGCTACCGCCTTCCGCTGCCCCCGTCCGACGGGTACGAACTGGCCGAGACCCGGGCGTTCGACACCTACAGCGGCCAGGAGGTCCTGGTCCGCCAGGTGCCGTTGCCGGAGATCGTGGACGCGGAGGTGCTCGACGCCGACGGGCAGTCCTCGATGTCCGGACGTACCACCGGGCGAGCGGTCCGCCGCAGTACGGACCCCGCGGTCCGGCGGGCGATCGAGGCCGCGCAGGCCGCCGCCCAGGTGCCCGACCACCCCCGGCTCGACCAGGTCTTCGACGTGTTCGCCGAAGCGGGTTCGCTCTGGATAGTCAGCGAGCTCGTCGCCGCCCGCCCGCTCGCCGCCCTCCTCGCGGAACGCCCCCTCAACCCCTACCGGGCCGCCGAGATCGGATCCGACGTGCTCACCGCCCTGCGGGTGCTGCACGCCCACGGCTGGACCCACCGCAACATCACCGTGCGCACGGTCCTGGTGTGCGACGACGGCCGCGTCATGCTCACCGGCCTCGCGGCGGGCGCCGCCGAGGAGGCGCTCTGCGGATACGCCCCCGAACCGCGCCCCGACGCCGATCCGGTGGCCGCCCCCGCGACGTACGGCATCCCGGCCGTCGAGCCCGCCCCGCCGAGGGAGCTCGGCGGCGCGTTCCCGCTCCCGCCGGCCGGCCGCGACGAGGAGTACGCGGCAGTCGAGGAGTACGCGGCAGTCGAGGGCTACGCGGGCGGCGAGGAGTACGCCGAGGTCCAGGAGTACGCGGACGTCCAGGAGCCCGTCGGCCACGACAGCCGCGAGGGCCGCGAGTTTCCCGTTCCGCCGCTGCCGCAGGGGTACGCGCCGCGTCAGGACGACGAACGGTACGACCTCCCGCCGGGCCGCGAGGCCGACCCCGTCCCGGGGCAGCGGGTCGAGGGCCAGGAGATCGTCCCGCGCCCCGCCGCCCCCGCCGTCCCGTACACCGCCGTACCGCCGCCCGCCGAGCCGGGCGCCGCGAGCGCCGCCCAGTTGCGGGCCGCCCGCGCCGGAGCCATCGCCGCCTACCGCGCGGGCGCACGGGCTGCAGCCCGGGTCACCGAGGACCGGCAGCAGGCCGACCGCGCCCCGGCCGACCTCACGAAGCCACCGGCGGACCTCACGAAGTCACCGGCGGAAGGGCACGAAGCCACCCCGGCCGTCCCAGCCGCCCCGGCCATCGGAACCACCGGAACCGAAACGCGCCCGGACGCCATCGGAACCGAACCGCGCCCGGACGCCGCCGCAACCGCCGGAACCGCCGCATCCGAAACGGGCGCAGCCACCACAGGCGCCTCCGACCTCACCGACGCCGGCACCGGCGTCCTCCCCCTCCAGCGTCCGGCCCCCGACGCCCCCCTCGCCCCCCGGCTCACCGCCCCCTGGGGCAGCCCCGCCGAGGACCCCTACGACGACGAGGACGACGAGGACGAGGACGACGGCCCCCGACCGCCCGGCCGCCGCGTCCACCTCGCGGGGACCTGGGACGACGGGCCCGGTGCGGGGCGGCCCGTCTCCGCGGGCGGCTCCGGCGAGGACGCGCTGCGCGCCGACTCCCGGCGGCCCGGCCCGCCGCTCCCCGCGCCCAAGCAGCTCGCCCGCACCGCGCCGCCCCCGGACGGCCGGGCCGCCTCCCGGGCCTGGGAGGACGCCGTCGCGGGCGGCGGCGAAGGAGTCGTCTACCGCGGCCCCACCACCCCGCTCGCCGCCGAACGCGCCCGCCAGGCACGGATCGCCGTCGTCGGAGCCGTCACCGAGCGCTGGGCCCCCGAGCAGGCGGGCCCGGTCCACGACAACTGGCAGCTCGCGCCCCCGATCGGCCCCTCCACCGACCTGTGGGCGCTCGGCGCGCTGCTCTACCGCGCCGTCCAGGGCCACGCCCCCTACCCCGAGGAGAACGCGGCCGAGCTCGTCCAGATGGTGTGCGGCGAGCCGCCCGCCTTCGCGGAGGAGTGCGGCCCGCTGCGGCCGGTTGTCGAGTCGCTGCTGCGCCAGGACCCGACCGAGCGGCCGGACTTCGAGGAGCTGCGCGGCTGGCTGCGCTCGCTGGTGCGCTCCGCGCCGGAGCCGGAGGCGGGCACCGACGTCGTCACGCTGCCCGCGCCCGACGCCACCCGGCTCCCCGTCGTACGCCGCAGGGGCGAGCTGGTCCGCCGGCGCCGGGGCCGTTTCGGCGGCGGCGCGGCGCACGGCAGGCACCGCCAGGGGAAGCGTCAGCAGCCGCCGAAGCAGCGCGGCGGCGGCAAGCGGCGGGACCGGCAAGAGTCGTTGCTGCCGCCCGACCGGTCCGTGCGGATGCCCGTCGAGTCCTGGGAGGAGGAGCGCCCGGCCCGTGCGCCGCGTGCGCCCAAGGGCCCCCGGGTGCTGCGGGAACCGCCGCGCCGGGGCGAGGGGTCGTCCTCCCCGCGCAGCCTGGGCCGGCTGCTGCTCATCCTCATCCTGCTCCTGATGGCCGCCGCCGTCGCGTACGCGGTGATGTTCCTGCCGAAGCAGGAGGAGGGCAAGGACAGCGGAGCACCGGTGGCGCCCACCGGTTCCGCCGCACCGCCCGCCGCCTCGGGGGAGCCCGAGCCGTCCGCCTCGCCGGACGGGTCCGCCGACCCCGGCTCCCAGCAGCCGCAGACCAGCCGGTCGGCCGTCGCGCTCGCCTCCGGCTACGCGCTCCGCAAGGACGCGGAGGGCTTCGAGGTCGGCGTACCGAAGGACTGGCAGCGCAGTCCCGCCAACGCGGACCGTCAGATCCGGTACGGCAGCGACGGGTTCACCCTGCTCGTGGTGCCCGGCCGGGACACGGTGAAGGCGGGTGGCAGCGATCCGCTGGACTACCAGCGGGACAAGGAGCCCGAGCTCCAGCCGTTCCGGGACTCCAGTTGGTCCTCCTCGTCCGGGCTGCGCCGGGTCGACGTCGGCCGGCAGGCCATGGCCGAGGGGCAGTTCACCTGGCAGGAGAGCGGCGGGCGCGAGGTGTACGTCCGCAATCTCGCCATGATCGTCGACGGCAGGTATCACGTCATCCAGGTCATCGGGCCCGAGAGCGACCGGGACAAGGTCACCGAGATCTACGAGCAGGCCATCGCCTCGTACCGCGTCAACGCCTGACCCTCCGGTCCCGTGCGGGCCTGACCGCACGTCATCGCCACCACACCGCCAGGGGCGTTGTGCGGTGTCGACAACCATCACAGTGCGGTCTCGTGGGCGATCCCCGGTTCCGCCTCCCCGTTCCGCCTCCGTAATCTGGCAAGCCGAGGAACGGGGCGGGGACATCACGTGGATCGATCACAGGGCACGGACGCGGGACTGGTGCTGGCGGGGCGCTACCGGCTGGGCGACGTCCTCGGCCGGGGCGGCATGGGCAAGGTCTGGCGCGCCCACGACGAAGTGCTGCACCGCACCGTCGCCGTCAAGGAGTTGACCGCCGGACTGTACGTCGCCGAGGCCGACCGGCTCGTCCTGCACGCCCGGACGCAGAAGGAGGCACGGGCGGCGGCACGCATCACGCACCCCGGCGTCGTCACCGTCCACGACGTGATCGAGTACGACCACCGCCCCTGGATCGTCATGCAGTACGTCGACGGGCCCTCGCTCGCCGACGCCGCCAAGGAGAGCGGCGAGGTCGCCCCGCGCGAGGCGGCCCGCATCGGGCTGCACGTGCTGAGCGCCCTGCGCGCCGCCCACAGCGCCGGGGTGCTGCACCGCGACGTCAAGCCCGGCAACGTCCTGCTGGCGCGCGACGGGCAGGTGCTGCTGACCGACTTCGGGATCGCCGCGATCGAGGGCGACTCCACCATCACCCGTACCGGGGAACTGGTCGGCTCCATCGACTACCTGGCCCCGGAGCGGGTACGCGGCGGCGACCCGGGACCGGCCTCCGACCTCTGGTCGCTGGGCGCGACGCTGTACACGGCCGTCGAGGGGACCTCCCCGTTCCGGCGTACGTCCCCGATCTCGACCATGCAGGCCGTCGTCACCGATGAGCCGCCCGCCCCGGTCAACGCCGGTCCGCTCGGCGCCGTGATCACCGCGCTGCTCCGCAAGGACCCGGCCGACCGGCCCACGGCCGCCGAGACCGAGCAGATGCTGCTGGACGCCATGGAGGGCCGCGAACCCCGTGCCGCCCAGGCGCATGTGCCGACGCAGCGCCTTCCCGAGGACGCCCGGTATGCCTACCCGGACGGGAACGGCCCCGGCGGGGCGAACGGCTCCCGCGCCTCCGACGGCCACGACGGCGCCACCGCCCGGCTGCCCGGAACGGCCCCCGCCACGACAGCCCAGCCTGCCCACGGCCCCTCCGCCCCCGGCCCGTCCGCCCCCGGCCCGGACGGCGTCGCCCCGGACCACGCGAACCCGGTCACCGGCCCCGCCTCCGCCCCGGTGACCCGGCGTGCCGGATCCCGGTGGCGCACGGTGCTCGTCGTGGTCGTAGCCGCCGCCGTCCTCGGGGGCGCGGGCGGGCTGTTCGCGATGAAGTACGGGGACGGCTCGGACGACCCCGCCGGATCGAACGGCGGTAGCGCCGCGGGCAGCACGCCGTCCGCGACACCGACCACCCCGGACGCCACCGCCCCCGCGCAGGGGATACCGGAGATACCCGACGGCTGGCACCGGGTCGAGGACCCGGCGGGGTTCAGCCTGGTCGTGCCGAAGGACTGGACACGGCAGTACGAGAACGGCCAGATCGACTACACACCGGACGGCGGGGCCCACCGGATCCGCATCAGCGTCGACCCGGACCCGGACTTCGACCATCCGTATCTGCACCTGCAGAACATGGAGGAGCAGCTCTCCGAGCGGCTGCCGGGTTACCAGCGGATCGGGATGGAGAAGAACACCTTCCGCGACCGGCCGGGCGCCCTCTGGGAGTTCACCTGGAACGAGACCAAGGACCACCCGGGACCCCGGCACGGGATCGACCAGATGTACTACGGCGGTCCCGGCGGCCCCGAGTACGCGCTGTATCTGACCGCCCCGCAGGAGGGCTGGGAGGACAGCCGGGAGAAGTTCGCCATCATGCTGCGCAGTTGGAGCGCCCCGAAGACGTGAGCGCGAGCGCCCCGAAGACGTGACCGCGAGCGTCCGATGCCCCGCCCGGGTTGCTGTACGGTCACGGCTCCGCATCCGGTGACCGCCCCCGGTGGTGCCGGGCCCGACGCGTGAACCAGGATGAGGCGCATGACAGATCACGGGGGACGGGCGAACGAGCCCACCAGCTACGGACTCCAGCCGCCGACCGCACCGCACGCGCTGGGCGGCTCCGGCGCACCGCACCCCGGGCCCCCGGCGCACATCCCCTCCCCGACCGTCCCCTCCAGCGCCCCCGACAGCGCCGCGAACCGGCTGATCGGCGGCCGCTACCGGCTGCTCTCCCGGCTCGGGCACGGCGGGATGGGCACGGTGTGGCGGGCCCACGACGAGGTCGTCGACCGCGAGGTGGCCGTCAAGGAACCGCGCGTACCGGAACACCTCGGCGAGCGCGAGCACAGCACCGTGCACCAGCGCATGCAGCGCGAGGCGCGGGCCGCCGCCCGGATCGACCACCCCGCCGTCGTCACCGTCCACGACGTGGCCGTCGAGGACGGCAAGCCGTGGATCGTGATGGAGCTGGTGCGCGGCCCGTCGCTCGGCGACCGCCTCCAGGAAGGCACCTTGGACCCCCGCGAGGCGGCCAGGATCGGTCTCGCGGTCCTCGACGCGCTGATGGCCGCCCACGCGATCGGCATCCTGCACCGGGACGTCAAGCCGGACAACGTCATGCTCGGCACCGGCGACCGGGTCGTCCTCACCGACTTCGGGATCGCCCAGGTCGAGGGCGAGCAGCAGCTCACCGAGACCGGCGCGTTCGTCGGCTCGCCCGAGTACATCTCGCCGGAGCGGGTCCTCGGGCAGCGCCCCGGACCGGAGTCGGACCTGTGGTCGCTGGGCGTCGTCCTGTACGCGGCGGTCGAGGGGATGTCCCCGTACCGCCGCTCGCACACCCCGGCCACCCTCCAGGCCGTGCTGTCCGCCGAGCCGCAGGTGCCCGCCCGGGGCACGGGCGCGTTCGGCACGCTCGTCATGCAGCTGCTCCGCAAGGACCCCGCCGCGCGCCCGCCGGCCGCCGAGGTCCGCCGGACGCTCCAGCAGCTGGCCGCCCCGACCCCGGCGCGGGTGACCTCCGTGTACGGGGCGGCCGCCGCGGGCGGTGGCGGCGGCAGCAAGTGGGTGCCGCCGGTGCTGCACCGCAACCGTGTCGCCCAGTTCGCGCTCGGCGGCGGGGCGCTGGCGGTGGTGGTCGCGCTCGTGCTGGTCCTGCTGAACCCGTTCGCGGGCGACGGACCGCCCGAGAGCTGGCAGATCCGGCCGGAGAACGAGGTCCTGTCGGCGGACGTGGCCGTGCCGGAGGAGTACAAGCGGGTCCAGGACGACGACGGCGAACTGGTCTGGTACGCGGACCCCAGCGGCATCTTCGAGATCGACTTCTGGCGCCGCGCCCCGAAGAACGACGTCGACGGCATGGACGACAACCCCGGCGCCGACCCGGCGGCCCGCAAGACGTACTACGAGAAGGGCGGGTCGGACACCACCCAGATGGAGGACGCCTCCGTCACGTACAAGGACGTCACGCACCAGGGGCGCCCGGCGGTCGAGATGAACACCGAGTACACCCCCTACGCCTCCTCCGACGACGACCCGGTGCGCTACCGCTTCCGGGAGCTGCTGATCCCCGGCGAGAAGAAGAGCGACCCGTACTGGCACGTGCGGGTGCGGATGCCCGCGAAGGGGCAGGCCGCGAAGGACGGCGACGCGATCTTCACCGAAGTCACCGAAGGGCTGAAGATCCACGCTTCCTGAGGGCACCGGGAAATCCGGGTTCCGGAGCGTTCCCGGGCGTCGCGCGCCGGCCGCCGCCGGGCGGTCGGCCGCATAGCCACTGATCAGCGGTTATGCCGCCAGCGATCACTGGCTCGTTCGAGGAGGGTGTCGGGCAGGGGTGGCGGGTCCTGTGAAAAACTGTTACCCACGGGTACCCAAAGGCTGCGGCTGGACATACTCTCGGCCTCATGACGGACTCGCAGGCCCCTGACGCCCCTCTCGGTACGAACCCCGTGGCGGTCGCCCCCGCCGGTGTGCGCACCGCCGCCGACGTGGTCACCCCCGAGGTGATCGCCCAGCTGACCCGTGGCGTCGTCGGGTCGGGCCGCACCGCCAACCACACCCCCTTCAGCGGGGAGAAGCTGGCCGACCTGCCCGAGTCCACGCCCGAGGACGTCGCCACCGCCTTCGACCGGGCCCGCGCGGCCCAGCCCGTCTGGGCCGCCGTCCCCGTGCGGCAGCGGGCCGCCGTCCTGCTGCGCTTCCACGACCTCGTCCTGAGCCGCCAGTCCGAGGTCCTCGACCTCATCCAGCTGGAGACCGGCAAGGCCCGTCTGCACGCCCACGAGGAGGTGCAGGCCGTCGCCGTCGCCGCCCGCCACTACGGGCGCAAGGCCGCCTCCTACCTCAAGCCCCGCCGCCACACCGGTGTCGTCCCGACCCTCACCAAGGTCACCGAACTGCGCCAGCCGCGCGGCGTCGTCGGCCAGATCGCCCCCTGGAACTACCCGCTCGAACTCTCCGTCGGCGACGCGCTGCCCGCGTTCGTCTCCGGCAACGCCGTCGTGATGAAGCCCGACACGGAGACCGCGCTCACCGCCCTGTGGGCCCGCGACCTGCTCATCGAGGCGGGACTGCCCGCCGAGGTCTTCCAGGTCGTCCTCGGTGAGGGCCCCGTCGTCGGCCCCGAGGTCGTCGGCCGCGCCGACTACGTCTCCTTCACCGGCTCCACCCGCACCGGCCGCGAGGTCGCCGTCGGCGCGGCGAACCGCCTGGTCGGCGTCTCGCTGGAGCTCGGCGGCAAGAACGCCATGCTCGTCCTCAAGGACGCCGACGTGGAGAAGGCCGCCGCCGGAGCCGTCCGCGCCTGCTTCTCCTCCGCCGGGCAGCTCTGCATCTCCATCGAGCGGCTGTACGTCCACGAGTCGATCGCCGACGACTTCGTCCAGCGGTTCGCCACCCGGACGAAGGCCATGCGGCTCGGCAACGCCCTCGCGTACGGGGCTGACATGGGCTCCCTCGTCGGCGAACGCCAGCTGGAGACCGTCACCCAGCACGTCGACGAGGCCGTCGAGAAGGGCGCGACCCTCGTCGCCGGCGGCGTCGCCCGCCCCGACATCGGCCCGCTCTTCTACGAGCCGACCATCCTCGACGGCGTCGAAGCGCCGATGTCCGTCTGCACCGAGGAGACCTTCGGGCCGGTCGTCGCCATCTACCGCTTCAGCGACGAGGACGAGGTGATCGCGCTGGCCAACGCCACCCCGTACGGCCTCAACTCCAGCGTCTGGACCACCGACTCCCGGCGCGGCCACCAGGTCGCCGCCCGGCTGCGCACCGGCACCGTCAACATCAACGAGGGGTACGCCCCCGCCTACGGCAGCGTCCAGTCCCCGATGGGCGGCATGAAGGAGTCCGGCCTCGGCCGGCGGCACGGCTCCGAGGGCATCCTCAAGTACACCGAGGCCCAGACCGTCGCCCAGCAGCGGCTGATCCCGCTCGCGCCCGCCTTCGGGATGGACGACGAGAAGTACGCCGCGTTCATGACCCGCAGCCTCAAGGCGATGAAGGCGTTCCGGCTGCGCTGAGACAGCACAGCACGTCCTTTTCGTACTGATTCCGTTCCGAGGAGTGCCATGTCCCAGGACAGCCCTGCCCAGAAACAGGCCGTGAGCCAGGCTCCGGCGATCCCTGTTCCGGCCGAGGACGACGCCGCGTACGACTACGACGTCCTGGTCGTCGGCTCGGGCTTCGGGGGCGCGGTGTCGGCGCTCCGGCTCACCGAGAAGGGCTACCGCGTCGGGATCCTGGAGGCGGGCCGCCGCTTCACCCCCGGCACGCTCCCCAAGACCTCCTGGGACCTGAAGAACTACCTGTGGGCCCCGGCGCTGGGCCTCTTCGGCATCCAGCGCGTCCACCTCCTCGGCAATGTCATGGTGCTCGCCGGGGCCGGGGTCGGCGGCGGCTCGCTCAACTACGCCAACACGCTGTACGTGCCGCCCGCCCCGTTCTTCGAGGACCGCCAGTGGGCCTCGATCACCGACTGGCAGGACGAGCTCAAGCCGTATTACGACCAGGCCCGCCGGATGCTCGGGGTCCGCCTCAACCCGACCATGACCCCCTCCGACATCCACCTCAAGTCCGCCGCCGAGGCCATGGGCGTCGGCGACACCTTCCATCTGGCCCCGGTCGGCGTCTTCTTCGGCGACGGCAGGGACGCCGACGGCACCGCGAAGGCCAAGCCCGGCTCCACCGTCCCTGACCCGTACTTCGGCGGCGCGGGCCCCGCCCGCAAGGCCTGCACGGAGTGCGGCGAGTGCATGACGGGCTGCCGGCACGGCGCGAAGAACACCCTCAACGAGAACTACCTCCACCTCGCCGAGAAGGCCGGAGCGGCCATCCACCCGATGACCTCCGTCGTCGGGATCACCGACGACCCCGAGGGCGGCTACCGGGTCCTCACCGTCCCCACCGACCGCCGCCGCAAGGCGAAGCCGACGAAGCTGCGGGCCCGGAAGGTCGTCGTCGCGGCGGGCACGTACGGCACCCAGACCCTGCTGCACACCATGAAGGACCGGGGCCTGCTGCCCCGGCTCTCGACCCGGCTCGGCGAGCTGACCCGTACCAACTCCGAGGCGCTGGTGGGCTCCCAGACCAGCGACCGCCGCTACCGCAAGAAGCACGGCATCGCGAAGGCCGACTTCTCGCAGGGCGTCGCGATCACCTCCTCGATCCACCCCGACGACAACACCCACATCGAGCCCGTCCGCTACGGCAAGGGCTCCAACGCCATGGGCGCGATGTCGATCCTCCAGGTCCCCTACGGGGCCCACCGGGTGCGCGGCTGGCTCGCCAACATGATCAAGCACCCCACCCTCGCCGTCCGTTCGCTCTCCAACCACCACTGGTCCGAGCGCACCATCATCGGCCTGGTCATGCAGTCGCTGGACAACTCCCTGACCACGTACCGCAAGCAGGGCGGCATCGGGAAGGGCCTGCTCACCGCCCGCCAGGGCCACGGCGCGCCCAACCCGACCCAGATACCCGAGGCCACCCGCAGCGCCACGCTGCTCGCCGAGGAGATCAACGGCTTCGCCGGGTCCAACGTCGGCGAGCTGATGGGCACCCCGCTCACCGCCCACTTCCTCGGCGGCTGCCCGATCGGCGCGAGCGCGCAGGAGGGCGTCATCGACCCGTACCACCGCCTCTACGGCCACCCCGGCATCAGCGTCGTCGACGGCTCCGCGGTCTCCGCCAACCTCGGCGTCAACCCCTCGCTGACCATCACCGCCCAGGCCGAGCGCGCCATGTCGCTGTGGCCCAACAAGGGCGAGGCGGACCCGCGCCCGGAGCAGGACGCGGCCTACGAGCGGCTCACCCCCGTCGAGCCGCTCGCGCCCGCCGTGCCGAAGGAGGCGTTCGGCGCGCTGAAGCTGCCGTTCCTGGGCCTGCCCGTGGTGCCGCCGAAGGGGACGGCGGAGGCCGGTGCGGACGTGAAGGGCGTCGGGAACACCCCCGTACCCAACCCGTGATCCGTACCCAATCCGTGATCTTGGCGAGGGCAACTGTTCGGGGAGCTGCGCGGTCGAACCCGTACCGCGACAACTGTCACAGCAGCCACACAGCTCCTGCCGAGTCCCCGAGGTCCCCGATGACACGCTGTTCCCCGCGCACCGTGCTGCACCGCGCAGCCGGCTCGCTCGCCGCCGCAGGCCTGCTGGCCGCCGCCTCGCTCGCCGGGGCGGCCGCCCCGGCGCAGGCCGCGGACACGCCGGTGTTCACGTTCGGTGGCCCGGCCGAGACCGGCCTGCACCCGTATCCGGAGAGCGGCCGGCCGAGGTCGTCCACGGTCGGGATCACCGTCAACAACCCGTCCGATGGCCAGGAGAACGACGACTTCGGCGGCGACTTCACGATCACCTTCGACCTCAGCGGCGTCGCCGGTGTCGCCGACGTGACGTTCGACGGCGAGTCGAGCCCGGACTGCGAGGTGACCGGCACGAAGGCCGTCTGCGAGGGCTGGAGCACCTGGCCCGGCCTGCAGAGCGCCGCCGACCTCGTCGTCACCGCCGCCGCAGGCAGCGAGGCCGGCGACACCGGCACGATCACGGTGACCGGCCGGGCGGACGGGGCCACCTTCACGCCGTTCACCACCCGGCTGACGGTCGGCGGCCCCGACCTGGTCATGGAGCAGTTGCCGTTCAGGACGGAGCTGACCCCGGGAGAGAAGCAGCCGGCCCCGATCACCTTCGCCAACCGTGGCACCAGGGCCGCCGACGGCGTCCTGCTCACGCTGCGGTACTCGCGCGGCCTGGACATTCCGCAGCGCTACTCCAACTGCGAATACACCGTGGACGACCCGGACCTGCCGGGCTTCGGCTCGACCACGGCGCTCTGCTCCGTCGAAGGACTCTTCGAGGCGGGCGCGACGTACACGCTGGCGACTCCGCTGACGCTGGAGGCCACCACGCGTGCCTACTACGACACCTTCCTCTACCGCATCCAGGAGGACAGCGCCGCTCAGCGCACCGCCCAGCGTGCGGGCGCCCTCTTCGAGCGGGGCACCGGCGGCGTACTGAAGGCGGTCCCGGCTAAGAAGGCCGCCGCGGCCCGGAGCACGGACCTCACCCCGGGCGACAACCAGCAGGAGGTCGACTTCCGTACGAAGAACACGGCCGACTTCGTGGCGTACGGCGACAAGGTGGCCGGGGCCGAGGGCTCCACCGTGAAGGCCGACATCGGCTTCCGCAACGAGGGCCCGGCGTGGATCGGCAACATCCGCTCCGGCGAGGACGTCGCCACCGTCGACTTCACCGTCCCCCAAGGCGCTTCGGTCACCGCGAAGCCGGAGCGCTGCCGCGCGGTGACGTCCGGCGGCGGCTACCGCGAGGACCAGAAGAGCCCCGCGCCGCGCTACGTCTGCAACACCTACATGAGCGTGCGGGACGGGGCCGGCCTCGACCTGCCGTTCGAGCTGCGGATCGACAAGGCCCTGGTCGGCGCGAGCGGCGAGGTGACCGTACGCAACATCTGGCTGCAGAGCCCGAAGCTGCCGTTCGACCCGAAGCCGGCCAACAACACCGCGTACCTGATCCTGAACGGTGAGGGCGAGGGCTCCGACTCCGGCGGCTCGACGGGCGGCTCCGACGGCGGCTCCGGCGAACCGTCCACCCCGCCGACCTCGGCCCCGGACCCGGAGAAGAGCCCGTCCGGCACCTCCGGCCCCTCGGCGTCCACCACGTCCGGCGGCGGCTCGGCGGGTACGGCCGGTGGCACCGGCGGCGGGGGCGGCCTGGCCTCGACGGGGTCGATCGCGCTGATCGCCTCGGGCACGGCGGCCGCGGCGCTGGCGGCGGGTCTGCTGCTGTTCACGGCGGCACGTCGACGGGCGGCCGCGCAGCACGTCTGACGGCCTGACCGACGGTGGAGAGTGCGGCGGAGGAGGGGAACGGGCCTCCGCCCGGATACGTTCCGATGCGGCCGACCCGGGCGTCCCCGGGTTCGGCCGCATATGGGGTGACCGGGCTGCTGTCCCCTGCGGACCGGTCACTTACGCCGGGTCGTGGTCCCACGACGCACCTGCAGTACGTCACACTTCCCGGCGGAGCCACGCGTGGTTTCCTACCGATGCCGCCCCTGGTTGGCACGGACATCAGGACCAACGAAGGCACCGCGCTCCCGGTCACGCGCCGTACGGGTGAGACGGGGTCCGAACGCAGATACGGCCCCTGTCCGGCAAGCGGAGAACCGTTCCCTCGGTGGTCCTCCCGGAGGTCCTCCCGGAGGTCCTCCCGGAGGTCTTCCCGGGGGCCCTCACACCCGGCCGCGGCACAGCTCCAGGAGCGTCATGGCCAGCGCGGTGCCCGGCTTGCCCAGCGCGTCCCTGTAGTGGCCGAGCACGGCCGTCTCCCGGGAGAGGTTGACCCGGCGGCCGCCGGAGGTGATCCGGGCCTGCTGGATCACCGCCGAGACGGCCATCCGTTCCTGGACGAGGCCGATGATCCGGTCGTCGAGGGCGTCGATGCGCTCCCGGGCGCCGCCGATCAGGGCGGCGGCCTCGTCGGTGCGGGCGCCGGTGTCCGTGGTGGTGTCCGTGGCGGTGGTGGTGCTGCTCATGGTGGTGACTCCCGGTGAGGTGGAGGCCCCCCGGAGCTACCGGCCCGGATACGCAGAACGCCCCGGGCCTGATGGCCCGGGGCGCCTGGAACGTTGCTTGTCAGTAGCTCAAGCAGCACGACCATGGCAGCCGGCGGGCCGGATGCCATAGGTAAAGACGAAGATCGTGTGCTGACGCATGGGGGACAGTATGGCCCCGGCCCGGCGGCCCCGACAAAACGGGGCCCGGATCCTGAGACGGCGAGCATCGGCCCCTGGCGTCACCGGCCCGGCGGAGGGTGTGCGCACGGCCGGTAGAATCGGAAGAACCGACCCCCTTCACCACCGCCGGAAGGCCGCCCCGTGCCAGCAGCACCCCCCGCCGCCCCCGACGCCACGGCCGACGTGGTCCTCGTCGTCGACTTCGGCGCGCAGTACGCCCAGCTCATCGCCCGCCGTGTCCGTGAGGCCCGGGTCTACAGCGAGATCGTCCCGTCCACCATGCCGGTGGCCGAGATGCTGGCGAAGAACCCGCGCGCGATCATCCTGTCCGGCGGCCCCTCGTCGGTGTACGCGGAGGGCGCGCCGTCCCTGGACCGCTCGCTCTTCGAGGCCGGGGTTCCCGTCTTCGGCATGTGCTACGGCTTCCAGCTGATGGCCACCACGCTCGGCGGCACGGTCGACGACAACGGGGCCCGTGAGTACGGCCGCACGGCGCTGCACGTCAGCAAGGCGGGTTCTACGCTCTTCGAGGGCACGCCCACCGAGCAGCCGGTGTGGATGTCGCACGGCGACGCCTGCTCGGCGGCGCCCGAGGGCTTCACCGTCACCGCGTCCACCGACGTCGTGCCGGTCGCCGCCTTCGAGAACGACGAGAAGAAGCTCTACGGCGTCCAGTATCACCCCGAGGTCCTGCACTCCACCCACGGCCAGCAGGTCCTGGAGCACTTCCTCTACCGCGGCGCGGGCATCGAGCCGAACTGGACCACCACCAACGTGGTCGAGGAGCAGGTCGCCCTCATCCGCGAGCAGGTCGGCACCAAGCGCGCCATCTGCGGTCTCTCCGGCGGTGTGGACTCCGCGGTCGCGGCAGCTCTCGTCCAGAAGGCCATCGGCTCCCAGCTGACCTGCGTGTACGTCGACCACGGGCTGATGCGCAAGGGCGAGACCGAGCAGGTCGAGAAGGACTTCGTCGCCGCCACCGGCGCGAAGCTGAAGGTCGTCGACGCGGAGAAGCGCTTCCTCGACGCCCTGGCCGGGGTCTCCGACCCCGAGCAGAAGCGGAAGATCATCGGCCGCGAGTTCATCCGCGTCTTCGAGCAGGCCCAGCTGGAGATCCTCCAGGAGGAGGGACCCGAGGTCGCCTTCCTCGTCCAGGGCACGCTCTACCCGGACGTCGTCGAGTCCGGCGGCGGCACCGGCACCGCCAACATCAAGTCCCACCACAACGTCGGCGGCCTCCCCGACGACATCGAGTTCCAGCTCGTCGAGCCGCTGCGCCAGCTGTTCAAGGACGAGGTCCGCATGGTCGGCCAGGAGCTGGGCCTCCCCGAGGAGATCGTCCAGCGCCAGCCGTTCCCCGGCCCCGGCCTCGGCATCCGCATCGTCGGCGAGGTCACCAAGGACCGCCTGGACCTGCTCCGCGAGGCCGACGCCATTGCCCGCGAGGAGCTGACGGCGGCCGGCCTGGACCGCGACATCTGGCAGTGCCCGGTGGTCCTCCTCGCCGACGTCCGCTCGGTCGGCGTCCAGGGCGACGGCCGCACCTACGGCCACCCGATCGTGCTGCGCCCGGTCTCCTCCGAGGACGCCATGACGGCCGACTGGTCGCGCCTGCCGTACGAGACGCTGGCGAAGATCTCCACCCGCATCACCAACGAGGTCGCCGACGTCAACCGCGTCGTCCTCGATGTGACGAGCAAGCCGCCGGGGACGATCGAGTGGGAGTGACCGCCCGGGGCTTCGCGGCCCCCTGAGTCAACGCCGATGCCGTCGCTCATTCGTTTGGGCGGCGGCATTGTCGTATCGGCTGGGTACGCTGAGTGAAGAGACGAGACTTCGGCGTATGGGAGTAATGATGAGCGCCGCACCCGAGAACGGGCTTGAGCAGCAGCCGAACCGGTGGCCTGTCCCGCCGGAGGGCGGCTGGACGGCGGACGACCTCGACCGGATTCCGGGCCTCCCGCCCCACACCGAGCTGATCGACGGGAGTCTCGTCTTCATGAGTCCGCAGCGGAAGTTCCACACGCGAGCCATGTGGTTGCTGGAAACGGCGCTTCTCGCGCACGTCCCCGCGGATCTGGACGTCGACCGGGAAATGACCATCAGGCTGGACCGCAGAAACCGTCCGGAGCCCGACCTGCTGGTCTATCGGGCCGAGGCGGACACCGGTGCCGACCAGACCTGGTACGCACCGGAGGACGTCATCCTCGCCGTCGAGGTCGTGTCCCCCGATTCCCTGGAGCGCGACCGGGGCGTCAAACCGCGTAAGTACGCCGAGGCCGGGGTCAGGCACTTCTGGCGGGTCGAGCAGGGAGCCGACGATCTGCCCGTCGTATACGTGTATGAGCTCGATCCGGCGACGAACACGTACACGCCCACCGGAATCCACCGCAGGAAGATGAACCTCGACGTCCCGTTCTCGATCGACGTGGATCTCAGCGAGATCTACCGCCGAGGCCGCCCGTAAGAAACCACTGGCACGGGCCCCGCCCCCCGTGCCAGGCTCGGCCACCATGTCCGCCGAAGAAGTCCGCGCCCTCATCTCCGCCCCCGGTAACGACCGCCTCACCTGGAACACCCCGCTCTCCGAAGACCACGCGGCCCGGCTGATCGCCGCCTGCGCCCCCGCTCCCGGAGCGCGGATCGTCGATCTCGGCTCCGGTTGGGGCGAGCTGCTGATGCGGCTTGTCGAGGTCGCGCCCGGCTCCACCGGGGACGGCGTCGAGACCGACCCGGACGCCGTGGCGCGCGGGCGGAAGCTTGCCGAGGAGCGGGGGCTCGGCGACCGGGTGCGGTTCCACGAGACGCCGGCGGCCGAGTGGACCGAGCGCGGATACGACCTCGCCGTCTCCATCGGCTCCTCGCACGCCTGGCCCGGCACGACCCGGGAAGCCCTCACCGCCCTCGCCGCCACCGTGCGCCCCGGCGGGCGGGTCCTGTTCGGCGAGGGGGTCTGGCTGAAGGAGCCGACCCCGGCCGCGCTGGCGGGCATCGGGGCCGAGCCCGGGGACTTCGGCTCGCTGCTGGAGCTGATCCGGCTGGCGGAGTCCGTCGGGCTGCGCGCGCTCCAGGTCACCGTCGCCGACGAGCGCGAATGGGATCTCTTCGAGTCCGAGGGGCCGATCGGGCGCGGGCAGCGCTGGGTGCTGGAGCACCCGGACCATCCGCTGCACGCCGAGGTGACGGCCGAGGTCGACGCCCGCCGCACCGGCTACTACGGCGGCTACCGCTCGTATCTCACCCTCGCCTATCTGGTGCTCGGCACCTGACCTACAGATGGTCCGCGAGGCGTTGCCGGGCGGCTTCGACGAAAGCCGTGCGCAGGGCCGTGTACCGCGCCCAGATGCCTTCCGGTTCGTCATCGGCGGTGTGCATGGACCGGATGCACTCCACGAGGGCCCGGGCCTCCTCGACCGGGTCCAGGCCGTCGAGGTCGATCACATTGAACTCGGCCTGCGTCCTCGTGTAGGCGGCGTCGGTCCGGGCGAGAGCCTGCTCCTTGTCCGGGTAGTCGCCGCGCCACCGGTGCCAGGCCACCCGCGCCTCGGCATCCGTGGCCGTCAGAAAGGCGGCGTATGTCTGCCGATGCGCGAGATAGACACGTGTCCGGTCCTGCACCATGGGCGCCTCCACCCTGCCGGATTCCTCAGTCACCTGACGGTGAATCAGAAAATCATGGCACGGCGGGGATCCGGGGAGAAGTCCCGTGCGGGGAGTTCGGGAGGCGGACCGCGGCGAAGAAGGAGTTCCCTTGCAAGGCGGCATATGGATCGACTGGCGGCTGGTGGGGCTGGCCGCGCTCGGAGCCGTGGGCGGGCCCGGAGGGGCGGTCATGGGAGATCTCCCGGTGGTGGCCCGGTGCGTGCTCGCCGCGATCGGCCTGCTGGCCTGGTGGTACCTCTTCCGGTGCGCGACGGATACCTGGGGCGGCCGGTTCGCGCGCCAGGGCGGCGCCGCACGCTCCACGGCTGTCCCCTGGCTGGTCTTCGTCGTCTCCTTCTATCTGCACGCGTCGCTCCTCGGCTCGGCCTGGCGTGCCTGCGGCGGAGTTGAGCAGGGGACCAACATGGTCCATGTGCTGACGAGTTCGGCGCTGGTGGGTTCCGCCGCACTGGCGATCTGGCTGTGGTCGGCGCGACGTGCCGCACCGGGGCGCCCGGCCGGGTGGCGAACCGTGACGGGCGTGCTGCTGGTCGCCGTACTGGCGCTCTGGCCCGCGATGGCCGTCTGGCACGCACTGGCCGGTGCGGGAGGAGCGCCCTGCGCGTCGGGCGGGATCCCGGGCTGGTGGCCGGCGTGGCTGCCCCTCGGATGACGACGCGGGGGCGTCGTCGCAGGGCGGCCGATCATTCGAACGTGTCGACGGGACCCGCCCCCGGGCCGCCCCGATGCGTGGTCCGGCCGCCCGGTACGGCACAATTCGCGGATATCGCAAGTGAGTTGGCTGTACCGGGGTGGGAAAGGGTGTAATCCTCCGTGGCGTTGGACGAATCCAGGACGAGCGGCACGCACGGCGGCGGCTGTACCTGCGGCGACTGCCCGCACGGAGCCCGTCGCGGACACCGGTACGCGGTCGCCGCGTTCCTGGCCAAACGTGACGAACTGGCGGCCGGCACCGGGCTGCCCGCCGGGGTCGCCCAGTCCCCGTCCGCGTCCCGGCAGTGGGTCTCCGACGAGCTGACCGGGTCCGCCCGTACCGTCGCCGAACGGGCCCGGGAGGCCGGTGACGCCTGGCTCCACCAGGTGTGGCGGGGCACGCTGTTCGCCGTCTGGGGTGCGGCCGGGGCGCTGCTCGTCGGCGCGAGCGTCACCGCGATCGGGGCCGGCTGGTCCACCGCCCGTACCGCCGGGCTGATCGCCGCACTCCTCACGGCCGGGCTGCTCACCGCCGCCGCCCGGCTCCACCGCGCCCGGGGCGGCCTTCTCGCCCCGTTGATCGGTGAGGACAACCGGCTCTCCACGTCCAGGACGGTCGCCGCCGGCTGGGTGCTGCTCGCCGTCTTCGCCGTTCTCGTCCTCGCGCTGCAACTGGCCGGGGCCTCCGACCCGGACGAGCGGGACGCGCTGATCGAGGGGCTCGACCTCGTGCGCTCCGCCGGGGTCGTGGCCGTGCTGGCGCTGGTGTGCGCGGTCGCCGTCGTCGTGCGCCGCGTGGTGACCGTACGGGTGCTGGGCCAGCGGCTCCAGAAGCTGCGCGCGGACCGGCCGCGCGCCGCCGATCTGCTCACCGACGACTCCGGGCGCGGCTCCTTCACCGATGTGCAGTACGTGCTGGTCAGCGCCGTCGCCGTGCTGTTCGCGGCGGTCCGCCTCGCCCGCCGCCCCGAGCAGTTGCCCGACCTGCCGTGGGGCCTCGCGCTGCTGGTGGCCGTCTCCGCGGCGACCTACTTCGCCGGGAAGTACACGGAGGGCGGCCGGCCCGTCGTGCTCTCCGTCGTGCGGGCCCGGGAGGCCGGGGACCTGGACGGCGCGATCCGGACCGGCGACGACATCGAGATCCGGGGCGCGGGCTTCGTACCGCCCGGCGCGGGCAGCCCCGACCGGCTGGCCCGGCTCGTCGTGCGGATAGGGACCGTCCATGTGCACGTCCCGCTGGTCCCGGTCGCCGGCGGCTTCGCCAACCCGACCGACACCGTCCTCACCGTGCCCGTCCCGGTCGAGGTCGAGCCGGGGACCGTGGACGTCCAGGTCGTCACCGCCGCCGGGGTGGAGACCAACCGCTGCCCGATCGACGTGACGGACTGACGCCCCGTCCTCTTCGGCCGATCACGTCCCAGCCCTGGTGAGCAGCGCCCCGAAGGCGTACGTATGGTCGAGGTGACGGGACTTCGGGAAGTAGGGCAGTGGCGATGAACGGTTACGGCGGCGGTTCGTACGGGCTGGGCGAGCGCAGGACGCTGAGGGAACAGGCGGGCACGTACGCCCTGCTGCCGCTGCGGATCTTCCTCGGCGTCACCTTCGTCTACGCGGGCCTCGACAAGCTCACGGACAGCGCGTTCCTGTCCGCGACCGGCACCGGGTCCATCGGCGAGATGATGCGCGGGGTGCGCGACTCCTCCGCGATCCCCGCCCTCGTCGACCTGGCGCTCAAGAGCCCCGAGGGCTTCGGTCACGCCATCGCGATCGGTGAACTCCTCGTCGGCCTCGGCACCCTCGTCGGTCTCTGGGCCCGGCTCGCGGCGCTCGGCGGCGCACTGATCTCGCTGAGCCTCTGGCTGACCGTGAGCTGGCAGGCCACCCCGTACTACTACGGCAACGACCTGCCCTATCTGATGGCGTGGCTGCCGCTGGTGCTCGCGGGCGCCACCGTGTTCTCCGCCGACGCCTTCCTCGTCTCGCGCCGACGCCGGACCATGTAGGCCACCCAGGTCACCGTCGCGGCCAGCCACAGCCCGCCGAGGAACAGCGGCAGGAAGAACGTCCACGGGACGTCCCAGGCCCCGGCCGCGTCGGCCGCGTACCCGCCGGCCAGGCCCAGCATCGCCAGGCCCGCCACCGCGCGGCCGGGCCGGAATTCATGACGCAGCACGGGTGACCTCCACCTGTCCGATACCGACTTCCAGTCGCAGTTCGATCGTGCCGGCGGGCTTGGCGCCGCCGGGCGCCTTCAGGGTGCGGACGACCTCCAGGTCGTTGCCCATCGTGATGGCCTCGCGGGGTCCCCGGTCCAGCCGGATGTCCCCGAGACCCGCCTCCGCGCGTACCTTCACCGTCACATCCTTCGGGACGACGACGGCCGCCCGCCCCGCCGCCACGTCGAGCCCCGTGCGCACGGTCTCGCCCTTCGGCACCTGCAGACCGGACAGGTCCAGCCGGGCGTCACCCGTACTCAGCTCGTAGTGCGGCTGGACGGCGGCCACCGAGGCCGGCCGCCACCCCTCACGGACCCAGGTCGTGCCGATGTCCTTCGGCACCGCCGCCGCACCCGCCAGCAGACCCGCCGTGACCATCGCCATCAGGACCGTGCCGAAACCGGTCCGCCCCAGCACCGAGGCGGTCAGCAGCCCGATCCCGAACACCGCGAGGGCCGCGACCAGACCGATCTGGAGGGCGGTCCCCAACGGCTGGTGCTCCCAGCTCAGCCCGGTGCCAAGACCGCCCGCCACCAGCGCCGTCAGGAACACCAGACCGCCGATGGAACGCGGCCCGCGCGGAGCGGGCGACGACGGCTTCGGCGTCCGGAACGGGGCGTCCGGGCTGGGCCGCCCGGCCTTCACCCCGGCGCGCGCCGCGTCGGCGTCCGTGTCCGGCGGGCCCCACAGATAGCCGGAGCCGACCGGCCCCGTGGTCCCGTCCTTGACGATCGGATCCCGCCACCACGACGGGCTGCCGGGCGTCGGCGGGGCCTTCACCTCCGGCGGCGGCGTGCCGAGCCCGCCGGCGTGCGCGGGCCCGGGCGGGGCGGCCGGTGCGCCGGGCGGGGCCGCCGGATCCTCCGGGGCCGCCGACCGCCGGGACTGCGTCCAGACGGAGAACCCGACGACGGCCAGCGTCAGCAGCGCGGCGAACGCCAGCATGCCCCGGTTGTGCAGCATCGACAGGAACAGCCCGCAGCCGATCAGCGCCAGGAGCAGCGCCACCAGGGACGCCCCGTCGACCCGCCCCGACAGCAGCTTGCGTGCCTCGTTCTCGTCGTCGCCGTCCGCGGGCAGCAGCAGCCAGGCGAAGCCGTAGAAGATCAGACCGATGCCGCCGGTCACCGACAGCACACCGAGCACGATCCGGAAGATCACCGGGTCCACGTCGCAGTACCGGCCGAGTCCGCCGCACACCCCGGCGACGACCTTCTGTCGCGGGGTGCGCCGCAGCGTCGGCTTCGGCGCTTCGGGGGGCGCGACGCCGGGAGCGGCGTCCGAGGGAGCGGTCATGCCTCCATGGTGACGGGCCGGACCGCCCGCCGGGACCCGCGCCGACCCTGGCCGGTCCCTGATATTGCCCGCGTACGCCCCGGAAGGGCCGCGTCCGGAGGCCGGACCGCGCCTGCGTACCCGCCGGCCGCCTGTCCCGGTGCGTAATCGCCGCCGCCTGCCCCGGTGCGTAATCAGGGTCGCCTCCGGGACCGACCCTGATGCCGCCCCGCGCCCGCGCGTGTGACGATCGGGGTATGCCAGCCGCCACCGCCCGAGCCGCCAGCTCCCTCGCCGCCGACCCGGAGGAGCCGCCGTTGCGCAAGCTCTACCGCAGCGCGGACGCCCGGCTGCTCGGCGGCGTCGCGCGCGGGCTCGCCGGGCACCTCGGGCTGCCCGTCGCCTGGGTGCGGTTCCTCTTCCTCGGCCTGTTCTTCACCGACGGCCTCGGCGCGGTGCTCTACGCGGTGTTCTGGATCGTCGTCCCGCTCGGCGTCGGCGGCGTCGACGCCCCGCGCTCGGTGTTCGAGACCGCGACGGACGGCCGCCGCAAGCTCCGTAAACCGGACAAGGGCCAGGTCTTCGCGCTGGTCGCCCTGACCGTCGGGGCCGTCGCGTTCGTCGTCAACGTCGACATGGGCAGCGAGGCCGACCGCTACATCTGGCCCACCCTCCTGATCGGCGCCGGCTCCGTCCTGGTCTGGCGGCAGGCTGACAACGCCCGCCGCGCCCGCTGGATGGAGACCGGCCGCAACCGCAAGCTGCTGCACCTGGCCCGCGGCCTCGCCGGAGTGGCCCTCGTCGGCCTCGGCCTCGCCGTGTTCATGGTGGTGCGCGGTTCGGCCGCCCAGCTCGGCAACGTCCTCACCGCCGCCATCGCCGTCCTCACCGGCATTGCCCTGCTCGCCGGCCCCTACCTGGTGCGGATGACCCAGGACCTCTCCGAGGAGCGCCTGATGCGCATCCGCGCCCAGGAGCGGGCCGAGGTCGCCGCCCACGTCCACGACTCCGTGCTGCACACCCTCACCCTGATCCAGCGCAACGCGGACGACGGCGGCGAGGTCCGACGCCTCGCCCGCGCCCAGGAGCGCGAGCTGCGCAACTGGCTCTACAACCCCGAGGGCACCGGCAAGGACGAGGACGACGAGCCGGAGACCCTGGCCGAGGCGGTCAAGCGGGCCGCCGCCGAGGTCGAGGACAAGCACGGCGTCCCGCTGGAGGTCGTCGTGGTCGGCGACTGCCCTCTCGACGACAAGCTGACCGCGCAGATGCAGGCCGCGCGCGAGGCGATGGTGAATGCCGCCAAGTACGGTGGCGAGGGCGGCGCCGTCCAGGTCTTCGCGGAGGTCGAGGGCACTACGGTCTTCGTGTCCGTACGGGACAGGGGTCCGGGTTTCGACCTGGACGAGGTTCCCGGGGACCGCATGGGCGTACGAGAATCAATCATCGGCCGGATGCAGCGCAACGGCGGCAGCGCCCGGCTGCGTTCGGTGCCCGGCGGGGGCACCGAGGTCGAGCTGGAAATGGAAAGGGCGAGCGAATGACCGAGAACACCGAAGCCACCGGGGGCCCGGAGCGACGGGTACGGGTCGTGCTCGTCGACGACCACCGGATGTTCCGCACCGGGGTGCAGGCCGAGATCGGCCGCACCGAGGAGACCGGCGTCGAGGTGGTCGGCGAGGCCGCCGACGTCGACCAGGCGGTCACCGTCATCACGGCGACCCGCCCCGAGGTCGTCCTCCTGGACGTCCATCTCCCGGGCGGCGGCGGCGTCGAGGTGCTCCGCCGCTGCGCCCCCATGATGGGCACGGCCGAGGACCCGGTCCGCTTCCTCGCGCTGTCCGTCTCGGACGCGGCGGAGGACGTCATCGGCGTCATCCGGGGCGGCGCGCGCGGCTATGTCACCAAGACGATCACCGGCACCGACCTGGTCGACTCGGTCTTCCGGGTCCAGGAGGGCGACGCGGTCTTCTCGCCCCGCCTGGCCGGCTTCGTCCTGGACGCCTTCGCCTCCACGGACGCCCCGCCGGTCGACGAGGACCTGGACCGCCTCACCCAGCGCGAGCGCGAGGTGCTGCGGCTGATCGCGCGCGGCTACGCGTACAAGGAGATCGCCAAGCAGCTGTTCATCTCGGTGAAGACGGTGGAATCGCACGTCTCGGCGGTGCTCAGGAAGCTTCAGCTCTCCAACCGGCACGAGCTGACCCGGTGGGCGACGGCGCGCCGGCTGGTCTGAGGCCGTCCACCTAGGTGGGCTTCGGCTCCAGCGAGATGTTGACCTTCTCGCCGATCCGGCGGTAGCCGATGCTCGCGTAGATCCTCTCGACGTCGGGGTCGCCGGGCTCCAGCCAGACGGTCCGGCAGCCCTGGTCGAGGGCCCGTTCCGTCAGCCAGGCGGAGAGCGCGGCGCCCACGCCCCGGCGGCGGAAGGGGGCGGCGACGGCGAGGCCGGCCAGTTCGCTGAGGCCGTCGACCGCGACCGAGCAGCCGCCCGCTCCGGCCGGTGCGCCGTCGAGGACCGCCAGTGCGGCGACCCCGTCGCCGGTGGCGGCCGCGCGCAGCCAGTCGGTCATTCCCGGCTCGGGTTCGCCCTCGCCGCCGAAGCCCTGGTGCTGGACGCGGGCGGTGTCGGTGAACTCCGTCTCGGTGCCGGGCACGGTGATACGGAGGCCGTCGACCCGCGGCGGCGTACGGAGGTGCTCGCGGCCGCAGGCGAGCAGCGGGGCCCGGTTCTCCACGGTGAAGCCGGCGGCGAGCAGGGCCGGTTCGACGGCCGGGGCCCAGGCGGGCAGGAACTCCAGGCGGGGGAGCCGTTCACGCTGCCGGAACGCGTCGACCAGGGCGGCCACCTCGTCCGCCGTGGGCTCCGCTTCCCGGTCGGGGATGGCGTAGTTGGCGTACTTCAGCTCCCAGCCCGGGTTGTGCCGGACGGTGAACGGGCCCACCCGGTAGTGGTCGGGGGAGCGCAGCGTGAGGGTGCGGGCGTAGTCCTGGACGGCGTTCGCCATCGTCATACGGGAGTTCCTTCGGCGGGAGGTGAGGTCGGCGCCGGGGACTATGCCACCCGGGTCGCTCCGGCGAAAGGCATTTGATTGATGGGCGCGATGCGGACCGGCGCTCCCGGGCGTGGGGCGTGGATCATCTGGCCGCCGCCGATGTAGAGGCCGACATGGCTGATCCCGGAGTAGAAGAACACCAGGTCGCCGGGGGCCAGTTCGGAGCGGGAGACCCGGGATCCGGCGTTGATCTGGGTGTAGGTGGTGCGCGGCAGGCTGACGCCCGCCGCCTTCCAGGCCGCCTGGGTCAGGCCCGAGCAGTCGAAGGCGTTCGGGCCCGTCGCGCCCCAGACGTACGGCTTGCCGATCGCGCCGTGCGCGAAGGCGATGGCCTGTCCGGCGCGGGAGTTGGGGGCCGCCACCGGGCCGCTCCGGGCGGTGGAGCGGTCGGCGTGGGCCGGGCCGCCGCCGTGCCGGGCGTCGGCGGAGCTTTCGTAGGCGGCGCGCTCGTCGGCGGTCAGGGTGCCCAGCAGCCTGCGGGCGTCGGCCAGCTTGGTGCGGATCGCGGTGCGGTGTTCGCGCAGTTCGGCGCGGCGGGCGGCGAGGCGTTCGGTCTCCTGGTCGGCGGTGGCCTTGACCCGGGTGATCTGGGAGACCTGCCGCTTGATGTTCCGCAGCAGCCCGCTCTGCCGGTCGCCCGCCCGGTCGAGATAGGAGGCGCGCTGCAGATAGGCGTCGGGGTCGGAGGAGAGTGCCAGTTGCAGGGCCGGGTCGAGGGTGCCCCCGCGGTACTGCGCGGTGGCCAGTGAACCCAGGGCGTTCCGCGTGGTGTTGAGGCGGTCGGTGCGGCGGGCGGCCTCGTCGGCCAGGGCCTCGACGGTGCGGGTGGCGGCGGCCGCCTTCTCCTTCGCCCCGTTGTACTTCTCGGTGGCGACCTCGGCGTCGTGGTACAGCCGGTCGACCTTCGCCCTGACCTGGTCGGCGGTGGGGGCCGGTTCGGCGGGGGCCGCGCCGGCTCCGGTGACCGAGCCGGCGGTGGCGGCCCCGGCGAGCGCCAGGGTGGCGGCGGTGCGGGCAGCAGGGCCGGTGAACGGGCGCTGCTTGGGTTTTCGGTGAGCTGACCTGCGGTGCGCTGCCACGGGGGCGGCATCCTTCCTGTCGGCTGCCCGGCGGGGGATACCGGCGGGTCCGTGAAGGACGCTAATCCGGGTGCGCGGAAAAGGGTCACCATGACAGCTATTGCCCTGATGTGACGTTTCGCCGATCGCTGATGATCGAAGCGATCAACGAAGGCTTGCCTCACTGAAAGGTGAAACTTTGGTCATGGCTAGGCTCCGGAGCCATGGACGTACTCATCAATGTCTTCGTCGCCCTGCACATCATCGGCATCGCCTCCCTGCTGGGCGGCTTCCTGACGCAGATGAAGGCCATGGGGGCGGGGACCGCCCGCTTCGTCCCCGCGATGCTTCACGGCGCGCTGACCATGCTGGTCACCGGAATCGCCCTGGTCGGCCTCAACCAGGCCGACGACCAGACCGTGAACAACGTCAAGATCGGCATCAAGCTGGCGCTGCTGGTCGTGATCCTCGCCCTGGTCTACGTCAAGCGGGACGACGAGAAGGTCGACAAGGGCGCGTTCGCGGCGGTCGGCGGGCTGACGGTCGCCAACATCTTCATCGCCACCGTCTGGACCTGAGGCCGGACCACGGCCTTCCGGGGGCGGCCGCCAACTGTGACCGGCCGCCCCGGCTCCGTACTACTGCTACTGCCTACTACGCCGGGCGCACGCTCCCGTAGATCGGCATGTAGTAGATCGACTCCTCGCGCACGTTCGCACCCGGCTTCGGGGCGTGGATCATCATCCCGTCGCCCTTGTAGATGCCGACGTGGCTGATGTCGTCGTAGAAGAAGACCAGGTCCCCCGGCTGCAGGTCCGAGGTGGCGACCCGGGTGCCGACCTTCACCTGGTCCCAGGTGGTCCGCGGCAGGGTCACCCCCGCCTCCCGCCACGCCGCCTGCGTCAGCCCCGAGCAGTCGTACGAGGAGGGGCCCGACGCGCCCCAGACGTACGGCTTCCCGATCTGGGCGCGGGCGAAGTCCAGCACCTTCTCCGCCTTGGCGGCGTAACCGCTGCCCGTACCGGAGCCGGTGCCGGAGCCCGACCCCGTGCCCGTACCGGACCCGGACCCGGACCCGGACCCGGAGCCCGATCCCGAACCGCCGTCGGACTCCTTCGCGGCCTCCTCGCGGGCCTTCTTCTCCGCCTCGGCCTTCGCCTTCGCCTCGGCGGCCTGCCGGGCGGCCAGCTTCGCCGCCTTCTCCTTGGCCTCGGCCTCCTTCTTGCGCTCCAGCTCCGCCAGTCGCGCCTTCTCCTCGGCGGTCAGCCTCGACAGCAGGCCACGGGCCTCGGTGAGCTTGTTCTGCACGTCCTTCTTGCTGGAGGCGAGCGTGGCCTGCGTCTCGGTGAGGGTCTCCAGGCTCTTCACCGCCTCCGCGCGCTTCTTCGCCGCCGACGCCTGCTGCGTACGGAAGTCGGTGACGGCCTGCTGCTGCCGCTCGGTTGCCCGGTCCATGAGCCGGCTCTGGTCGAAGTACCCCTGCGGGTCGTCCGCCAGGAAGAACGTCGCCGTCGGCGCGATGCCGCCGCTGCGGTACTGGGCCGCCGCGTAGGAGCCCAGCGCCCGGCGCGCCTCGTTGATCTTCTCGGTCCGCTTCGCCACGTCGGAGAGCAGCGTGTCGACCTTCTTCTGCTGCGACGCGGACGCGGCCTTGGCCCGGTTGTACTCCTGGGTCGCGGAGCCCGCCTGCCGGTACAGGGCGTCGACCTTCTTCTGGACTTCCTCGATGGCGGGCTTCGGCTCCGCGGGCGCGGCCGTGGCGCTCTGCGTGGAGAGCAACGTCACGGAGGCCAGCGCGGCCGTCGTCAGCCCGACGGCAGGGGTGGTGGTGCGCACCTTCGTGCGCGGCTTGCGATGCGATGCCAAGACCGGCATCTCCTTCCGTGGACCGCCTACCGGGTTAGCTGTCGGGTTCGGACGGAACGGAAGGCTGTCCTACGGTCCGGATGCGAGGGCACGGACCGATTCACCCCGGTTCTGCGTGTGGGTCCCCGGTTCCGAACTGCCAGGACGGCAGGACGGATTCGGCAGAGGTGTCCGTTAGGCGCGGTTCGCCTCAGGGAGGTACGGATCACCTGACCGAGCACGCTAGCCAACCCGTGGCACCGCTGGGAAGGAGGATGAGCGATATGCCCGATACATTTTCGTGACCTTTTCGGATCGGGGGCTGCCCACCCCTTCCGACCGGGCGATCCTTCACGGAACGTGGGCGTCCGGTCTCCGTGCGTAGGACCTGCGTAGGACCGAGGTCACCGCTTCCCGGCTTCGGCGGATCGTTGTCGGTGCGGCCGCCTAGACTCGGTAGGCGATGAGCAGCCTCTTTGACGACAGTTTCCTGACCGGCCTCCAGCCCGCGGAGGACGGCCCCCCGCCGCCCCCCGAGGACCACGCGCCCGAAGCGGTGCCGGAGGGACTCTTCGAGGGCGTCTACGACGCGCCCCCGCCGCCCCGGGACGGGTATTACCGGGACGGTCACCCGCGCCCGGTGATCGACGCCGCCGCGCTGCTCGACGGGCTGAACACCGAGCAGCGCGCCGCCGTCGTGCACGCCGGGTCCCCGCTGCTCATCGTCGCCGGGGCCGGCTCCGGCAAGACCCGGGTGCTCACCCACCGCATCGCCCACCTGCTGGCCGAGCGCGGCACGCACCCCGGGCAGATCCTCGCGATCACCTTCACCAACAAGGCCGCGGGCGAGATGAAGGAGCGCGTCGAGCAGCTCGTCGGCCCGCGCGCCAACGCCATGTGGGTCATGACCTTCCACAGCGCGTGCGTCCGCATCCTGCGCCGCGAGTCGAAGAAGCTCGGCTTCACCTCGTCCTTCTCGATCTACGACGCCGCCGACTCCAAGCGCCTGATGGCCCTGGTCTGCCGCGACCTCGACCTGGACCCCAAGCGCTTCCCGCCGAAGTCCTTCACCGCCAAGGTCTCCAACCTCAAGAACGAGCTCATCGACGAGGAGACCTTCGCCGGACAGGCGGCCGATGGCTTCGAGAAGACCCTGGCCCAGGCGTACGCGCTCTACCAGGCCCGCCTGCGCGAGGCCAACGCCCTGGACTTCGACGACATCATCATGACGACGGTCCACCTCCTCCAGGCCTTCCCGGACGTCGCCGAGCACTACCGCCGCCGCTTCCGCCACGTCCTCGTCGACGAGTACCAGGACACCAACCACGCCCAGTACACGCTGGTACGGGAGCTGGTCGGCCCGGCCGGAGAGGCCGACGCCCCCGCCGAGCTGTGCGTGGTGGGCGACGCGGACCAGTCGATCTACGCCTTCCGCGGCGCGACCATCCGCAACATCCTCCAGTTCGAGGAGGACTATCCGAGCGCGACGACGATCATGCTGGAGCAGAACTACCGCTCCACGCAGACGATCCTCTCCGCCGCCAACGCCGTCATCGAGCGCAACGAGAGCCGCCGCCCGAAGAACCTCTGGACCAACGCCGGTTCCGGCGCCCGCATCACCGGCTATGTCGCGGACACCGAGCACGACGAGGCGCAGTTCGTCGCCGACGAGATCGACCGGCTCACCGACGCGGGCGACGCCAAGGCGGGCGACGTCGCCGTCTTCTACCGCACCAACGCCCAGTCCCGTGTCTTCGAAGAGATCTTCATCCGCGTCGGCCTGCCCTACAAGGTCGTCGGCGGCGTGCGCTTCTACGAGCGCAAGGAGGTCCGGGACGTCCTGGCCTACCTCCGGGTCCTCGCCAACCCCGAGGACACCGTCCCGCTCCGCCGCATCCTCAACGTCCCCAAGCGCGGCATCGGCGACCGCGCCGAAGCGATGATCGACGCGCTGTCGATGCGCGAGAAGATCTCCTTCCCGCAGGCGCTGCGCCGCGTCGACGAGGCGTACGGCATGGCCGCCCGCTCGGCCAACGCCGTCAAGCGCTTCAACACGCTGATGGAGGAGCTGCGCACGATCGTCGAGTCCGGCGCCGGGCCCGCCGTCGTGCTGGAAGCCGTCCTGGAGCGCACGGGCTATCTCGCCGAGCTCCAGTCCTCCACGGACCCGCAGGACGAGACCCGTATCGAGAACCTCCAGGAACTCGCCGCCGTCGCCCTCGAATTCGAGCAGGAGCGCGGCGACGAGGAGGGCGCGGGCACGCTCGCGGAGTTCCTGGAGAAGGTCGCACTCGTCGCGGACTCCGACCAGATCCCCGACGAGGACGAGGACGGCTCCGGCGTCATCACGCTGATGACCCTGCACACCGCGAAGGGCCTGGAGTTCCCGGTCGTCTTCCTCACCGGCATGGAGGACGGCGTCTTCCCGCACATGCGGGCCCTCGGCCAGACCAAGGAGCTGGAGGAGGAGCGCCGCCTCGCCTATGTGGGCATCACCCGCGCCCGCGAGCGGCTCTATCTGACCCGGGCCGCGATGCGCAGCGCCTGGGGCCAGCCCTCGTACAACCCGCCCTCGCGGTTCCTGGAGGAGATCCCGGAACAGCACCTGGACTGGAAGCGCAAGGGCCCGATGGCCGCGCCCGCCGGGCCCACCTCCGGCATCACGTCCTCGCTGTCCTCCTCGCGCTCCCGCACCGGCCCCTCGGGCTTCGCGACCCGGCGCGGCGCGGACAAGCCGACGGTCACCCTGGTGGTCGGCGACCGGGTCACGCACGACCAGTTCGGGCTGGGCACGGTGACGGCCGTGGACGGCTTCGGCGACCAGGCCAAGGCGACGGTCGACTTCGGCGACGAGCGCCCGAAGAAGCTGCTGCTGCGGTACGCGCCGGTCGAGAAGCTGTAGACGGGTAGACGGACGTGAAAAAAGGGGGCCCTCGGGCCCCCTTTTTTCACATGCTCGTCAGTCAGGTCAGGTCGGGTTGACGCCCTTGCTGCGCAGCCACACCAGCGGGTCGATCGCCGCGCCGCCGCCGGGCCGGACCTCGAAGTGCAGGTGCGGACCGGTGGAGTTGCCCGAATTCCCGGAGTACGCGATGACGTCACCGGCCTTCACCGGGCCCGAGCGGATCTTGGTGCTGCTGAGGTGGCAGTACCAGGTCTCGGTGCCGTCGGCGGCGGTCACGATCGCCATGACCCCGTAGGCGCTGTTCAGCTGGGTGCGCACGGTGCCGTCGGTCGCGGCCATCACCGGAGTGCCGTACGAGACGGGGAAGTCGATGCCCGAGTGCACGGACATCCAGTTGACGCCCGCCTGGCCGTAGTAGGCGCTGAGCCCGTGCTGCTTGACCGGCAGGACGAACTTGGGTCGCAGCGCCTCACGGCGTGCGGCCTCCTCCTCGCGCTTCTTCTTCTCCGCCGCCTGGCGTTCCCGCAGGTCGATGCGCTCCTGGGTGCGGCTCGCGCGCTCACGGAAGTCGTCGCTGCCCTCGGAGAGCTGCTCCAGCTGGCTGTCCAGCCGGTTGTTCGCGGCGACCGGCTTGACCGTGCTGGGGTCGGCGACCGCCAGCGAGGTGGTCGTCTCGTCCTGCTTCTCCTCGCCGCCGGGCATCCCGCTGACCGAGGCCGCGGCGATGCCCGCGACGCTCATCACGCAGGCGGAGGGCACCGCGATGGTCAGCAGGGCCGAACGCTTGGCGGGGGTACGCCGACGGGCCCGGTTGCGGGGGGCGGGGGGACGGACGGCAGTGCGGTTCACGGAGGGCGGGGCGGGGAAGTCGTCCCCGTCGTCCGGTGCGAGGGCGGCGAACGCGGAGGTGGAGGCAGGGTCGGCCTCGGTCTCCTCGGCAGCACCGTCCGCCTCGGCCGACGCCTCGGGCGCCGTCGCGTCGGCCGGCTGCTGTTCGTACAGCGGGTACGACGTCTGTTCGGGTTCGTACGCGGATTCCCCGGGCGTGGCGCCGGAGTTCCACGCGGTCGCGTCGTAGGCACCCGTGTCGTACGTACCCGTGTCGTACGCGCCGGTGGTGTATGTCCCCGTGTCGTAGGCGCCAGTGGTGGCGTACGTCCCGGTGTCATAGGAACCGATGTCGTAGGAACCGGTGTCGTAAGAGCCGGAGTCCTGCGTGCCGGTGTCGGCGGCGACGGCCGCCGTGTCGTACGCGCCGGTCGGATACGCCCCGGTCTCGTAGGCGTCCGCCCCGTAGACGCCGCCGGTTCCGTACGCGGTGCCGGCCGGGTACGTACCGGTCTCGTAGGCATCCGTCGTCCCGTACGCCCCGGTGCCGTACGCCTCCGTGGCGTACGAGGTGTCCGTGCCGTAGGGGGCGGTCGCCCACTGGCCGGTCAGGTCCTGGTCGGTGACCTGCTGCCAGGCGCCGGAGGTGTCCCACTGCTGCGGGGCCTGCTGCGAGGGCTGCTGCGAGGGCTGCTGCGAGGGCTGTTCCTGGGCGGCGTAGCCGTCGTGGGTGAGGGTCTGCTGGGCGCCGGTGTTCCACGCGGAGGCGTCGTACTGGCCGCTGTGGTCCGGCTGTCCGGTCGCGTACGCGGTGTCGTAGCCGGCGCCGTAGGTGGTGTCGCCGTATCCGGCGGCGGGGTGACCCGCGTCGTAGCCGGTGTCGTGGCCGCCCGGAAGGGAGCCGAAGAGCGGGTCGGTGTCGAAGCTGCCGGTCGATCGGTCGTCGTACCCGACGTGCCCGGCGTGGGGGTGCTGGTCGTTCACCAACTTCTCTCTCGCCTCGGCAGCAGGACTGTTCTGGGTCCCGGTCAGGGGGGTCCCAGGGGGAAGCAGTGGCCGCGACTGTACCCGGCGGTATGTGAGGACGACAATCTTCGACAGGTTTTGCGCTCGCAGGAAACGGGCAATCGGCCGTCTTTCGGTGGACGACAGGCATAGCCTTGGCCCTATGTTCGAGTGGTGTTCTATTTTTATGCCGCGGAAGCCGCTCCGGCGGCGGGCGCCGCGTCCTCCCCGGCCTCCGGTGTATCGAGAGCCTCACGGATCGCGGCGGCCACCGTCGGGTGCACGGGCAGCGCGAGGTGCCCGATGCCGGTGACGCGTACGTTCACCGCGTCGAGGTCGGGGTGATCGACGCACGCCGTCTCGATGGGGACCATCACCTGGTCCAACTCGCTCCAGAAGCTCACGAACCGGGTCCGGCAGCCGGGGGCGGGGGCGCGCAGTTCCTCGATGACGGAGGATCCGCCGCGCATCTGCCGCACGATGGGGTGAACGCCCGCCCCGGGGGCGACGGCGGTGCCCCCGTGCGGGGTCCCGAGCGTCACCAGGGTGCGCACCCGCCGGTCACCGCCGAGTCGCTGTACGTAGTACCGGGCGATCAGGCCGCCGAGGCTGTGCCCGACGATGTCGACCCTGCTGTGCCCGGTGCGGGCGCAGATCTCCTCCACATGCCGCCCGAGCAGTTCGGCGGCGGTGCGGATGTCGCGGGTCAGCGGGGAGTAGTTGAGGGATTCCAGGTGGCGGTGGCCGTGCCGGGTCAGCGCGCGGCGCAGGACGACGAACACGGAACGGTTGTCGATGAAGCCGTGCAGCAGGACGACGGGCGGCGCGGCGGATGCCGTGACCGGCAGGGGGCTGGTGTCGGTGTTCGTGCTGGTGTTCGTCGGTCGGGTCGGCGGGCGGCGCTCCGGGGTGAGGCCGAAGGGGTAGACCATCACGTGCCCGGCGAGGACGACCAGCTCCAGCGCGGTGGCGCCGAGCAGCGCGGACGACAGCCGGGGGACCGGCAGCCGGGGGAGGCGGGGCAGCAGGGAGAGGAGAGGGAGGAGCTTCACGGCCGACCTCCTGCACTGGCGTACGGGGGAGGCGGCTCCCGTCCCCGTATGCCCTCATGGGGTGTCGGCACGAGCGCCGCGGGCCGGAAAAAATACGGCCGGGCGGCGACAGGCGCCGTACCACCGTGCCGTGCGGCTGGCGGCGCGGTGGTACGGCCACCTCGTGGCGGCTCCCCTGGGGTGTCTCGCGCCGGACCCCGCGCGGCCGGAACACCGCGGGGTACGGGGAACGACGCCTGGTGAACATGTCCCACGTGTGATTTCCCCCTCCCCGCCTGCCGCGAAACAGCGGCTTGCGGGATGCTGTGGATAACGTTCGTTCACATCCCCGGCCCTTCAGGCACGGGAGACCAGGTGGAGGCAGTGATGGGTGTGACCGGTCCGATCCGTGTGGTGGTGGCCAAGCCGGGCCTCGACGGCCACGACCGCGGTGCCAAAGTCATCGCGCGGGCGTTGCGGGACGCCGGTATGGAGGTGATCTACACGGGGCTCCACCAGACGCCCGAGCAGATCGTCGACACGGCGATCCAGGAGGACGCCGACGCCATCGGCCTCTCGATCCTCTCCGGGGCGCACAACACGCTGTTCGCCAAGGTGATCGAGCTGCTGAAGGCCCGGGAGGCGGAGGACATCAAGGTGTTCGGCGGCGGGATCATCCCGGAGGACGACATCGCACCGCTGAAGGAGCTGGGCGTCGCGGAGCTCTTCACCCCGGGGGCGACGACGACCGAGATCGTCACCTGGGTCAACGCCAACGTCCGCCAGGCCGCCCAGGCCTGAACGCCGACCCCGGGGCGGGCCCGCTGCGCAAGGGGCCCGCGCGGGCCGGTACGCGCAGCGGTAGCGTCGGCGGCGGCCGTCTCCGTACGCGGTGCCGCGTCAGGCCGCCATCAGCTCCGCCTCCATCGCGGCGCGCAGCCGCAGGGTGGAGACCAGGCGCTGGAAGGCCTCCGACCAGTAGCCGCCCGCCCCCGGTGACGCCCCCTCCTGTTCGTCCTGCGCGGCCGTCAGGACCTCCAGCCGGTCGGCCTCGGCCGGATCCAGGCAGCGCTCGGCGAGGCCCATCACTCCGCTGAAGCTCCACGGATAACTCCCGCCGTCCCGCGCGATGTCGAGTGCGTCGACCACCGCACGCCCGAGCGGCCCGGCCCACGGGACCGTGCACACCCCGAGCAGCTGGAACGCCTCCGACAGGCCGTGCGCGGCGATGAACCCGGCCACCCAGGAGGCCCGTTCGGTCTCGTCCAGGATCGCGAGGAGCTTCGAGCGCTCGGCGATCGAAGCCGCCCCGGGGCTGCTGGCCGGGGGCGCGGCTGGCCGCCCGAGCAGGGCCCGGGCCCACTGCGGATTCCGCTGTCGCATCGCCGCCCGGCACCATGCGGTGTGCAGCTCCCCGGCCCAGTCGTCGGCGACGGGCAGGGCCACGACCTCCTCGGCCGGACGCCCGCCGAACCGCTCCTCCCAGATGCCGAGCGGGGTGGCCTCCACCAACTGCCCGAGCCACCAGGACCGTTCGCCCCGGCCCGTCGGCGGTACCGCGGCGACGCCGTCGCGCTGCATGCCCGCGTCGCACTCGTGCGGCGCCTCCACGGCGATGGAGACGGCGTCCCCCGTACGGTCGGGGCTGACGCAGGTCATCGCGCGGGCCGCCATCCGCCCGGCGAGGGCCGACGCGGGCAGGGCGGACAGCAGTTCGGCGGCGGTGGCGCGGACGTTGCGGCTGCGGTCGGACAGGGCCTGCTCCAGGAACGGCTCGTCGTCGCTCCCGAGCCCGGACCGCAGGGAGTCCAGGAACATCAGCCGGTCCTCGGCCCGTTCGGCCGGCCATGTGGTGGCGAGCAGGGCGAGCCCGGCGGGCGGATCCTGCGCCCGTACGGCGTCGAGCAGCGCGACCCGCTCCGCGAACAGCCCCTCCTCCCACAGCCGGCGCACCGCATCCGGGTCCCTGGTGTCGGGCTGGAGCGCGCCGCTCGCGGAGCCCCGCAGGGCGAACTTCCAGTCGGGATTCAGTCCGGCCAGCCACAGGCCGCGCGGCCCGGCGAACGCGAGCGCCTGCGGGCGCAGGTCCGTCCGGGCGCGGGCGGCGTCCAGCAGCGGCGGCAGCAGGGCCGCAGGGGCGCGGAAGCCCTTCCGGTTGGCGCTGGCCAGCCACTGCGGAATGAGCTCGGTGAGGTCGGGCGCGGTCCCGCGCCGCCCGCCGCCCGAGGGCGCGGCACGGTCGGCCAGCAGGTGGGCGAGCCGCTGCCGGGCGGCTTCGGGGAGCGCCGGGCGCGGATCCGGGGCGGCGGGCGCGGGCCGGGCCTCCGGGGCGCCGGGCAGCAGCCCGGCCCGCTGCCGCACGGTGTGCAGCGCGGCGGCGTCCAGCAGGGCCGCGGGAGCATCGGCGGCCGGCACGGGGTTGCCGCGTGGCGTCGGAGGCCTGCGGTCGGTGCCCAGGAGCGCCGAGGTGACCAGTTCCTCCCAGGGGAGGGAGCCGACGGATGCGGAAACGGCGGCCGAAGCGGTGGTGGGGCCGGTCGTGGTGGGGCTGGTCGTGCGAGGCATCTTTCCCCTCCAGTGGCAGGGATGCGCGGATGTCGGACAGGGGCGGCGGACCGGGGCGGGGAGTGCGGGGAGCGCGGGGAGTGAGGCGAGTTGGGGGGCAGGAGCGGCGGGCGGCCAGTGGCGGGCGGCCAGGGCGGCCAGGGCGGTCAGGTTGGGCGGCGAGTGGCGAGTGGCGAGTGGCGAGTGGCGGGTTGTGGGGCGGCGGGTAGTGGGCGAATGCCGGGCGGTCGGCGTTCGCCGGGGGCCAGGGGCCGGGCGGGGCCGGGTAGGGCCGGGTAGGGCCGGGCGTCGGGGAGCACCGGGGCCGACCGACCGGGCCGTCCTGCCGGGTCACCCGGTCACCCGGTCACCCGGCCGCCCGGTCACCTGGTTGCCCGGTCACCCGGTTACTCGGCCGCTGGTCACCCGGCCGCCGGGTCAGACCAGTTGGACGACCGAACTGCCCGTGGTACGCCCGCCCTCCTCCCCCTCGCCCGGGTCCCACGCCGCGAACGGGTCGAAGCCGCGGTGGCCGATCTCGCCGAACACGGTGACCGGGCCACCGCCGGACAGGGCGACGAGCTTCCACAGGCCCGGCCGGGACAGCGCGCCCGGGGCGATCGGCAGCGCGGAGTCGGCGTGGGCGTCGGCCACCTGCCAGCCGTCCTTGGACGGCACGGGTATGACGTCGCGCAGGACGACCGGGCAGGCGTCCAGCCAGGGGTCCTCCCGCAGGGCGGTCCCGTAGACGGCCGGCGCGGCCGCAGCGGCGATCCCCGGCGGGGGCCCGGCCGGGGCGGTGGCCCCGAACTGCTCGCCCAGCTCCGCCCGGAGCTGCCCGCCGCCCGGATACGGCGTCAGCTCGGCGTCGATCGTCGCGCCCACCGGCAGCGCCTGCGCCGGGGACCGGCCCGCCGCGCCGAACGAGAGCAGCAGAGCGGTGCGGCCCGACTCCCTCCCGTACAGCCAGATCCGCCGGGTGACGATCTTCCCGTCCGGGGTGTCGTACTGCGCGAGGACCAGCCAGTGGTCACGGACCGGGGCGCCTTCGGCGGACATCGGCAGCCCCACTCTCGTCCGCACGGTCGCGGCCAGCGGTTCCGGCAGCCGCTCCCTGCCGAGCCAGGCCGTGTCCAGCAGATGGAGGAGAGCGCACTCCTCCAGCAGCCGGACCGGCCAGCCCGGACCGGACCCGGTGATCGCGCCCAGCTCCCTCACCCGGGCCGCGAGGCCGGGGGCCTGGGCGTCGACCATGCGGGCCGCGGTCTCCTCCCACAGGCCGTACCCCGCGAGGTCGGTCGCGGCGAGCCCGCCGCGCAGCAGGTCGGCCAGGCGCTGTTCCAACTCCTGGGCCCCGCCCGTGACGCGCTCGGCGCGGCGCTCCGCCCGCTTCCTGGCGGCGGTGGTGTCGGCGGGCCCCCGCGCGGTGCCACCGCCCGCCGCGGCCCCGGCCTTCTCCGCCGCGCGTGCGCGCCGGCCCTCGATCCACGCCGCGGCCCAGTCGGCCGGCTCGCCCGGCCGGAACGCGGCCTCGTCGGACGCGTGGAGCAGCAACAGCCCCAGCGCGTGCTTGCACGGGAACTTCCGGCTCGGGCAACTGCAGGAGCAGGCCGGGCCTGTGGTGTCGACCACCGTCCGGTACGGCGTGCTCCCGCTTCCCTTGCACAGCCCCCACACCACGCCGCCCGTCGTGTCCCGTCCCGTGCCGGTCCACGGGCCGGCCACGCCGAGTCGCGTACCCGCCTTGCGTGATGCGTCGTCAGGAGCCAGTGCCAGCACCTGTTCCACCGACCGGCGCGCCACCGGTACGCCGGTGGGCGAGGGTCCTCCCCCGTGAGATAGCAGCATGTCCCCGACGGTAGGGGGCGCCACTGACAATCCCCTCCGACCTGCGAAGCAGCCGACCCGAGAGGGATTTGACTTTGCCTTCCCTTTGCGTTTCTCTGCGGTCTCCGCGTACGGAACAGATCCGGGCGGACCGATCCAGGGGGGATCCCAGATGAACCGCACCATCCGCACCACACGTACCGCCGGAATCACCCGACCCGTGCGTGCTGTTGCGAGCGCCCTCGCCGTCACCGGGCTCGTGTTCGGGCTCGGCGCCTGTTCGGCCGAGTCGGTGGACGAAGCGGTCGGCAAGGCGGTCGACAAGACCGTGGACGAGAAGTACGAGGTCACGTACGAGGTCACCGGGACGAACGTCGACGAGATCACGTACCACGGGGGCGGCGGCGAGGCCATGGAGCCCGAGCTGGAGACCGTCGAATCCCCGACCCTGCCGTGGAAGAAGACCGTCACGCTGCGCGGCATCATGCCGCCCGCCGTCATGCCGATGGCCTTGGACGCGGGCGGCACCGACGTCACCTGCACCATCACCTACAAGGGCGAGGTCATCAAGGAGGCGAAGGGGGACGGCATGCTCTCGGCGGGCGGCTGCGTCGCCGTGTCGCCGATCGTGGGCTGACCTGCCGGGGCGAGCTCGTCCCGCATGCCCGTGCACGGGTCCTGACCGCAGGTCAGGGCCCGTTGTCAGTGGCATGGTGCACGGTGGAACCACATCAGGTCGAACGATCTGGAGGGGGATCCATGACCGTGCCCGAAACCACCGCGGCCATCGCACCGGAGAGAGGCGCCGAGGCGCTCCGCCCGCACGCCGAGGACGCGTTCGCCGACGAGCTGAAGGCGCTCGCGGCCGCCGACGACCGGCCGCGGCCCGCCCGTTGGCGGCTGTCGCCCTGGGCCGTCGCCACCTATCTGCAGGGCGGGACCCTGCCGGACGGGACGGTGATCACGCCGAAGTACGTGGGCCCGCGCCGCCTGGTCGAGGTGGCCGTGACCACGCTCGCCACGGACCGGGCGCTGCTCCTGCTCGGCGTCCCCGGTACGGCCAAGACCTGGGTGTCCGAGCACCTCGCCGCCGCCGTCAGCGGTGACTCGACGCTGCTCGTGCAGGGCACCGCGGGGACGCCCGAGGAAGCCGTCCGCTACGGGTGGAACTACGCCCAGCTGCTCGCCCACGGGCCCAGCCGCGACGCCCTGGTGCCCAGTCCGCTGATGCGGGCCATGTCCGAGGGCATGACCGCCCGGGTCGAGGAGCTGACCCGCATCCCCGCCGATGTACAGGACTCGCTCATCACGATCCTGTCCGAGAAGACGCTCCCCGTCCCCGAGCTGGGCCAGGAGGTCCAGGCCGTCCGCGGGTTCAACCTCATCGCCACGGCCAACGACCGGGACCGGGGCGTCAACGAGCTGTCCAGCGCGCTGCGCCGCCGGTTCAACACCGTCGTGCTGCCCCTGCCCGCCACCCCGGACGCCGAGGTCGACATCGTGTCCCGGCGCGTCGACCAGATCGGCCGTTCGCTCGACCTGCCCGCGGCGCCGGAGGGGCTGACCGAGATCCGGCGCGTGGTGACGGTCTTCCGCGAGCTGCGCGACGGGGTGACCACCGACGGGCGCACCAAGCTCAAGTCCCCCTCCGGCACGCTCTCCACCGCGGAGGCGATCTCCGTCGTCACCAACGGCCTCGCCCTAGCCGCCCACTTCGGCGACGGCGTCCTGCGCCCCGGTGACGTCGCGGCCGGCATCCTCGGCGCGGTCGTCCGGGACCCCGCGGCGGACCGGGTGGTCTGGCAGGAGTATCTGGAGACCGTGGTCCGCGAGCGGGACGGCTGGAAGGACTTCTACCGCGCCTGCCGCGAGGTATCCGCATGACGAGCCCCGCCGGGACGGGCGCGACGACCGGGACGGCCACGGCGAAGACCGGGACGGGCGCTACCGGCGCGGGCGCGATGAGCGGGGCGGCCGGGCCGGGCACCCGCGCTGCCGCCGGGCCCTGGCTCCTGGGGGTGCGGCATCACGGCCCCGGGTCGGCCCGCGCGGTCCTCGCCGCGCTCGCGGCGGCCCGCCCGGCCGCCGTCCTCATCGAGGGCCCGCCCGAGGGCGACGCGCTGCTCCCGCTCGCCGCCGACCCGCAGATGCGTCCCCCGGTGGCGCTCCTCGCGCACGCCGTGGACGACCCGGGGCGGGCCTCCTTCTGGCCGATGGCCGCGTTCTCGCCGGAGTGGGTGGCCATCCGCTGGGCCCTCGACCACGACGTCCCCGTCCGCTTCATCGACCTGCCCGCCACCCACTCCCTCGCGCTCAAGGAACCCGCGCCGGGCCCGGGGAGCGACGGGACGCCGGGGGAGCGGGCCGAGGACGAGGTCACGCCGGTCGTCGACCCGATCCGGGTGCTCGCCGAGACCGCCGGATACGACGACCCCGAGCGCTGGTGGGAGGACGTCGTCGAGCACCGCTCCCCGCTCGGAGGAACACCCGCCGGAGGAACGCCCGGTGACGCACTCGCGCCGTTCGTCGCGCTGGCGGAGGCCATGGGCGCTCTCCGCGAGGCGTACGGCGACGGCGGGCAGCCCCGGGACGCGGTGCGCGAGGCGTACATGCGGATCCAGCTGCGTACCGCGCGCAAGGAGTTCGGGGACGACGTCGCGGTCGTCTGCGGCGCCTGGCACGTTCCGGCTCTCGCCGCGCGGACCACCCTCGCCGCCGACCGCGCCCTGCTCAAGGGCCTCCCGAAGGTCAGGACCGATCTGACCTGGGTGCCGTGGACCCACCGCCGCCTCGCCCGGCACAGCGGATACGGGGCCGGGATCGACTCACCCGGCTGGTACGGGCACCTCTTCGACGTGGCCGACCGGCCGATCGAGCGCTGGATGACCAAGGTCGCCGGACTGCTGCGCGAGGAGGACCGGTTCGTCTCCACCGCCCATGTCATCGAGGCCGTCCGGCTCGCCGAGACCCTCGCCGCCCTCCGGGGCCGCCCGCTGGCCGGACTCGGCGAGACGACCGACGCGGTGCGGGCCGTCATGTGCGAGGGGTCCGACGTCCCGCTCGCCCTCGTCCGGGACCGGCTGATCGTCGGCGAGAGACTCGGCGAAGTGCCGGACACCGCCCCGGCCGTCCCGCTGCAACGGGACCTGACCCGCAGCCAGCGCACCCTCCGGCTCAAGCCGGAGGCATCGGAACGCGAGCTGGACCTCGACCTGCGCAAGGAGACCGACGCCGCCCGCAGCCGCCTCCTGCACCGGCTGCGCCTTCTCGACGTCGGCTGGGGCGACCCGGTCGAGGGCCGGGCCGGCACCGGCACCTTCCGGGAGAGCTGGCGGCTCGCCTGGGAGCCGGAACTGCACGTCCGGGTCGCGGAGGCGGGCGTATGGGGCACCACCGTGCTCACCGCCGCCACCGCGAAGGCCGAGTCGGGGGCCGTGGCCGCGACGACCCTGGCCGACGTCACCGCACTCGCCGAGCACTGCCTCCTGGCCGGACTCCCCGACGCGCTGCCCGTCGTGATGAAGGCCCTCGCCGACCGGGCCGCACTCGACGTGGACGTCGGCCACCTCGCGGACGCGCTGCCCGCCCTGGCCCGCTCCCTGCGGTACGGGGACGTGCGCGCCACGGACACGGCCGCGCTCGCGGAGGTCGCCGCCGGACTCGCCGAGCGGATCTGCGTCGGCCTGCCGCCCGCCTGCACCGGCCTCGACACCGACGGGGCCGAGGCGCTGCGCCGTCAGGTGGAGGCCGTGCACGGTGCGATCGGGCTGCTCCTCGCCGGAACGGCCCCCGCCGGAGGGCTGCGGGAGCGCTGGGACGCCGTCCTGCACAAGCTGGCGGCCCGGGACACGGTCGCCGGGACCATCCGGGGCCGGGCCACCCGGCTGCTCCTGGACGAGGGCCGGCTGGCGGAGGACGAGGCGGCCCGGCTGATGGGCCTGGCGCTCTCGCCCGGCACCCCGCCCGCCGACGCCGCCGCCTGGATCGAGGGGTTCGTCGGCGGCGCCTCGGGCGGCGGCATGCTGCTGGTCCACGACGAGCGGCTGCTCGGCCTCGTCGACGCCTGGCTGACCGGCGTCCCCGCCGAGATGTTCACCGATGTGCTGCCGCTGCTGCGCCGCACGTTCTCCGCGTACGAACCGGGCGTACGGCGCACCCTGGGCGAGCTGGTCCGGCGTGGACCCGCCCCGGAGGGCGCCCGCAGGGGCGACGCCGCCCGGGTGCCCGGGGGCTTCGGGCCCGGTCTCGACGAGACCAGGGCCGACGCGGTGGAGCCGGTGCTGCGCCTGCTGCTCGGCCGCACACCCGAGCCCACGGAGGCGGCCGTATGACGACGACCAGGAGGACGGACCCGATGGGGGAGATGACGGAGACGACACAGCCGCCCGACGCCGAACGGCTGCGGCGCTGGCGGTTGGTGCTCGGCGCGGACTGCGCCGACAGCACCGGATGCGCCCTCACCGGCCAGGACGCCGCGATGGACGGTGCGTTGAACGCGCTGTACGGAGGCGGTGCGGGCAAGAAGCCCGGTGGCCGGGGCACCGGTGGCCGTTCGGCGGGGCTCGGCGCGTCGGCGCCCTCCGTCGCCCGCTGGCTCGGCGACATCCGGACCTACTTCCCCAGCTCCGTGGTCCAGGTCATGCAGCGCGACGCGATCGACCGGCTCGGCCTGGCGGCCCTGCTCCTGGAGCCGGAGATGCTGGAGGCGGTCGAGGCGGACGTCCACCTCGTCGGCACCCTGCTCTCGCTCAACAAGGCGATGCCCGAGACGACGAAGGAGACCGCACGCGCCGTCGTCCGCAAGGTCGTCGAGGACCTGGAGCAGCGCCTGGAGAGCCGCACCAGGGCCACCCTGACCGGTGCCCTGGACCGCTCGGCGCGGATCAGCCGGCCGCGCCACCGGGACATCGACTGGAACCGCACCATCCGGGCCAACCTCAAGAACTACCTCCCCGTCCCAGGAGGTGCGGAGGGGAGGGGCACGATCGTTCCCGAACGCCTCATCGGCTACGGGCGCGCCGCCCGGTCCGCCAAGAAGGACATCGTCCTGTGCATCGACCAGTCGGGCTCGATGGCCGCCTCGGTCGTCCACGCCTCCGTCTTCGGCGCGGTGCTCGCCTCCATGCGCACCCTGTCGACCCGGCTCGTCGTCTTCGACACGGCGGTCGTCGACCTCACCGACCAGCTCGACGACCCCGTCGACGTCCTCTTCGGTACCCAGCTCGGCGGCGGTACCGACATCAACCGGGCGCTCGCCTACTGCCAGTCGAGGATCACGCGCCCCGCGGACACTGTCGTCGTCCTCATCAGCGACCTCTACGAGGGCGGCATACGCGACGAGATGCTCAAGCGGGTCGCCGCGATGAAGGCCTCCGGCGTGCAGTTCGTGACGCTGCTCGCCCTCTCCGACGAGGGAGCGCCCGCGTACGACCACGAGCACGCGGCGGCGCTCGGAGCGCTGGGCGCCCCCGCGTTCGCGTGTACGCCGGATCTCTTCCCGGACGTCATGGCGGCGGCGATCGAGAAGAGACCACTGCCCATACCGGACAAGGAGACCCAACAGTAACCAGGGACTTGCGTGACCCCCACGGGCTCGTGCAAGCATCGACCCGTCGTTCGCGGAGGGCCGCATTCCGCCGTCCGCGTACCAGGGAGGAGCCACCGAGGTGACCACGACCACCGCTGCCCGCGCAGCCGTCGACCCGCGCCCGGCGCGGGGTACGGCGGGGCGTCGCGCGGTACAGGTGGTGCTGTTGGTGCTGTTCCTCGGTGGGCTGCTGGCTCTGGGGATCCTGGCCGGCGGACGCGCGGAGGCGCAGGAGCGTCCGGACCCGGGCCTGCTCACCGCCCCTGAACAGGTCGCCGAGAAGGTCGTCGAGCCGGTCACCGAGACGGTCACCGAGCCTGGCACCGAGAAGGTCGCCGTGCCGGTGGTCGAGAAAGCCGTCAAGCCGGTCGACCGGGCCGCAAAGCAACAGGCCGCAGAGCAACAGGCCGCAGAGCAGCAGGCCGCAGAGCAGCAGGCCGCAGAGCAGCAGGCCACGGTGGAGTCCTCTGTGAAGCCCACTGTGAAGCCCTCTGCGGCACCGGCCGCAGAACCCCCTGCCCCCGCCGACGTTCTCGGCTCCGCACCCGCTCGCGTCAGCGCGGCCGTGGTCGTGGTCGCGGGCGTGGGAGACGCCGTGGACCGGGTCGCCGGGGAGGTGCGGCCGCTGGTGCCGGCCCTGCCGGGGCTTCCGCCGCTCTTCTCCGTACTGCCCGTGCCCGGCGGCGAACCGGCCGCACCCGGTGCTCCGTCACCTTCCGTGCCGGACACCGGCCGTGGCGCCGAGGACGGCACGACGGCACCGGGCGACGCCGGGACGGACACCTCCGCCGAGCGCGCGGCCGGCCGTGACCGGGGCGTCGGGGCGCCGGGCTCCGCCTCCGACGCGTCGGACGTGCCGGACGGGTCCGGTGTGCAGGAGGCAGGGCCCGCGCAGGGCTCCGCGCCCACGCAGGCGCCGGACCGTGCGCCGTTCGACCCCTGCGGCGACCTCGTGCGTACGGCGACGGCCGATGTCCAGGGGCCGCGCGGCGGCGACCTGCACGCGGTCCCGGCCCAGGGCGGTCCGTATGCCGCGCTCGTCCGGGGAGCGGGTCTTCCGGCGACCGCCGCCCCGATACCCGACAGATCCGGCGAGATCCTCGCATTCCCCGGCTAGGGCAGGCCGTTCCCCGCCTCGACCTGCCGCGCGGGGGCGGAACAGGTCTGCCCGCGTCCGGAGTACTCCGGACAGCCGAACACCTTCGAAGGATCTGACACACCCATGCACAAGAACATGCGCCGATCCATAGCCATCGCCGCCACCGCCACCGGTATGTGGGCGCTCGGCACCGCCGCGGCGAGCGCGGACGAGCTGCCCGTGTCCGTACCGCTCTCCACCCCGGACCTGGCGGCCGAGGCCCCCGACGCGACGGAGATCGTCGAGGACGTCAAGGACGCGGCGGTCGTCAAGGAAGCAACGGCCGTCAAGGACACGGCGGTCGTCAAGGACACAGCGGGCGTCAAGGACACGCTCGCGGAGGCCGGGGACAAGGCCGCCGGTGCGGCCGACGTACGGGACCGTCTCCCGTCGCAGGTGCGCGCGCCGCAGACCCCGGAGGTCCCGGACCTCGGTGACGTACAGCAGGTGCCCGGGGACGTGCGGGCTCCCCAGGTCCCCCAGGCCCCCCAGATCCCCGCCGCGCCGGTCGACGAGATCGACTACCTCTTCGGGCCGATCGAGCAGATCCCCGGCTACGCGCAGACCCAGGTGCCGGCCGTAGCCCAGGGGGCACTGGCCGAGGCCGGGCCCGTGGTCGGACAGACGTCCGACTCCGTGCTGCCGCCGCTCGCCGCGGGTGCGGTCGGTGCCGCGCTCCCGGTCGTCGGACAGGCGGTCGGCGACGTCGGCACGCTCGCCCGGGGGGGGCGTCGGTGAGGTCGGGCCGTTCGCCCAGGGAGTCGTCGGCGACGCCGCCGCGCCCTTCGTGCAGGGCGTCACGACCGAGGTCCAGCCGCTGGCGTCCGGCGTCACGGGTGCGGCCGTGCCGTTCGCCGGGGGCGTCGCGTCCGAGGTCCAGCCGCTGGCGGAGGGGCTGACCGGTGACGCGGTCGCGCCGTTCGCCCAGGGCGTCACCACCCGGGTGCAGCCGCTGGCCGAGGGCGTCGGGGCGCAGGCCCGGCCGTTCGCGGGCGGTCTGGCGGACACGGTCCGCGAGGACACGCGTCCCGCCGTCGCTCACGCGGGCACCGGGGTCCAGGACGTCACCTCGGTCGCCCCGTCCTTCGTGACGGGCGCGGTTCCCGCCCTGTAAGCACGAGCAGGAACAAGAACAAGAACAAGAACAAGAGCACGATCCGGCCCCTCCGGCCCCCGGCGAGCCCCGCCCGGGAGCCGGAGGGGCCACCCTCTGTGACCGTTATCACCGCTCAGGTGTGATCTGCGATTTAGGGTCACACGGAGCGCGGGGATAACCTGCCGGATGGACATGCCGCGTACTCGGACACCGTGTGCGCCTCCCTTGTGACAGTGCAGTCACGTTGCCCTTCGCGGCACGCCCACGCAGAAGAACGAACCGCGATACCACTAAAAGGGACGGACGCGCGTGGACCTGTTCGAGTACCAGGCGAGGGACCTCTTCGCCAAGCACGGTGTACCGGTGCTGGCCGGTGAAGTCATCGACACGCCTGAGGCAGCCCGCGAGGCGACCGAGAAGCTGGGCGGCAAGTCTGTCGTCAAGGCGCAGGTGAAGGTCGGCGGCCGCGGCAAGGCCGGCGGCGTCAAGCTGGCGGCCGACGCCGACGAGGCGGTCGCCCGGGCGACCGACATTCTCGGCATGGACATCAAGGGCCACACGGTCCACAAGGTGATGATCGCCGAGCTGTCCCCGGAGATCGAGGCGGAGTACTACGTCTCGTACCTCCTCGACCGCACCAACCGCACCTTCCTGGCCATGGCCTCGGTGCAGGGCGGCATGGACATCGAGGAGGTCGCGGAGAAGACCCCCGAGGCCCTCGCGAAGGTCCCGGTCGACTCCAACTCCGGCGTCGACATCGTCAAGGCCCGCGAGATCGTGGCCCAGGCGAAGTTCCCGGCCGACGTGGCCGAGGGTGTCGCCGAGGCCCTGGTGACCCTGTGGGAGACCTTCGTCGCCGAGGACGCCCTCCTCGTCGAGGTCAACCCGCTGGTGAAGACCAAGGACGGCCGCATCCTGGCGCTGGACGGCAAGGTCTCGCTCGACGAGAACGCCGACTTCCGTCAGCCCGGCCACGAGGCTCTCGAGGACAAGGACGCAGCCAACCCGCTCGAGGCTGCCGCCAAGGCCAAGAACCTCAACTACGTCAAGCTGGACGGCGAGGTCGGCATCATCGGCAACGGCGCCGGCCTGGTCATGTCGACCCTGGACGTCGTCGCGTACGCCGGTGAGAACCACGGCAACGTGAAGCCCGCCAACTTCCTCGACATCGGTGGCGGCGCCTCCGCAGAGGTCATGGCGAACGGCCTGGAGATCATCCTCGGCGACCCGGACGTCAAGTCCGTCTTCGTCAACGTCTTCGGTGGCATCACCGCCTGTGACGAGGTCGCCAACGGCATCGTGCAGGCGCTCGCGCTGCTCGAGTCCAAGGGCGAGAAGGTCGAGAAGCCGCTCGTCGTGCGTCTCGACGGCAACAACGCGGAGCTGGGTCGCAAGATCCTCTCCGACGCCAACCACCCGCTCGTGCAGCGCGTGGACACCATGGACGGCGCGGCCGACAAGGCCGCCGAGCTCGCCGCGGCTGCGAAGTAAGGGACGAGGGACTCCAACACCATGGCTATCTTCCTCACCAAGGACAGCAAGGTCATCGTCCAGGGGATGACCGGCGCCACGGGCATGAAGCACACCAAGCTCATGCTGGCCGACGGCACCAACATCGTCGGCGGCGTGAACCCGCGCAAGGCCGGCACCTCCGTCGACATCGACGGCACCGAGGTCCCGGTCTTCGGCTCCGTCAAGGAAGCGATGGAGAAGACCGGCGCGAACGTGTCCGTCCTCTTCGTGCCGCCGGCGTTCTCCAAGGCCGCCGTCGTCGAGGCGATCGACGCCGAGATCCCGCTCGCGGTCGTCATCACCGAGGGCATCGCCGTTCACGACTCCGCCGCCTTCTGGGCGTACGCGAACGAGAAGGGCAACAAGACCCGGATCATCGGTCCGAACTGCCCGGGTCTCATCACCCCCGGCCAGTCCAACGCCGGCATCATCCCGGGCGACATCACCAAGCCCGGCCGCATCGGTCTCGTGTCCAAGTCCGGCACGCTGACCTACCAGATGATGTACGAGCTCCGTGACATCGGCTTCTCCTCGGCCGTCGGCATCGGTGGCGACCCGATCATCGGTACGACGCACATCGACGCCCTCGCGGCGTTCGAGGCCGACCCCGACACCGACCTCATCGTGATGATCGGCGAGATCGGCGGCGACGCCGAGGAGCGTGCCGCCGACTTCATCGCGAAGAACGTCACCAAGCCGGTCGTCGGCTACGTCGCGGGCTTCACCGCCCCGGAGGGCAAGACCATGGGCCACGCCGGCGCCATCGTCTCCGGCTCCTCGGGCACCGCCCAGGCGAAGAAGGAGGCCCTCGAGGCCGCCGGCGTCAAGGTCGGCAAGACGCCGACCGAGACCGCCAAGCTGGCGCGCGAGATCCTCGGCGCCTGACCCAGGCAGCAGAGACACGCAGCGAACGGCGCGGGCCCGCACCCCTGAGCGACACAGGGGGTGCGGGCCCGCGCCGTTCGCGTACGTACGGGCGGCGTACGGGCGTGTACGCGCCGCCCGGGAACGCGGCTCACCTCAGCTGCGGAATCAGCCGCTCCGGGCCGTGCGCCAGCTGCTCGCTCAGCGACTTCTGCAGCTTCAGGTCCTGCGCGGTGAGCTTCTGCGGACCACCGCGCGGCGGTACGCCCCCGACCCGCTCGGCAGGGGAGATCGGCTGCTCGTAGTGGGTGGGCGCGGTGTGCAGGGTCAGCCCGGTCACGGCGACGAGCAGCGCGACGCCCGCGATGGCGGCCCGGGTCCACAGCCTGGCCTTGTTCTCGCTGCCGGTGCGCACGGCACGGGCCGGCTGCGGTACGGGGACGTGCTCGGCGCGCGCGAGGCCGCCGAGCCGGTCGTGCAGCAGGGCCGACTGTTCGGCGGGCGATTCGGCGGATGTCAGCTCGGGAAGCCGCTCGGCGACGGCGGCACGGGCGGTCATCAGCCGGCCCGCCGCCGCCGGGGTGCTGGCCTCCGTCTCGGCCGCCGTCTCCGGGAGGTCCAGGCCGACGCCGTCGTACAGGAGCAGCGTGCGCCGGTAGGCCGGGGGCAGGTCGAGCAGCGCGTCGAACAGCGCCCGCTTGCCCGGCTCCGTGGGCGGGGCGTCGGGGTGCCGGTGCGTGCGGCGCAGCCGGTGCCAGGGGGACATCGCGTACTCGTACGCCGCCGCACGTACCCAGCCGCCCGGGTCGCGGTCGACGGCGACCTCGGGCCAGCGCTGCCAGGCCAGTTGGAAGGCGCGCTCGACGGACTCGCGGGCCAGGGCGCGGCGGCCGGTCAGCAGATAGGTCTGCCGGACGAGGCCGGGGGCGGTGCGGGCGTACAGCTCGTCGAACGCCTCGGCGGGCGAGAGCGGCCGCTCGCCGACGGCCCTCGCTTCCGGCTCCGGCTCCGGCCTTGGCTCCGGCTCCGCGATTCCCACCGCTCCCGCTCCCGGTCCCGCCTCGGCCTCAGCCTCGGCCTCCGGGGCGGCTTCGAGGGCGGCTTCCGGAGCCGCCGGAGCTGCCGCGGCTGCCGGAGCCGCAGAGAGTACCGGGGGCACTGCCGACGCAGGGGGTACGGGCACTGCGGTGGCGGGGGGCGTCTTCGGTTCGGGTGCGATGAGCTTCGCGTACAGCGCGCGCTTGCGTCCGCGCGGGCTCGTGCGCCCCGTCTCCCAGGAGCGCACGGTGGCGCGCGTGACGCCGACCGCCGCCGCCACCTGCTCCTCGCTCAGCGCCTTCGCCTCGCGCAGTCTGCGGCGCTCCTTGGGGGAGGGCAGCGGCGGCGCGGCGGCCTCGTCGGTCGTGCTCCGGGTCATGGACGACCCCCGGCAGCGCCGCACTGGGTGAAAAAGTACATAAACGTATATTGAGCGACACGGCGGCTGTTCGCGCGTTACGCGGGATAAGCGCGTGTCGTTGGCAGCATGGGCCGCGTGACCCAAATGACGCAACGCAGCCCGAAGGCGACGGCCGAGCGGAACCGCACCCTCGCCCTGGCCTCCGCCCTGGTGCGGGGCGTCGTCGCCGCCGGGCTCGGCCTCGGGTCGCTGACGGTGCTGGTCATGGTGGTGTGGATCAGCTCCCCGTACCCGGACAGCGGACCGGGCGGGGCGCTGCGCGCGGCCGCCGGGGTCTGGCTGCTCGCCCATGGTGCCGGACTCGTCCGCCCCGACACGCTGAGCGGCGCTGCCGCGCCCGTCGGCGTGGTGCCGCTGCTGCTCGTGCTGGGCCCGGTCTGGCTGACGCACCGCGCGGCACGCGACGCGGCGGAGCCGGAGGAGGGGCGGCCCAGGCCGTCGCAGGCGGGCGCGTTCTGCGCGGTGGCCGCGGGGTACCTGCTGGTGGTGGCGGGTGCGGCGGCCTACGCGCGGGACGGTTCGCTGCGCCCGGACCCGGACACGCTGGTGTTCCCGGCGGCGCTGGTGGTGGCCGGTGCGGCGGCGGCCGGGGTGTGGACGGCGGCCGGGCGGCCGTTCTGCCCCCTGCCGTCCTGGTCGCCCCTGGCGCTTCAGGAGGCGTTCGCGCGGACGCTCTTCCGCGACCGGGCCGGGACGGCGTGCCGGTCGGCCGCGGTGGGCGTGATGGTGCTGCTCGGCGGCGGTGGGCTGCTGGTCGCGGTGGCGCTCGGCCGGAACGCGGCGGCGGGCCAGGACGCGTTCCTGGCGCTCGCGGGCGACTGGCCGGGCCGGTTCGCCGTGCTCCTGCTGGCCGCCGCGCTCGTGCCGAACGCCGCGCTGTGGGGAGCGGCGTACGGGCTCGGCCCCGGCTTCTCGCTCGGTACGGGAGCCACCGCCACCCCGCTGGGCCTCGACGGGACCCCGGCGGTGCCCTCCTTCCCCCTGCTGGCCGCCCTGCCGGACCAGGGCCCCGGCACCCTGCTGAACGGGGCGGCCCTGGCGGTGCCGGTGGCGGCCGCGCTGGCGGTCGGCTGGTTCACCGCCCGCAGGGCCGCCCCCGCCGACGCGCCGCGCGCGCAGGCGTGGAGCCCGCGCGAGACGGTGCTGGTGACCCTGCTCGCCGCGCTGGGGTGCGGCGCGGGAACGGCGCTGCTCACGGCGGTGGCCGGTGGGCCCCTCGGTACCGGGGCGCTGAGCGCGTTCGGTCCGGTGTGGTGGCTGACCGGCCCGGCGGCGCTGGCGTGGACCGCGGCCGTCGGCGTACCGGCGGCCCTGTTGCTGCGGCTGTGGCGGCTGCGCACTCCGGGCTGGGCCTGGCGCCGGGACGTGGACGAGGGCGTGGACGTATCGGAGGTGGCGGAACCCTCGGAGACGGCGGCCCAGGAGGATGAGGAGGGTGAGGAGGAGGCGGCGGTCGTCGTGGCGCGTCCGCGCCGCTGGTGGGCGCCGTGGCGCGGGCGGGGCGGCGCGGAGGGCGAGCCGGAGGGCGGGTCCGGCGGTGCGGGGCCGGGTGACTCCGCGACCCCGGCCGCCGCAGGCGCTGTTCCGGCTCCCGGCCCGGCGGCCGAAGCGGCCTCCGGTGCGCCGACGGACCCGGTGGCGGGGCGGGGCGACGCGGGGTTCGAGCCGTACGACTTCCTCCCGGCCGACCCCTGGCACGAGAAAGACTTCAGGGAGGCCCGTTGGGCCTCCCTGAAACGGGGCTCCGGCGGCCTGATGGCCGACTTCCCCGCGGACTTTCCTTCAGATCCCACCGCGGGCCGTCCCGCGGCGGAGCCGGACGGCCCGGGACCTACTCCTTGACGCCGAAGAACGGCTCCAGCGGCTTCGGCAGCTGGTCGTTGCAGGCCAGCGCGCCGGTCTTGGTCAGGGAGTCGTTCACGCAGGTGTAGTAGTCGCGGTAGACGAGCTGCACGGTGAACGTCGTCGCCACGATGAGCAGCGCCAGCAGGGCGGTCACCAGGCCGCTGACGGCCGCCGTGGTCTGCTGCCTGCTGCTGACGCTCTGCGCGGCGGTGTGCGAGGCCGGCGAGGGCGCGGTGCGTGCGGCCCCGGAGACGTCGTCCGCCGTGGCTCCCGTTCCCGTGCTGGTGCTGGTGCCGGAAGCGGCCCCGGCCGCCCCCGTGCCGCCGGCCACCGCGCGTTCCGTCGCGGAGGCGTTCTTCGACGGGGCGCGGAGCGCGCTGATCGCCCAGTACGTCGAGAGCGCGCCCAGCAGCAGGGCGAGCTCCGTGAACTCGAAGAGGGCGAAGAAGAAGGCCCACATGCCGCCGAGCACCGCGTAGCGGGCGCGTCGCTGTGCGGGGTCCTTGGGGTCCCAGCGCGGTCCGGCCGGACCGCCGCGGTCGGTTCCGCCCTTGCCGCCGGGGCCACCGGAGCCGTTGCCGCCGGAGCGGCCGCCGAAGCCGCCGTTGCCCCGGCCGGGCTGCTTGCTGCTCCACTGGCTGCCCCACGAGGGGCGGTCGCCGGAGGAGCCGTCGCCGTTCCCGTCGGACCCGCCGTTCTCGTCCGGCCCGTCGGACCCGTTGGATCCGTTCGGCGCGGCGGGGCGGCGCGGCTGCCACGGCTGGTCCGGACGGTCCGCGGGCGGCGGGGCGAAGGGGTTGTCCTCCGACGGCTTTCCGGCGGCCCCGGAGGGGGATTCGGGAGAGGAATCGGGAGAGGTGGAGGAGTCCGGCGAAGAAGGCCGGCCTTCCCGCATCAGCAGAGCGGACCGCTGGGGCAGGGGGAGGCGGAAGGCGGTGCTGCGGCGTCGGTCCGGCATGTGGTGAACGTCTTCCCCATCTCGTCATGTCCGCCCGGTGGACGGTTCGTCCGCCCGGAGGAGCCCGGTGGACGGTGAGCTGTCCCCTGACGCTACCTCCCGGTCACGCCCCCGTCCCGTGGGGGCCGCCGGGTGTGCCGGTATCGTTGCTGACGGTCGGCCCGTTCGTAGGGTTCCCCGTATCGGGCGAAGCGATACTTTCGTACGACCCTACAAAGAGCAGGCCGCACGTGTGTCACCCCGCGGCCATCACGTGAGAAAGGGCCCCGACGTGGCCTCCCCGCCCCGCTCAGCCTCTCCTGCCCGGCTGGTCGTGCTGGTCTCCGGATCGGGTACGAATCTCCAGGCGCTCCTCGATGCCATCGGCGACGACCCCGAGGGGTACGGAGCACGGATCGTCGCGGTCGGCGCGGACCGCGACAGCGCCGGTGGTCTGGAGCGGGCGGAGCGGGCCGGAATCCCCACGTTCGTGTGCAAGCTCAAGGATCACGCGACCCGCGCCGAGTGGGACGAGTCGCTCACCGCGGTCCTCGCCGAGCACCGCCCGGACCTCGTCGTCTCCGCCGGTTTCATGAAGATCGTGGGCCCCGCGTTCCTCGCCGCCTTCGGCGGCCGGTTCGTCAACACCCATCCCGCCCTGCTGCCCAGCTTCCCCGGCGCCCACGGAGTGCGTGACGCGCTCGCGTACGGCGTCAAGGTCACGGGCTGCACCGTCCACTTCGTCGACGACGGCGTCGACACCGGTCCGATCATCGCGCAGGGCGTGGTCGAGGTGACCGAGGAGGACACCCCGGAGGGCGAAGCCGCCCTTCACGAACGCATCAAGAAAGTCGAGCGCTCACTGCTCGTCGAGGCCGTGGGGCGGATCGCCCGTGACGGCTATCGCATTGAGGGACGAAAGGTTCATCTCGGTCATGTCGGTGAATAAGCCCACCCCGGTGAAGAAGCCCATCCGCCGCGCCCTGGTCAGCGTCTACGACAAGACGGGGCTCGAAGACCTCGCCCGCGGTCTGCACGAGGCGGGCGTCGAGCTCGTCTCCACCGGCTCCACCGCCGGGAAGATCGCCGCCGCCGGAGTGCCGGTCACCAAGGTCGAGGAGCTCACCGGCTTCCCCGAGTGTCTGGACGGCCGCGTCAAGACGCTGCACCCGCGCGTCCACGCCGGCATCCTCGCCGACCTCCGCCTGGACGCCCACCGCGAGCAGCTCGCCGAGCTCGGCGTCGAGCCCTTCGACCTGGTCGTGGTGAACCTCTACCCGTTCAAGGAGACCGTCGCCTCGGGCGCCTCCGACGACGAGTGCGTCGAGCAGATCGACATCGGCGGCCCCTCGATGGTCCGCGCCGCCGCCAAGAACCACCCGTCGGTCGCCGTCGTCACCAGCCCCGAGCGGTACGCCGACGTCCTCGCCGCGGTCAAGGACGGCGGCTTCGACCTGACCGCCCGCGCGCGGCTCGCCGGTGAGGCCTTCCAGCACACCGCCGCCTACGACGTGGCCGTCGCCTCCTGGTTCGCCGACGACTACGCGGCCGCCGACGGCTCGGGCCTGCCCGAGTTCCTCGGTGACACCTACACGCGCAAGAACGTCCTGCGCTACGGCGAGAACCCGCACCAGCCCGCCGCGCTCTACACCTCCGGCGACGGCGGTCTCGCCGAGGCCGAGCAGCTGCACGGCAAGGAGATGTCCTACAACAACTACACGGACACCGACGCCGCCCGCCGCGCCGCCTACGACCACGCCGAGCCGTGCGTCGCGATCATCAAGCACGCCAACCCGTGCGGCATCGCCATCGCCGACGACGTCGCGACCGCGCACCGCAAGGCGCACGCCTGCGACCCGGCCTCGGCCTTCGGCGGGATCATCGCCGTCAACCGCCCGGTGACCGTCGAGCTGGCCGAGCAGGTCGCGGAGATCTTCACCGAGGTCATCGTCGCCCCGGCGTACGAGGACGGCGCCGTCGAGGTGCTGGCCCGCAAGAAGAACATCCGGGTGCTGCTCGCCCCCGAGGCCCCGGCCACCGCGTTCGAGGTCAAGGCCATCGACGGCGGCGCGCTGCTCCAGGTCGCCGACCGCCTCCAGGCCGACGGCGACGACCCGGCCAACTGGACCCTGGCCACCGGCGAGGCGCTCTCCGAGGCCGAGCTGAAGGAGCTGGCCTTCGCCTGGAAGGCGTCCCGGGCGGTCAAGTCCAACGCGATCCTGCTCGCCAAGGATGGCGCCTCGGTCGGCGTCGGCATGGGCCAGGTCAACCGCGTCGACTCCGCGAAGCTCGCCGTCGAGCGGGCGGGCGCGGAGCGGGCGGCCGGTTCGTACGCCGCGTCCGACGCCTTCTTCCCGTTCCCCGACGGCCTGGAGATCCTCACGGCCGCCGGCATCAAGGCCGTCGCCCAGCCCGGCGGATCCGTCCGCGACGAGCTGGTGATCGAGGCCGCGAAGAAGGCGGGCGTGACGATGTACCTCACCGGGACGCGCCACTTCTTCCACTGACCGAACCCGCGTTCACCGGCGGGGGGCCCCCCCCCCCCCGGGGGGGGGGCCCCCCCGGGGGGGGGGGGGGGCCCCCCGCCCCCCCCGGGGGGGGGCGCCCCCCCCGAACCCGCTACCGCCCGGGGGCAACCCCAACGGGGGGGGCCCCCCG